>DASXOV010000159.1:0-21754 GCA_036494005.1 Pseudonocardiaceae bacterium | reverse complement strand
TGGTCGGCCCACCGCGCGTTGCCCGACGACTCGTACATCACGCTCAGCTATGCGAGGAATCTCGCGGAGCACGGCGAATGGGCTCTTGTCCACGGCTGGCCTGCGAACAGCGCGACCTCACCGTTGAACGTGTGGCTGCTCGCCGCGGGGACGGTTGGCTCGGGCAGCCCGGTCATCGCCGCCGGCCTGGTGCTCGCCGCGTCCCTGGCCGCTGTGGGGATGTGGACCGCGCAGCTCGCCCGGGTGGCGGGGCTGTCCCGGTGGGCCTCGTACGTCGCTGTCGGGTTGCTGGGGACCTCCCCGCTGCTGGCCTCGACGGTCGGGCTGGAGACCTATCTGGGGGTCGCGCTGCTCGTCGGCCTGGTCCGGTACGGAGCGGAGGGCAGCTGGCTCGCGTCCGGGGTGCTTGCTGGCCTGCTGGTGTTGTGCCGCCCGGACTACGCGGTGATGTGCGCGGCGGTCGCGGTGACACTGCCCGGCCTGCGTCGCCGCCTGCTGCCCGCGGCGGGGGTCGCGGTGGCCGTGGCGGCACCGTGGTTCGTGGCGTCGTGGTTCCTGTTCGGGTCCGCGCTACCTGACACATTCGCGTTCAAAACGAGCGAGCACGACTGGTGGGGCTGGACCCTGGCGACCGGCTGGTCCTACTACGCGGGCCTGGTCCCACCGCACCTGCTCATCCTCGCGGCCCTCCCTGCGCTGGCTGGGGTGGTTCTGGTCGCCGCGACCGTGCATGTCGCCAGCCCGGCACAGCGGGTGGCGCTCGCATTCGCCGCGGCCGGGGTCTTCCACTTCGTCGCACTCTCTGTCCTCGGGGTGCCGCCCTACCTGTGGTACTACGCGCCGCTGTTCGGAGGCCTGGCCCTTGCCGCGGTGGTGTCCCTGGCGGCGGTGTCACCCTGCGCGGTGCTGACGCTGTCCGCGGTTTCCGGCGCCGCGACCGCGGCTGTCCTGGCGCTCGGTGTCCCCTGGGTGGAGGCCCCGATGCTCGGCAACTTCGCCCACGCGCAGGACTACGCGGCGGTAGGGCGGGACCTGCCCGGGATCGTCCCGCCCGGTGAGCCTGTCGCAAGCCCTGGCGAAGTGGGGACCATCGCGTTCCACTGCCGGTGTCCGCTCGTGGACAAGTTCACCTCACGGCCCGTGGCGGTGGTTCAGATCCGGAAGGCCGCGGACGGGGCAGGCCCGGTGATGCAGTGGCTACTCGCCGCCAACTACGCCCACCTCCCGCCGCAGCCTGACCCGGTCGTGCCGACGTGGAGGCTGGAGTATCGGGAAGACCCGCTGAAGCGGCATGTCGGGGATGTGCGCTGGTGGCCCGCGACGACGAGTTGGCACAAGCCAGCCCAGATCGTGCTGCGGCTGGGCCGGTGACCTTCCCGTGACAGACCCCGTCACCGACGACCGTGCCGTCGGCCACCGTGCCTACGCCGGTCCGCCCCAAGAGCCGCTGCCCGCCGTCCCCCTGGACGCCGCGAGGGGTGAGATCCGTGCGCTGACCGGGCTCCGCTTCTTCGCGGCGCTGTACGTCATCGCCTTCCATTTCCAGTTCACCCGAGGTGACGCCTACGCGCGGATCCTGGAGCCGTTTCAGCCGCTGATCGAATCGGGCGCGCTCGGGGTCGACCTGTTCTTCGTGCTCTCGGGTTTCGTGATCGCCCACGTCTATGCCCGCACTCTGGGGCCGGGGCCGCGGGCCCGCGCAGTGGGATCGTTCCTGTGGGCCAGGTTCAGCCGGATCTGGCCGGTCTACGCGCTGGTCACCATCGGATTCGGTCTCTGGTTGCTGGTACGCGCCCATTTTGACAAAGACGGCATCATCACCGTGCAGGCGCTGCAACCCAGCCTCGGGTGGCGCAGTTGGGTGGCGCAGCTGTTGATGGTGCAACTGTGGAACCGCCCGGTGTTCCACGGCGCGTCGTTCAGCGGCCCGTCGTGGTCGATCAGCGCCGAATGGCTCGCCTATGTGGCATTTCCCGTGCTGATTCTGTTCGCCTGGCGCCTGCGACATGGCCGCCCGGGGATCCTGGCCTTCCTCGCCCTCATACCGCTGCTCCCGCAGGTGTGGATCGCCGCGCTACCGGCCGACCCGCCGTTCATGTGGGCCATGCGGATCGCGGGCGGATTCAGCAGCGGCGTCCTGATCTGGTTGGCCGTCCGCCGGATCCCGCCCAGCCCGCGCGTGTCCCGCGTCGCTGCCGGGATCGCCGTCGCGGCGTTGGTCGAGATCGGCCTCGTACTCGGCTGGTCCTCCGCAGTCGGCATCAGCCTGGACCGCAATGGGGTGCGGGGTCTGGCGATATTCGCCTTCCCCGTCCTCATCGGCGCGCTCGCCCTGAGCGATCGGGGCCCGGCCGCGGCGCTGTCCCACCCCTGGGCGGTGCACGGAGGCCGGATCTCCTACAGCCTCTACCTGATCCACCTCCCGATCTTTGAGCTCTACTGGACCGCAATGGCCAACATCCCGGCGTTTGCTCCGGGCACCGCGCTCGCCGCGTTCCTCTCCCCGCACGTGCTCCTCCTGCCGCTGGTGGCCGCGCACATCCTCTGGCGTTTCGTCGAGGAACCCGCACGCCGGTGGCTACGGACCAGAGACCCCTTCCGGCACCCCGCGCCCGCCCCGGCCTCCCTGCACGCGCGCGGTCGGCGGGCAGGAAGGCGACTACGTCGAAGCCGTGCAGGTTGGGCTCGCTGGCGCTCAACGGTGAGGTCTGATCTTACTTATTTGGCCGACCAGCCAGTATTGGGTTGTTGGTCGGATTCCTTCACAAAAAATCTCGGGCCGGATCCGGAGTCGACGCGCTGATAGACGTCACCAGAATTTCCGGTGACCTTGCCCTCGGGGCTGCCTTGCCCCACCAGGAACCGGCCGACTCCCGAACCCGGCGTTGTACCGCCGTGGCTGGCCGCTCCGCCGACGATAATTGCCTGCTCCGGTAGGTTGGCCAGACCGACGAGCGGATTGGTGACGGTCTCTTCGGTGCGGTTGAGGGCGCAGACCGGGGTCTGCCGGAAGCCGGGTCAGCTCTGGGTCAGCTCAGCATGTGGCTGGCGTAGGTTCCGTTGACCGAGATTACGGAAGTTGGCTTGGCGACGAGACCTCGCAATTCTGACAGGGGAACGTCCACGCCTGGTTTTCGAACTTTCAGTCCGCGGATGCCAACACGTCTGTCAGCGTGGGCGGTTCGAATCGTTCTGGTCACCAACCGTCCAGGCTGCTGAGTCAGGTGAGCACCACTGGGCGCGGTGCGTCAAACTGGTTCACCTGGCGGTCATCGGGTGAGGGCCGAACGGCAGCGCTGCAGGAAATCGCGCTCGGTCGTGTTGCCGGTGCGGGCGATCGCCGCCTCGTAGGCCGGCGCCGCTTCGGCGTCGCGTCCCAGGCGTCGGAGGAGGTCTGCGCGGATGGCGTGGAACAGGTGATAGCCCGCGAGATCAGCACCGAGGTCCTCGTCCACGAGGGTGAGCGCAGCCTCCGGTCCGTCGACCTCGGCCACCGCGACCGCGCGGTGCAGCGCCACGACCGGGCTCGGGGCGAGGATGAGGAGCTGGTCGTACAGCTGCAGGATCTGCCACCAGTCCGTGGCCGCCGCCGACGGCGCGTCACTGTGGACGGCGTTGATCGCCGCCTGGATCTGGTATGGGCCGGGCTGATTGCGCCGGAGGCATTGGCGGACGATGGCCTGGCCTTCGGTGATGAGGCGGCGATCCCAGCGACCGCGGTCCTGGTCGGCCAGCAGCACCAGGTCGCCGCCCGGGGTGATGCGGGTGGACCGGCGCGACTCGACGAGCAGCATGAGCGCGAGCAGACCCATGACCTCCGGCTCGTCGGGCATGAGCTCGGCAAGGAGCCGTCCGAGGCGGATGGCCTCCGTGCAGAGGTCCTCCCGGACCAGCCGGTCGCCCGAACTCGCCGTGTAGCCCTCGTTGAAGATCAGATAGACGACGGCCAGCACGGCCCGAAGGCGGCCAGGGAGGTCTGCATCGGCCGGGACCCGATAAGGGATCCGCGCGTCGCGGATCTTGCCCTTGGCCCGGACCAGCCGCTGGGCCATGGTCGGCTCGGGTACCAGGAAGGCGCCGGCGATCTCCGCGGTGCTGAGCCCGCCCAGCAGCCGCAACGTCAGTGCGACCTGGGCGCCGGTGGCCAGCGCGGGGTGGCAGCAGGTGAAGATCAGGCGCAGCCGGTCGTCGCGCACGGTCTCCTCCTCGGCCGGTCCTGTGTTGCCGTCGCGGGCGTGCAGCAGGGCGGCCTGAGCGTGCAGGTCCTCGCGGGACGCCTCCCTGCGGAGGCGATCGATCGCCCGGTTGCGGGCGGTGGTGATGATCCATCCCGCCGGGCTGGGGGGCAGTCCGGCGGACGGCCACCGCCCAACCGCCGCGGTGAACGCGTCCTGGACCGCCTCCTCGGCGATATCGATGTCGCCGAAGACCCGGACCAGGACGGCCACCGCGCGGCCGTGCTCCGCGCGGAACACGCGCTCCATCACCGACGCCGGCACCGCCGGCAGGCCCGACGTCACCCGCATCTCACCCGCAGCTTCCGCCCTGCAGCGGCCTGACCTCGATCGGGAGGGTGATCGCCCGGGCGAACTTGCGGCCCCACTCCAGCGCGGCATCCAGATCGGGCGCCTGGATGACCGTGAACCCGCCGATGTGCTCCTTGCCCTCGATGTACGGGCCGTCGGTGGTGAGCACGTCGCCATCCTTGAGCCGCACCACGGTCGCCGTGCTCGGCGGGTGCAGACCCCCGGCGAACACCCAGGCGCCTGCCGCCCTGAGCTCGGCATTCACCGCCTCGACATCCCGCATGATCGGATCCAGGACCTCAGCAGGCGGCGGGTCCCCGTCGGGCTGGTAGATGCTGAGCAGGTACTGGGTCATCTGCGGTCCTCCTTCACGTCGGCGCCGGCACCGCGCCGGCTTCTCACCCTCTATACGAACGGCTTCGAGCCGGATCGACACCGGACACGGTCGCGCCACGAGATTCGTCCCGCGCGGGTCCACGTCGCGTAACAGCTCCGGTGGATGTAACGACGTGTGGCAACAGTCCACCCGATTGTGTCACTGCCTTTTTGGAAAGTTCCAGTTATGGTGCCCGTGACGGAGACGGCACGGGTCGGTACGCACTGGCTCGTCGCTCCGCCGCCGCCCGGCCGGCCGCTGCCCCGGCCGGACCGGGCGGCTATCACCGGGTCAGGACCGCGAGGTGACTTCGACACAACACTCGCCGACCCGGGGTCTGAGTACGGCCTGCGTGCTCTGAGCGCGCAGGCCGTCCAGGAGCCCGCTGATGAAGGCATGGCTGATGGCGCACACCAGTTCGGGCGATCGCGCAACGAGGGGGTGGAACGGGCAATTGCGCAGCCGGACCACTGTCGGCCCTTCCCGGCCCGGCTCGAACCCGTATCGGGCGAGCAGCACCTCGGCGAGGTTCAGCGCCCGTTCGACACCCAGGCGGCCCGGTCGCACCCGCTGACGTTCGGCCGTCCCGATCATCTCGCCGCGCTCGCGGGCGATCCGGATGGCAGCCGACCGGGTGGTGGTCTCATCGGAGTCGGCCACCGCTTCGACCAGGATGTCGGCGAGTACATCCGGCCTGCGGTCCGGGACGGTGACGGTGACGTCGATACCGGAGGGCTGGTAGATCTTGGGGCGGCGACCCACCTTGTGCACTCCCGCATCGGTCTGCTCATCGGTGCGCAGCAAGCCCACCTCGACCAGCTTGTCGAGATGGAAAGCCGCGAGCTTGCGCGAGATCCCCAGCGCAGCGGCGGCATCCTCCCGGGTCACCGGGCGGCGCTGGCGGCGGATGAACCCGTAGAGCCGCTTTCGGCTCTCGTCGTGCAAAGCGGCGACCGCAGCTACGGCTGAATCGATGGGTAGCCCAGCCGAGGAGGCCTCGCCTCTCAGCACATCCACATCCCCACAGTATCCCCCACGAACGTGGGCGGGAAGAGTCCCGGCCCAGCTCTTGACGCATATTGGTAAATAAAGAAAAGTTGTATGGGTGAAATCAGGAGTGGAGACAGCCGATGGGCGTCAGCTCGAGCGGGCGACATCCGCAGCGGCCGGCCTGGCCACCGCTCCCCGCGCCGAGAGTGCCGACGGTGAAGCCGCGCAGCGGGCCCGCCCGCTGCGGATAGTCCACCAGGCCCCAGCAGTCGACCTGGACGCCGCTGAACAGGCGGCCGCCCTGTTGCTGAGCGCGCTGGGCATCAGCACCGACAGCGAACACCTCAGGGCCACCCCGCGGCGGATGGCCCGCGCCTACGCCGAACTGCTCACCCCCCGCCCGTTCGAGCTGACCACCTTCCCCAACGACGAGGGCTATGACGAGCTCGTCCTTGCCCGGTCGATCCCGTTCCGGTCCGTCTGCGAGCACCACCTGTTGACTTTCGTCGGCGTCGCCCACGTCGGCTACCTGCCCGGGACGCAGATCCTCGGGCTCTCCAAGCTGGCCCGGGTGGTCGAACTGTTCGCCTGCCGCCCACAGGTGCAGGAACGCCTCACCAAGCAGATCGCTGACCTGCTCGAAGAGCAACTGCACCCCAAGGGCGTCGGAGTGGTCATCGAGGCCGAGCACACCTGCATGACGCTGCGTGGCGTGCAGGCTGTCGGCTCCCGTACCATCACCTCGACACTGCTCGGCACGTTGCGGGAAGATCCGCGGTCGCGGCAGGAGTTCTTCGCCCTGGCCGGCCTCGACCGCTGATCAGTGCCTCGCCTCGTCCGAGCAGAGAGCACCCGGAGATGACCAGGCCCACCGACCGCACCGAGCGCGTCCTCGCACGTTCCGTCGACCGGGTGGTTGTCCGCGACAGCTTCGCCGGTCAGGAGCCCATGCCTGGCCGGCCGATCGGCAAGCTGGAATGAACATCAACGCCTGGGGCGTTACCGACCACGTCCAGCGATTCATCCGTTCCGAACAGCGACAGTCGGCCGATCGATACCGAACCCTCGGTCCGATGTCCGAGGAGTGATGAACCATTGGGCCGCGTCACACGAACACAGGGTGAACGGAGTACCGATGATCAAGTCAGATTTACTCGCTACACAGCGTCACGATCGGGTGGCCATGCCATGACCAACGTCAGCCCCACGGCCAACGTCAGTGACACGGCAACCGTCAGTGACACGGCAACCGTCAGTGACCAGTTCCGACGCGCCCTGCGAGACCTGCGGATCTCCGTCACCGACCGGTGTAACTTCCGGTGCTGCTACTGCATGCCCCGCGACGTCTTCGGCACCGACTTCCCCTTCATGGACAGCTCGGAGTTGCTCTCGTTCGAGGAGATCACGCGGGTCACCCAGGTCTTCGCCGGGCTGGGTGTCACGAAGGTGCGGCTCACCGGCGGGGAGCCGTTGGTCCGGCACGGCATCGAGCGCCTGGTCGAGCGGCTGGTCGGGGTCGAGGGCATCACCGACGTCGCCCTCACCACCAACGGGTCGCTGCTGGCCTCGAAGGCGCAGGCCTTGCGGGATGCCGGGCTGAGCCGGGTCACGGTCAGCCTGGACTCGCTCGACGAGGACCAGTTCCGAGCCATCAGCGACGTCAAGATCCCCCTCTCCCGCGTGCTGCAGGGCATCGCCACCGCAGCCGATGTCGGCCTGCACCCCGTGAAGATCAACACAGTGCTCAAACGGGGGATGAACGACGGCCAGAACATCTTCGATCTCGCCGCCTTCGGGCGCGAGCACGGCTACGTCGTCCGTTTCATCGAGTACATGGACGTCGGCAACACCAACGGCTGGCGGATGGACGACGTGGTACCCGCCGCCGAGATCGTCGACCGGATCAACGCCGTGTGGCCGGTCGAGCCGGTGGATCCCCAGTACACCGGCGAGGTGGCCGACCGGTACCGCTATCTCGACGGAGCCGGCGAAGTCGGGGTGATCTCCTCGATCACCACACCGTTCTGCCGCACCTGTACCCGGGCCCGGATCTCCGCCAAGGGCGAGTTGTACACCTGCCTGTTCTCCGGTGCGGGGCATGATCTGCGCGCACTGCTGCGTGGCGGCGCCAGTGACGAGGAGCTCGACGCGAAGATCAAGGGCATCTGGCAGCGGCGCAATGACCGCTACTCCGCGCAGCGCACCAGCGCGACAGCCGGGCTGTCGAAGGTGGAGATGAGCTACATCGGCGGCTGATCCTGACAACGCGTCGGCCCTCAGTACCGGTGCACGTCGGTCCGGGCGATCTCGGCCTCGTCGGGCGCGCGCCGCTGGATGACGCGGCGCCTGCGGGTCCGCAGCTCCAGGATCGCCACGATCAGGGCCAGGCAGGTGAATCCCGCCGCGGCCAGCAGCGCCGCGGCGACGGCGTCCGAATACCGGGCACCGGGGCCCACCACGCTGTAGAACACCGCGGCCAGAACCGAACTCCCGATCGCCGCACCGACCCGCTGCCCGGTCTGCAGCGCCCCGGCGGCAGCACCCGCCATCTCGACCGGCACGCACTCCAGGGTCAGCGTGATGTTCGGCGAGATCACCGCACCACCACCCACACCGGCGACGAGCAGCGGCAAAACCGCGACCCACGCCGCTGACGCAGGCGATGCGCCCCGCAGCACCAGGGCGGTGGCGGCCAGCCCGCCCGCGCTGAGCACCAGCCCGGCTATCGTCACCCACCGGCCGTAGCGCGCCACCAACCGGCCGGCAACCGCGGCTGAGACCGCCGATCCGAGCGCGAACGGCGTCACCGTGAGTCCGGACCTCAGCGGCGAGTAGCCCAGCCCGTGCTGGAAGAACAGCGCGAACACCAGCCAGATCCCACTGAAGCCGATGAAATAGAGCAGCGCCAGCGCGGCCCCGGTCGGATAACCGGGGGTGGCCGACAGCAGCCGGGTGTCCAGCAACGGCGCCCGGCCCCGCTGCACCATCCGGCTCTCCCAGCGCAGGAACAGCGCGACCAGCACCGGAGCCAGCAGGAACAGCCACCATAACCGCCGCAGGCCACCGCTCTCGACCTCTATCAGCGGGAGCAGCACGCACAGCACGGCGGCGCCGAGCAGCAGTGCGCCGATCACGTCGATCCCGGCACCAACGCGCTCCGCGCCCTGCTGTCGGGGTGGCACCAGGTACCAGGCCGCGACCAGCGCGATCAGCCCGATCGGAACGTTGACGTAGAAGACCCAGCGCCAGCCGTCCGCCCCGCCTGCAGCGGAGAGGATGATGCCGCCGAGCACCGGCCCGACCGCGGTGGACAGCCCCACCGTGGCGCCGAAGATGCCGAACGCCTTGCCCCGCTCGGCCCCGCGGAACAGGTCCTGGATCAGGCCGGAGTTCTGCGGGGTGAGCAAGCCGGCCGCGCAGCCCTGCAACAGCCGCGCGGCGACCAGCAACGTCGCGGTGGGCGCCGCCCCACACAGTGCGCTGGTCAGCACGAACCCGGTCAGCGCGACGAGGAACATCCGCCGCCTGCCCAGCGCGTCACCCAGCCGGCCGCCCGCCACCAGCGTCAGCCCGAAGGTCAGCGCGTAGCCGGACACCACCCACTGCACCTCGGCCACGGTGGCGCCCACGCTGTGCTGGATGGAGGGCAGCGCGACGTTGACGATGCTGACGTCGAGCAGGCTCATGAAGCCGGCCAGCTGGGTGACCACGAGGGCTCGCCAGCGGTGCTGGTGTCCGGACGGTCCCACGCTGTCGCGCTCCCTGGTGATACCCATCAGCCCATCCTGGGCATCGCGGGTGCGACACACGAACCCCGGGCGGCGGAACTTTGCCTCTTTCCCTGGGGCCGATTGCCCATAGACCGAAGGTCCGTATCGTCACCCACAAGGCGTACCGAGGGAGGCCACCGGGTGACCCGCACCGATTCCGCAGCCGATGCGGTGTGCCGGGCCTTCGCCACGGGCGCGGCGCTGGACCTGCAGGGCGGCGAGGTGTTCGCCGAGCTGCTGGTCGAGCTGCTCACCGGGGCGCACCGGCAGGAGGGCAGCATCCCGGCCCTGCGGCTGGCCGGCGCGACGATCCGCGGGCAGCTGGCCCTGCCGGGAACCACGATCCGGGCGCTGGTCGAGCTCACCGGCTGCACGTTCGACGAACCGGTCGACCTCTACGCCGCGGAGCTCGCGGGCTGGCGATTCGCGCGCTGCACCCTGCCCGGGCTGCGGGCCGCCAACCTGCGGGTGCGCAGTGAGCTGGCGCTCGAGCACTGCACGGTGACCGGACCGATCGAGCTGCCCGACGCCCGGATCGAGGGACCGCTGCGGCTGATCGGGACCCGGCTGGACAACTCCGCCGCACTGGTGGGCGTCCGGCTGGCGGTCTCCGGCGTGCTGGACGCCCGCGAGATGCGGGCCGACGGTGAGGTGCGGCTCTCCGGCGCCCGGGTGGAGGGCAACATCGACCTGCGCGGGGCCCGGCTCGGCCGGGGGCCGGGCGACGCGCTGGACGCCGCCGGGGTGCAGATCGGCGGCAACCTGCGCTGCGACCGAGGGTTCACCGCCGATGGGCAGGTCATGCTGGCCGGCGCCACCGTGGCGGGCAACGCGGTGTTCTCCGGCGCGGCACTGCGCGGCACCACCTACTCCGAGGAGTGCGCCGTGCTGGTGCTGCCACGCGGGCGCGCCACCGCCACGGCGGCACTGGTGGCCGATCGGATCACCGTGAAGGGCAACCTGGTCCTCGACGCCGGCTTCACCGCCAGGGGCAGCGTCCGGCTGACCAATGCCCGGATCGGGGGCTACCTGCGGCTCTCCGGCGCCACGCTCGGCGTATCCGTCGAGCCCGACACCGACAACGACGACCGGTGGGTGCCGGTGGCGTTGGCGGCCGACGGCATCGAGGTGAGCGGCGACCTGGAGGCACGCCGACCGGGTCCCGGAACCGGCGACCACGACGCACTGCAGGCGTACGGCCAGGTGCGGCTGGTCAACGCGAACGTGCACGGCAGCACGAGCCTGAGCGGGATACGGCTGCACGCTCCGGGCCGCGATGCGCTCTTCGCCGACCGCCTGCGGGTCGGCGGGACGTTGTTCATGCGGCACATCGTGGTAGCCGGCTCGGTTCGGCTGCACCAAGCCCACATCGGCTCCTCGCTGGACTGCACCGGCGCTGAGCTCGACGCCCCGCGGTATCGGCCGGACGGCTCGGTCAAGCCTTCGCTGGACGCCAGGGCCGCCACCATCGGTAAGGACCTGTATGCCAGCCGCGGGTTCACCGCCACCGGGGGTGTGCGGCTCAGCCTCGCCGAGGTGTCGAAGTCGGTCAACTTCAACGGGGCTCGGCTCGGTGGGGCAGGTGCGGGGGTGGCAGCGCTGCGCGTCCGCAGATTGACCTGTCAGGAGCTGCGGCTGTGCTTCGCCCAACCACCACGTGGCGACGTGCTGCTCACCGGGGTGAACGCCGGTTCGGTCTACGACTGCGCGGACTTGTGGGCCGCCGAGGGACTGGTCGACGTCGAGGACTTCCGGTACCAGTCGCTCACCGCGTGGCCCGAAGAGCCGGACGTCGCCACCCGGCTGCGCTGGCTGCGCAACGTCCTTCCCGCCTACGACCCTGATCCCTATGACCAGCTCGCCGCTTCCTATCGCGACAGCGGTCACGACGATCGGGCCGACACGGTGCTGCTGTCCAAGCAGCAGCACCGGCACTCCTCCCAAGGGCGGCGGCTCGTGCAGGTGTGGGGATGGCTGCAGGAGTGGACTGTCGGGTTCGGCTACCGCCCCTGGCGGGCGGCGATCTGGCTCGCGCTGGCCTGGGTGCTCGGATCGGTCTGGTTCCTCGATCACCGGCTGGAGAAGCTCGACACCGGCCAGGACCCGGCCTGGCAACCGGTCCTGTTCGCGGCGGACCTGCTGCTCCCGGTCGTGAACCTCGGTCAGGACGGGATGTGGAAGACCTCCGGAGCGTCGGCCTGGGTGGCCGGTCTGCTCACCGCGGTGGGCTGGTTGCTGCTCTCCACCGCGGCCACCGGGGTCACCCGCATCCTCACCCGCCGCTGAACCGGCCGCCCTCAGCGGTCATCCCCGCAGTGGTCATCCGATGTCCCGGTGGCGCAGGCCGACCAGACCCGCCGCGATCAGCGCGGCTGCCGTGACGGTCAGCCACAGGATCGGCGCCGCGGAGAACTGCGCTCCGGGGATCTTCGGCAGGTGGGCGAACGGAGAGAGGTCCATCACCCACTGGTCCAGGCGCAGCAGCGGGCCGAACTCCCCGATCAGCAGAAACGCCACCAACGCCGCCCAGCCACCGACAATCAGCCTCGGCGCGAGCCCGAACAGCGCCACCACGATCGCGGCGACCACCCACGTGGCCGGTAGCTGCACCAGCGCACCGAGCAGCACCGGACCCACCTGGCCGAGGTCACCGAGCTGCGCTCCATGCGCCAGCCCGGCACCCAGACCCGCGCCGACGAGCAGAGCCGCGGTCCCGAACAAGGCGACGGTGAGGTGGCTGAACGCCCACCTGAACCGCCCCACCGAGGTGGCCAGCACCATCTCGGCGTGCGACGCGGTCTCTTCCGCACGCAGCCGCATGGCGGCCTGCACCCCGAACACCGAGGCGATCACGCCGACGATCCCCAGTTCGGCGGCCAGGAACGCATCGGTGAGGCCTTTCTCCCCGCCCAGCCGCAGCACCATCTCCCGGGCCTGCGGGCTGTCCAGCAGGTTGCCGACACTCGACGCGATGTTGCCCAGCACCGCGCCGAGCACCGTGAATCCCGCTGTCCAGCCCAGCACGGCGCCCCGGTGCAACCGCCAGGCCAGCGCGAACGGACTGCGCAGACCAGCAGCGGCGCTCGCCGGGCCGGGCCGATCCGGCAGCAGCCCGGCGCCCAGGTCACGACGCGCGACCAAGCCGAACGCGCCCGCGGCCAGCACGGCGGCGAATCCGGCCAGCAGCAGCAGCACCCACCACCGCTCCCCCGCGTACGGCCGGATCTGCTGGCCCCATCCCACCGGGGACAGCCAGGACAACCACCTCGGGCCGTGCGCTCCGGCGGTGTCCCCGATCGCCCGCAACAGGTAGACGAATCCGAGAACGACGATGGAGAGCGCGGTGGCCGAGCGCGCGCTCTGGGTCAGCTGTGCCGAGACGGCGGCAACGGCGGCGAAGGCGATGCCGACACCGGCCCAGGCCAGCCCGAACGCGACCGAACCAGCGGTGGGCAGCCCGGCACTGATCAGGCCGGCCGCGGTGAGGACCCCGATCACCAGACTGGCGCCGAACGCCACCAGCAGGGCCGCGGTGAGTGCCGCGTACCGGCTGACCACCGTCGCACCGAGCAGCTCCAGCCGCCCGGCCTCCTCCTCACCGCGGGTGTGCCGGACCACGGTGAGCACAGCCAGTACGGCGACCAGCGCGGCGACTATCCCGCCCAGCTTCAGCATGGCGACCGCACCGAGCGACGTCGGGTCGTAGATCAGGCCGTACAAGGCGACCAGCGAGGGCGTGGCATTGATGGTCTCCGCGGCCCGTACCCGGGACTCGATCGTGGGATAGAGCCCGACCGTCGCCGAGGCCGAGCTGGCCGCCGTCGCCGCGAAGATCAGGATCCACACCGGCAGCAGTACCCGATCGCGCCGCAACGCGAGCCGGACGAGTGATCCGGTGCCGGTCAGGGCGCTCATCGCGCCGCCACCTGCGCCTGCGGTGCGGGCTGATCGGTCTCGTAGTGCCGGAGGAACAGCTCCTCCAAGGTGGGCGGCTGGCTGGTCAGGCTGCGCACCCCGGCCCTGGTCAGGGCGGTGAGCGCCGCATCGAGCTTGTCGGTGTCCACGTCGAAGCGGACCCGCTTGCCCTGGGCGTCCAGATCGTGCACACCGGGCAGCCCGGCGAGTTCTACCGGTTCCCGGGTCAGCTCGGCGATGATCGATGTGCGGGTGAGGTGGCGCAGGTCGCCGAGCGTGCCGGTCTCCACGGTGCGCCCGCCCCGGATGATGCTCACCCGGTCGCAGAGCGCCTCGACCTCGCTGAGGATGTGACTGGAGAGCAGCACGGTGCGCCCGTTGCGTCGTTCCTCTTCGATGCACTCGCGGAAGGTGGCCTCCATCAGCGGATCCAGCCCGGATGTCGGCTCGTCGAGCAGGAGCAGCTCGACGTCGGAGGCCAGGGCCGCGATCAACGCGACCTTCTGCCGGTTGCCCTTGGAGTAGCTGCGGCCCTTTTTCGTCGGATCCAGATCGAAACGTTCCAGCAGGCCGGCGCGGCGCTTGGGGTTCAGCCCACCACGGAGCCGTCCGAGCAGGTCGATCACCTCGCCCCCGCTCAGGTTCGGCCAGAGCGACACGTCACCCGGAACGTAGGCCAGCCGGCGATGCAGTGTGGTGGCGTCCCGCCACGGATCGCCACCCAACAGCCGGACTGTGCCGGCGTCCGCCCTCAGCAGACCGAGCAAGATCCGCAACGTGGTGGTCTTGCCCGCGCCGTTCGGACCCAGGAAGCCATGTACCTCTCCCGTGGTGACCGAGAGGTCCAGACCCTCCAGCGCACGTGTCCGGCCGTACGACTTGACCAGGCCGGACACCGAGATCGCGGTTTCCATGGATCAGATAGTATGCTTGTTTTCACAAAATCGTGAAGAAAATTAAGTTTCATGAATCACAGTCGTGCGGGTATCCGAGGCGAACCCGTGGGAGGAGCCTCACGTGACGAACCAGCCCCAGACAGCCCGGAAGCGTGACGACGAGGCGGTGCGGCGGTTCGTCGAGCGCTTCGCGGCGGTCCTCACCGAGGCCGGCTTCGCCCGGATGCCGGCCCGGGTGTTCGTCGCGCTGCTCGCCAGCGACTCCGGACGATTGACCGCCGCCGAAGTGTCCGAGCTGCTGCAGATCAGCCCCGCTGCGGTGTCCGGCGCAGTGCGCTACCTGGTACAGCTCAACCTGGCCAGCCGGGAACGCGATCCCGGATCCCGTCGCGACCACTTCCAGGTACACGACGACGTCTGGTACGAAGCGGCGATTCGCCGCGACCACCTGCTCGCCCGGTGGGAGAGCCGGCTGAGCGAAGGCATCGAGGCGGTCGGCGCGGGCACGCCGGCGGGCGAGCGACTGGCCGAGTCGCTGGCGTTCTTCAGCTTCATGCAACGCGAACTGCCCGCGCTGCTCGACAGGTGGAAGTCGCACAAAGCTGCACAGTCGTACAAAGCGGCACAGGGTGAGCAGCCGTCCGGCTGAGAGCTCCCGCCGCTCACCCGGCGCCAGGGACGTTCAGGATGTTCCGAAGCGCGGCGTGCTCGGAACGGTCGGGCACCACCACCGGGCCGATCGGGCCGAACGCCGCGGCGAACAGCGCCAGCACCGCCGACCACACGTAGGCATTGCCGACGATCTGCGCCCCGAGCCCCCAGCCCGCTTCGCCGCCCATCAACCAGTGCGGGCCGACCGCGAACACCACAGCGAACAGGACCAGCACCAGCCGCTGCCGTGCGGAGCGCAGGGCCCGGTACCCGAGCCAGACCAGAGCAGGCACCACCCACACGTAGTGGTGCGACCAGGACACCGGTGAGGCGAGCAGACCGGTGGTCGCCACCGCTAGCAGCGCGGCGACGTCATGCCCGGTGCCGCGCAACCGCCGCACCGCCATCCATCCAGCGGCCAGTGCCGCGGACACAGCCAGCAGCCAGACCGCGGTCACCCACGGCGCCGGAAGGCCGAAGCGGTGCAGCAACCCGGCTATCGACTGGTTGCTCCGGTAGTCCAGTGTCCCGATCCGACCGGGGTCGGTGAACACACCGCTGAACCAGTAGGTGGCCGACGCCTGGGGGGCCGCGAGGAACCCGGCCACCGTCGCAACGAGGAACGCCGTACCCGCGGCCAGCGCCGGGCGCCATTGCCTGTGAGCCAGGAAGAACAGCACGAACACCGCTGGGGTGAGCTTGATCGCCGCAGCCAGACCGATCAGCACCCCACGCGGCCAGGGCGTGCGTGGCACCAGGCAATCAGCCGCCACCAGACCCATCAGCACCAGATTCACCTGGCCGAACGTGAGCGTCTGGCGTACCGGTTCGGCCAGCACCGCGAGCACGATCACCGTCATGGCGAGGTGCGCAGCGCGCCACTGGTCGGCTTCCAGGCGCCGCGCCGTCAGCCACGCGGTCACCGCCAGCGCCGTCAACCCGGCCACGGTGTGCAGCACGACGGCGACCGGAAGGGGGATCGCGGCCAAGGGAGCGAACAACACCGCGGACACCGGCGGGTAGGTGAACGGCAACGCTCGCAGCCCCACCTGCGCCGGGAACTCCGCCCCGTACAGCGGGACGCCGCTGGCCCAGGCGTGCCCTCCGGCGCGATAGACCATCAGGTCGATGAAGTCCTTGGTGAAGGAGACCAGCACGAGACACACCGTCAGCGCCCACGCAGCCAGCACCCCGGCCAGCGCCGCGGCGCGCGGCGGGCGGATGGTCACGATCGGAGGCTAGTTGGCGATGAACCACGCTGGGTGGCCAGGGCACACCCGGGGTGACGTGCGTCAGCCCGCCTTCGCGGGCGTCTTTTTCGCCGCCTTCGCCGCTGCGTGGTTGCTCCGTACCTTCAGCAAGCTGGCCACCGTGGTCACGACGAGCACGCCGACTATCACACCCAGTGAGAGCTCGATACCCACCGTCGGCACCGAGGACAGCGGCCGGCCATCGTTGAGGAACGGTAGCTCGTTGTCGTGCAATGCCTGTAGTACCAGTTTGATACCGATGAAGCCCAGAATGAGACCGAGCCCGGCGTGCAGGTACACGAGCCTGTTGAGCAGCCCGCCGATGAGGAAGTACAGCTGCCGCAACCCCATCAGCGCGAAGACGTTGGCGGTGAATACGAGGAACGGTTCCTTCGTGAGACCGAAAACCGCCGGGATCGAGTCCAGCGCGAAGATCAGGTCGGTGGTACCGATCGCGAGCATCACGACGAGCATCGGCGTGACCCAACGCTTGCCGTTCCGCTTCACGGTGATCTTCGAATCATGGTAGTCATCGGTCACTCTGACCAGCTTGCGTAACAGGCGCAGCGCGATGTTCTCCCCGTATTCCGCAGCGTCCTGCCGGTGGCGCAACTGCTGCCAGCCCAGGTAGATCAACAGTGCCCCGAACAAGTAGAACACCCAGCTGAAGCGGGTGATCAGAGCAGCGCCGGCCGCTATGAACAGGCCGCGCATGACGAGCGCGAGCACGACGCCCACCAGCAGTACCCGGTGCTGGTGAATAGCAGGCACCGCGAACGTCGACATGATGATGACAAAGATGAAAAGGTTGTCCACTGACAACGAGTACTCGGTGAGATATCCGGCGAAGAACTCGATCGCGTATCCATCACCGGCGAAGAGCCAGACCCCCAAGCCGAAGGCCACCGCACAGGCCACGTAGAACACGACCCACCGGGCGGCCTCGGCGATGCGGACCGCATGCGGATGACGATCGACGATGAACAGATCAACGGCCAGGAGGACGATGAGACTGCCGACGGTCGTGAACCAAACCCAGGTGGGAACATCCATATGCGAACCTCCGGCAGACGGCACACGTCACTCGCCGGAGGTCTCTTCCACCGGAATACCCGGTCGACGGCACCGGGATCCCCGTGGTCGCGGGAACCCGTGATGACGATGCCGCCGCGAAGGAATACTCCCCTCCACGAACGGGCTCAGTGTCCCCCACCCGCCATGGCGGTTCAATGGGGGGTGCGCCAGACAACCCGGTGTGGGTGAGGCAGCTCACCGAGGTGGTCGCGGTGTGCCAAGCTGGGCACATGGTGCTGGAGATCGCGGAGTTGACCATCCGGTCCGGCGAGGAGGACTCCTTCGCCGCGGCCTACGACCGCGCGGCCCACCTGGTCGGCGACAGCCCCGGCTGCGTCTCGATCCGCATGACGAGAGGCATCGAGTCACCGTCGCGGTTCGTACTGCTCGTCGAGTGGGAGCGCCTGACCGACCACACCGAGGGCTTCCGGGAGTCGCCGTCGTTCCAGAGCTGGCGCGACGAGGTCGGCCGGTACTTCGCCGAGCCGCCCCGCGTCGAGCACGTGGTGGATCTGCACGTGTCGTGCTGAGAATTCACTGAGACGAGCGCCCTGCCGCCGCGGCCCTCACCTACCGTCGGCCCATCAGCTACCTTGGCCCCATCACCGACTCCGGCAGACTGCCCCGACCGGCCCGGTCGTCCCTGCTGATGCGGCTGCGTCGCCGAACCCCGGTGGTGTTGCTGGCCCTCGCCCTGATCGTGGGTGCGGGGGTAGTGGTGGCGCTGACCATGACGATAGCGCCCGGCCCCCACCCGGTGGCCACCCAGAACCTCACTGTCGACGTGCCGGAAGGGCCGGGCAGCACCGGACGCGTGCATCTGGACGCCACCCTGTACCGGCCCTCGGTCACGCCAGCCCCCGCCGTGCTCCTCGCCCACGGTTTCGGCGGCAGCAAGGACTCGGTCAGCGCCGAGGCCGGCGAGTTGGCTCGCCGCGGGTTCGTCGTGCTCGCCTGGACCGCCCGGGGCTTCGGCGCGAGTACCGGGCAGATCGCGCTGGACAGCTCCGACTACGAGGTGGCCGACGCCCGGGCTCTGGTGGACTGGCTGGCCAAGCAACCCGACGTGGTGCAAGACCGCCCCGGCGACCCCCGCGTCGGCGTGGCCGGGGCGTCCTACGGCGGCGCGTTGGCCCTGCTGCTGGCCGGAACCGACCGCAGGATCGACGCACTCGCACCGGAGATCACCTGGAACGATCTGGCCCAGGCGCTGTTCCCGAATGCAGCGAGCGGGAGCCCGATCACAGCAGGCACTCCGGCGGTGGGTGCCTTCGCCGCGGACGGGGTGTTCAAACGCGAATGGGCGGGGTTGTTCTTCGGCGGGGGTGCGAGCGGCGCCGGGGTGTGCGGGCGGTTCCGGCCCGAGATATGTGCCGCCTACGTCCAGGCCGCCATCGCGGGAGCGCCCACGCCGCAGATCGTGGCGCTGCTGCGGCACTCGTCGCCGACGATGGTGGCCGACCGGATCACCGCGCCCACCCTGCTCATCCAGGGTGAGCAGGACACCCTTTTCGGGTTGGATCAAGCGGACGCCACCGCCCGTCAGATCGCGGCGGCCGGTGCCCCGCTGAAGGTGATCTGGTACGCGGGTGGGCACGACGGTGGCGCGCCCGGACCCCAGCTACAGGAGGAGATCGACGCCTGGTTCGAGCATTACCTGGCCGGCAAGGGTCCGGGTCCCGGCACCGGTTTCGACTACCAGGTGCAGGGCTTGTTCGGGACCCGAGGTTTCGGCCAGCGCACCGTCACCGCCCCCGTCTACCCAGGTATCGGCTCCGCAGGCCGCCCCGTCCCCACGGTGCAGCGCCGGGATCTCACCCTGCGTGGCGATGCACAGCCGGTCCTCCGCCCGCCCGGCGGTAGTCCCGCCGCGCTGAGCAGCCTGCCCGGGCTCGGCGGCGCGGCCTCCCAGGCCGGTAGCGCCCTGCCCGGGGTGGCGGTGGACCTCCCAGGGCAGGGCGCCACGTTCGCCACCGATCCACTGGCCGACCCGCTGGAGATCGCCGGAGCACCCCAGGTGCGGTTGCGGGTGGGCGCCACAGCGACGGGCGTCGGCGATCCGCCACGCGAAGCGGTGCTGTTCGTCAAGCTCTACGACGTAGCCGGTGACGGGCGGCGAACGCTGCCCGGAGGTGCGGTCGCCCCGGTACGGATCGGGCCACTGCCTGCCGACGGCACACCGGTCGATGTCACCGTGACCTTGCCCGGGGTGGTGCGGCCCGTGGAGGCGGGACACCGAATCGTGGTCAGCGTCGCGACGACCGACCGCGCGTACGCGGTGCCCGCTCAGCCCGCCGGGTACACGGTGGCACTGGGGGGTAACAGGACGCTGGCGATCCCCTTGGTGCCCGGTCAGCAGGCCGGCACACCACTTCCAGTCGCCCAGCTCACGGGCCTTGGCGGGCTCGTTGTGCTGCTGGTCGCGGCGACCGGCGTGATCGCCGTGGCGCGCAGGCGGCGTGCGGACGACCACGACCCCGCGCTGGCCAACGTACCGCTGGTGGTCACCGGGCTGTCCAAGCGCTACCCCGGCGGCATCACCGCCGCCGAGGGACTCTCCTTCCGGGTCGAGCCCGGACAGGTGCTCGGGCTGCTCGGTCCCAACGGAGCAGGCAAGACGACGGTGCTGCGGATGCTGATGGGCCTGATCAGCCCGAGCGCCGGCGAACTGCGGGTGTTCGGGTACCGGGTCAGCGCGGGTGCGCCGGTGCTGTCCCGGGTCGGCGCCTTCGTGGAGGGGTCCGGGTTCCTCCCGCACCTGTCCGGTGCGGACAACTTGCGGCTGTACTGGGCCGCCACCGGCCGGCCTGCCGAGCAGGCGGGTGTCGAGGAGGTCCTTGAGATCGCCGGCCTCGGAAACGCCGTACGCAGACGGGTCTCCGGCTACAGCCACGGGATGCGCCAGCGGCTGGCCATCGCACAGGCCATGCTCGGTAAACCGGATCTGCTGGTGCTCGACGAGCCGACGAACGGCCTGGACCCACCGCAGATCCACGCGATGCGCGAGGTGCTGCGCAACTACGCCGCGGCCGGCCGCACCGTGCTCGTCTCCAGCCACCTGCTCGCCGAGGTGGAACAGACCTGCAGCCACGTGGTGGTGATGCACCACGGCCGCCTGGTGGCGGCGGGCACCGTCGCCGAGATCGTCGCGGGGAGCGCCACAGTGAGCTTCACGGTGGACGACCCGGCGCGAGCCGCCTCGCTGCTGCGCACCCTGGACGGGGTCGATGTCAGGGATATCGAACGTTCCGTTGTGCACACCCACCTCAATGGGTTGCCCCGCGCCACCGCGGTCTCCGCACTGGTTGCTGCGGGGGTCGGTGTCGAGGGTGTGACCGCGCGACGTCAGCTGGAGGAGGCCTTCCTCCAACTGGTGGGAGAGGAGCCGATCGAATGACCACCCAGGCAGCCGCCCCGGGCTATCGCGCAGCGGCGACCCTGCCGCTGCGGGTCGAACTGGTGCGCCAGTTGCGACGCAGGCGAACCGTGCTCACCCTTGGCTTTCTCGTGGTGCTGCCCGTCCTGCTCTGGCTCGCGTTCGAGTTCGGCAGCAACAACCAGCCGGACCGCGGTGGCGCCACCTTGATCGATCTGGCCACCGCCAGCGCGGCGAATTTCGTGGTGTTCACGCTGTTCTCCTCAGTGGCCTTCCTGCTCGTGGTGGTGGTGGCGCTGTTCTTCGGCGACACCGTGGCCAGTGAGGCGTCCTGGTCGACTCTGCGCTATCTGCTCGCCGCCCCGGTGCCCCGCGGCCGGTTGCTGCGGCAGAAGGCGGCGGTCGCCGCGCTGCTCTCGGTGTTCGCCCTGCTGCTGCTGCCCACCGTGGCGCTGGCCGTCGGGCTTCTCGCCTATGGCCCCGGTCACCTGATATCTCCGACTGGTCAGTCGCTGGGCTTGGCCCCGGCGTTGAGCAGACTGGTCGTGGTTCCCGGCTATCTCGCGCTGCACCTGGCGTGGGTGGCCGGGCTCGCCCTGCTGCTGTCGGTCAGTACCGACGCCCCGCTGGGCGCGGTCGGTGGAGCGGTGATGGTATCGATCCTGTCCCAGATCCTGGAGAGCATCGACGCACTCGGGAGTCTGCGCGACTACCTGCCCACCCGGTTCAACTCGGCCTGGTCGGACCTGCTGGCCTCCCCGATCGACTGGAGCCATCTGGCCAGTGGCGTGTTCTCCGGCCTGGCCTACGCGACGGTTTTCGGGTTGGCCGCCTGGTGGCGGTTCGCCAGCAAGGACATCACCAGCTGACGGGACCTGCCGCACCGCCGACGGACTGCCGGGCTTCGACTACGCGGTGGTCGCCGGTGAA
>DASXOV010000158.1:0-24280 GCA_036494005.1 Pseudonocardiaceae bacterium | reverse complement strand
CCGGTAGTCCAGCCCCGCTGCCTCGAAGGCCGCGTTGAACGCCACCCGGTGCCCGTCTCGCTCGGTGTCGGCGAGTGTCCCATCCACGTCGAAGATGACCGCTCTCAGCGGATCCGCGTGTTCGGGTGCCATCGCGGCGGCGTCCGTACGGGTCGCGGGCATGGCCCCCGGGGGCGGCGTGATCGGCATGGTCGCCAGGCTAGGCGGGCCCGGTGATTCCGGCCTCCCTCGGCGGGGTGGGTCGGTCGGGGGTATGGAGCGGGGACGGCGTCCTGCGCCCACTCTCTGCAGCAGGCGGCGCCGGTGGTCCGGCGGATTCCCCACCGGATATGTGACTATGAGTGGGTGCCTCAATTCGTATTTGCGAATTGCCGAGAAAATCGGCGTTGCAAACCCGCGCAGAGCATGGTGTGACGGGACAAGATTGGTGTGGACCCATTCAGGATGGGGTGGGTGCGGCGACCGCAGCCGGTCCGCTGGGCGCGGACCGGGACCGGCCGGTGGCTGCCGGCCTAGCTGGTCTGGCTGTCCGGTCGTCCGGTCAGTTCGCTGTGCGCGCCGTGGAACTCTGCCCGGAGCGACAGCCGATCCGGGTTCCTTCTAAGATCAACTTCTGCCCGGGCTGGCGGTCTGCACGGCCGTTGCGTGTTCGAAGTACCTTTACGGTCGTCCTGAACCGTCGGCGTCGGCGCTTCGACTGCTGGAACGGAGGACTCCGCCGGCTCGGCCCCTCCGTCGGTGAGCGCTCCGATCGCCTCGATGAGGTTGTGTACCGAGGCGAGGCTTCCCCTGCGGACGGCCTGGCGGATGAGGATCCCCAGGGACACCTCCACCAGGCTCAGCCAAGGGTCGGCCTGCTGTGCGGAGCGACCTGCGGGTTGCGACCCGGTAGCCGGGACCTGGCTGGGCCGCGGCACTACCGAGTGCCCGGGCGGTGTGCGGTAGAACTGATCGACTTCGGCGTCCAGTTCGGGACCGATGTGGAACTGGAACGTATCGAGACGATCGGGCTGGATGCCCCATTTCCGCCAGATCCGCGCCACCGTTGCATAGGAGACGCCTAGCTCTTTCGCCAGTAGCCGGGACGACCAGTGGGTCACGCCCAGGTGGGCGGGTGGCCTGCCATCGTCGGCGAGGGTGGTCGCCACGACCTCGATCTCATCCACCTCGGCCGGCCGGCCGGAGCGGGGTTTGTCTCCCAGGGCATCCAGCCCGCCTGCTGCGTAGCGGCTCCGCCAAGCGAGCACAGTGGGCCGCGTCGATCCGGTGCGGCGCGCGATCTCCGCATTCGGCACCCCGTCCGCGGCCAGCAGGACGATCCGCGCCCGTTGCGCCAGCCCGGCCCGCACCGATGTGGAGCGGGTCAGTGCCTCCAGACGGCGCCGGTCGCCCTCGCGAAGGGGCAACGGAGCGGCGACGGCCATGCCCTCATAATCTCGCACCTTCGACTGTGAAACAACTATCAACACAGGAGCTCAGAGGGGGCGGTAGCTGGCCCGTAGCCCTCTACGCTTGGTCACTTAGATCCTCTTGACACGCAAGTACTCCTCCGTGTGGACTAGTGCTCCGCGTCACAGCGACGCACGGTCAGGTGACCGACGAACGGTCTGGTGACCGACTTACGAGGCGCGGTCCTGGAGCATGAGAGGGGATACACCATGGCGATGGAATCCGACGGTCAAAGTGTCGGTAACCCCCGTATCTACAAGCTGATCGAGGATGCACCTAAGACCGGAAAGAGTCCGACCATCTGGGCCTGGCCCGAGGTCACGGATTTTTTCAAGGTTGCCGGCCAGCCGGTTCCCGGTCCATGGCCCCCGCACCAGGAGGCCCGGCCGAACCCCGAGGAGGAGAGCATCCCCATCGCGGTCGTCGAGCCCAAGCCCGAGTCGAAGCCCACGAACACGTCCGCAAGTCGTGAAGGCACCCCCCGTCGTGGTGGTGGCCTTGGCTGGATGGACGAGTAAGCGATTCCGTCCCGCCCGCCAGGACACCAGCGTGCCCTGGGTCGTTTGTGGTTGTCCTTCGCGGACTTCGAAAGGGATCCCTGCGGATACGTCTGACGTAACGCCGCTTTATCTGTTCGACCGTTCAGCATTAGGAGGACTGGATGTACCCGTCTCGTTTCCGCTACGAGGCCCCACGTTCGCTCGAGGAAGCGTACGGTCTCTTGCAGACTTACGGTGACGAGGCGAAGGTAATCGCAGGTGGCCAAAGCCTCATTCCCCTGATCAAGCTGCGCTTCTCCGCGCCCGGAGTGCTCATCGACCTGAACAACATTCCAGGTCTGTCGTATCACCACGCTGATCCGGACGGAACATTGCACATCGGTGCGCTGTGCAGGCACCGTGACCTGGAATACTCCGAGCTCATTCGTAGCAAGCAGCCCACGATGACCGCGACGGCACCGCTCATCGCGGACCCGATGGTCCGTACCCGGGGGACTCTGGTGGGTTCCCTGTGCCACGCCGACCCCCAGGGTGACTGGGCTTCGGTGATGTTGGCACTGGAGGGCGAGATCATCGCCGGCAGTGCCAACGGCGAGCGGGCCATTCCGGTATCGCAGTTCGTCGTGGGGCCGTTCCAGAACTCCCTGCAACCGGGTGAGATCGCTATCGCTGCCCGGGTGCCTGCGCCGAGAGGGAGCGTCTCCGGGACCTACCTGAAGCTCGAACGCAGAGTCGGTGACTTTGCCACCGTGGGCCTGGCAGTCGCTCTTGAGTCCTCGGGCGGCACTATCTCCCGAGCCGGCCTCGCGCTCACGGGTGTCGGCGCCAACAACATCAAGTGCACGGCCGCCGAGGCGGCTCTCGTCGGGAGCACGCTCAACGCCGGCACGATCGATCAGGCTGCCCGGCTGGCAGCGGACGCGGCTCAGCCCAAGAGTGACGTCCGCGGGAGTGCCAAGTACAAGCGTCACGTCGTGCATACCTTCGTCACACGTGCCTTGAGTAGCCGCGAGGTCCGCGCGGCCTGAATCGCCCTGAAATTTCGGATCGGCTTGTTTGAAGCAATGGTTGACTCAAGGAGGCGGCGTGGAAGAGCGGACGATAACCGTCACAGTTAACGATGAACCTGTTACAGTCGATGTCGAACCCCGGATACTCCTGGTGCACTTCCTCCGTGAGATTCTGGGAATGACGGGGACGCATCTCGGCTGCGACACGACGAACTGCGGTGTCTGCACTGTGCTTCTCGACGGATTGCCGGTCAAGTCGTGCACGATCTTCGCTGTCATGACGGACGGACACGAAGTGACCACGGTCGAGGGTCTCGGCTTGTCGAGTGAGCTACACCCGATTCAGCAGGGTTTCCGGGAAGAACATGGCTTGCAGTGCGGTTTCTGCACGCCCGGGATGATGATGGCATCCAAGGCGCTGCTCAACCAGAACCCCAACCCGACCGAGGAAGACGTGCGCTGGGCACTGGCCGGCAACCTCTGTCGTTGCACCGGGTACCAAAACATTGTGAAGGCAGTGCTCTGGGCAGCCCAACTGATGCGCAGCCAGCCTGCGGTTAGTCGCTGACGGCACAGAGTCGACGACAAGGGAGACGTGACGTGGCGCAAGCGTTAGACGAAATCAAGATCGGCGGGTTGGGCTCAAGCCGCAAGCGGGTGGAGGACGACCGCTTCCTGCGTGGCAAGGGCAACTACATCGACGACTTCAAGTTGCCTGGCATGGTCCACATGGAGATCCTCCGTAGTCCGCTTGCGCACGCGCGGATCACGTCGATCGACACGAGCAAGGCCTGGCAGATTCCGGGAGTGCACATGGTGCTCACCGGAGAAATGGCAGCCCAGCACAACCTCGCCTGGATGCCGACCCTTTCCTATGACACGCAGGCTGTGCTGGCCATGGACAAGGTGCGCTTCCAGGGCCAGGAGATCGCGTGCGTGGTCGCCGACGATCCGTACATCGCCAAGGACGGTTGTGACGCGATCGACGTCCAGTACGAGCCGCTTCCTCCGATCGTCAACCCCTATCAGGCGATTGCCGAGGGCGCCCCGCTCATCCGGGACGACAAGGAGGGGCAGACCGACAACGTCTGCTACCGGTGGGAGGTCGGTGACCGTGAGGGAACCGAGCGTGCCTTCGCCCAGGCGGACTACATCTCGAAGCTGGAGCTGCACTACCCGAGGTCGCACCCGTCGCCGATCGAGTGCTGCGGGTCCATCGCGGACTACAACCAGGCCACCACGAAGCTCACCGTCTACATGACGACGCAGGCCCCGCACATCATCCGGGCCGCTGTTGCGCTCGTCGCGGAGCTGCCGGAGCACATGATCCGGGTCATTTCGCCGGACATCGGTGGTGGATTCGGTAACAAGGTGCCGGTCTACCCGGGTTATGTGGCCTCGATCCTCTGCTCGATTCTGCTCGGCCGTCCGGTCAAGTGGATCGAGGACAAGACCGGGAACCTGATCTCCACCCACTACGCCCGTGACATCTACTACAAGGGCGAGCTCGCGCTTCGTAAGGACGGCAAGATTCTCGCGGTGCGTTACCACTGCGACACCGACAACGGGGCGTTCTTCTCCGATGCGCAGCCGACCAAGTTCAAGATCGGGCTGATGCACTCCGCGTTCGGTTGCTACGACATCCCGTACGGGTACATGACCGCTCAGGGTCATTACACGAACAAGGCACCCGGCGGGGTGGCGTATCGGTGTTCGTTCCGGGTGACCGAGGCGATGTTCTTCCAAGAGCGCGTGATTCGGGCAGCTGCGGCGGACATCGGGATGGATCAGGCGGAGTTCCGCCGGATCAACCTGGTGAAGGACGACCAGTTCCCGTACCGGACGCCGTACGGCTTCTTGCTCGACTCCGGGCAGTACGGTAAGTGCCTGGATGTTGCGTGCGAGGCGATCGGCTATGACGACTTCCTCCGCGAGAAGGAAGAAGCACGGTCTCAGGGCCGGCGGCTCGGCATCGGTCTGTCCACCATGAGTGAACCGCTCGGTGCCGGTAACAGCCGTGAGTACGACATCATCGGCATCAAGATGTTCGACTCCGCCGAGCTGCGGGTGCACCCCAGTGGCAAGGCGATCCTCAAGATCGGGTCGCAGACCCAGGGTCAGGGCCACGAGACGACGTTCGCGCAGATCGTCACGCACGAGCTCGGCATTCCGGCTCAGGACATCCTCGTCCAGCACGGAGACACCGACAACACGCCGTTCGGCATGGGGACCTACGCCTCTCGCAGCACGCCCACCGCGGGGGCCGCAACCGCGATGGTCGCTCGAAAGATCAGAGCCAAGGCCAGAAAACTGGCGGCGCACCTCCTGGAGGTCTCCGAGGAGGACGTCGAGTGGGAGCTCGGCCGGTTCTACGTTCGCGGTGCCCAGGACCGCGGTGTGTCCATCCAGGAATGCGCGATGGCGGCCTATGCCAACATGCCGGACGGCATGGAGCCTGGTCTCGAGAACAACTCGTACTACGACCCGCCCAACATGACGTGGCCGTTCGCGGCGTACATCGTGACGGTCGAAGTCGACCCCGAGACCGGGGTGTGGGACGTGTTGCGCATGGTCGCTGTCGACGACTGCGGGGTGCGGATCAACCCCATGATCGTTGAGGGTCAGATCATGGGCGGGATGACCGAGGCCTACGCGATGGCCAACATGCAGTTCCAGACGTACGACGCCGAGGGCAACTGCATCGGCTCGAACTACATGGACTACCTGTTGCCAACGGCGTGGGAGACCCCGGGCTTCGAACTGCACGAGGTCGTCACGCCCTCGCCGCACCACCCGATCGGCGCCAAGGGCATCGGTGAGTGTGCGTGTGTCGGTGGTCCGGCGGCGTTCGTGAACGCCGTGATGGATGCGCTGGACGACACCGGTGTCCGGAACATCGACATGCCATGCCTGCCCGACCGGGTCTGGGAGGCTATTCAGACCGGGCATGATGTGTCGGGTATGCCTCCGGTCAGAACCGACAGCTAGAAGATGACTATGGATGGGTGGGACGTTCTCGAGTACGCCCGCGAGCTTTCGCAGCGGGGTGAGACGTTTGCGCTGGCCACCGTTGTGTGGCGGCGGGGCCCGTCCTCGGGTAAGCAGGGCTACCGTGCAGTCGTCTCCAGTTCTGGGCGTGTGCACGGTTGGATCGGTGGTGCCTGCGCGGAGCCGATTGTGGTTCGTGAGGCGCGGCACGCTCTCGCTGAGGGTGTGCCGCGCCTCATCTTCCTCGGTACTCCTGACGAGCTCGAGAAGACGGCTGCGCGGGAAGGCATGTTCTTCCTGCCGATGTCGTGTCAGAGCGAGGGTGCCTTGGAGATCTACATCGAGCCTGTCGAACCCAAGCCACATGTGATTGTTATTGGTCGCTCGCCGATGGCGGAGACATTGGTGGAGATCACGCAGGCGGTTGGGTGGCGGGCTGTGCTCGTCGATCCCGACGGCGGCTCGGCGGAGGATCATCCCTCAGCTGAGCGGGTCGTCAGCGGGCTCAATGTCAAAGAGGCCGGGATCGACGAGCGTTCCCTCGTGGTGGTGGCCACCCAGGGCCATCATGACGAGGAGGCTGTGGAGCAGGCGCTGGCCGCCGGTCCTGCATATATCGGACTGGTGGGATCGCGGCAGCGGGGTGCTTCGGTGCTCAGCTACCTGGCAGATCGAGGTGTTTCCAAGGAGGCAATCGATCGGGTCCGCGTGCCGGCGGGTCTCGACCTTGGAAAGGTGACGCACCGCGAGATCGCTGTCGGGGTCTTGGCCGAACTGGTGAAGCTGCGGGCCGCTGGCGGCTTGGAGCTTGGACAGCCGGCTGAGGTACCTGAAGTCGAGGAAGCCATCGATCCGGTGTGCGGAATGACAGTGGAGGTCGCTTCCGCGCGCCACACCTTCGATTACGAAGGGGTCACCTATTATTTCTGCTGCCCTGGGTGTCGGAAGGCATTCGAAAAGGATCCGTCCGCGTACATCGGGCCGGTAGTAGAGTCTTGACCGCATCACATGACCCACCCGGTGGTAAGGAGAGCGAGTAGTCGATGCTGATCGAGAATGAGTTCGAGGTAGCTGCACCTCTCGAGCAGGTCTGGAAGCACCTGCAAGATGTGCCGAGGATCGCACCCTGCCTCCCGGGTGCTGAGCTCATCGAGTCCTCCGGGGACATCTTCAAGGGACGGGTCACAACCAAGATGGGCCCGGTCTCGCTGCGCTTCAACGGCACGGCGCAGATCGTGCAGCGGGATGAGGCCGCGAAGAAGATCGTGATGAACTGCAGCGGGTCCGAGGAAAAGGGCAAGGGCCAGGCCAACATGTCCGTGACCTCGACCATGGTGCCGTCGGGCAGCGGTACCCGCGTCAAGGTTTCTCAGGATCTTCAGCTCTCGGGCGCGGCCGCCCAGTTCGGCAGGGGCATGGTCCAGGACGTCACCGCTGTGATCATGAAGAGTTTTGCCAACTGTATTCAGGATGACATCGGCCGGGCGGCCCGGGGCGAAGCACCGGTGCAGCGGCAAGCTGTTCCGGTCAAGGGTTTCAGTATTGCGATTCAGGCGACCCTGACAGCCCTGAAGCGGTTCTTCGGCCGGCTTTTCGGCGGTGGCGGCCGGTGATGACGACCCTCCAGCGAGAAAGAGAGCGGACATGATCCTATGGTGGATCGGGGACCTTATCCTACTCTTCGTGGTGCTCCCCATCGTTATCGTACTGGTTAATCGGATTACCGCGCCGATCGGGCGTATCCGAGTGACCATTGATGACATCCTGGCGAACGGCGTCGAACTGACGGGCAAGCTCGACAACGTTGCGCCGCTGCTCGAAGAGACGGATGCCATCGTGAACGAGATCGCCATCGGTGCGACCCGATACGTGACGCGTGTGGGCGAACTTCTGAGCTCCTAGTTAGCGTGAGGCCGGAGAAAACTCGCAATCGACCAGAGAGGAGAAGACATGCCTGCCGCAGCGTGGGTCACTTTGCTGGCAACAGCGCTAATCGTAGGATACCTCGCAATCAATCTACTTCGGGTGATCGTGGACTTGAAGCACGTCACCTGGACCCTTGGTGCGATCATCGTGGGTGTGCGTGCTATCGCGTATCAGACGAGGAACGTGTCAGTGGTCATTCCTAATGTGAACAAGAACCTCGCTCCAGTGCGCGCCATGGCGGAGCAGGTCTAGCAGGCTGGCGGTTCACATCGCTGGACTCGCCTCGGGTCGTGGATGGAAGGAACAAGGAGATGCACGAGTTCCAATGCGGGCACTTAGAGTGTGGTTCGAGCTTCACGGCGTCTGACAAGAGCTACCTCATGAGCCAGGTAGCCCAGCACCTGAAGGACGCGCACGCGGTTCAGCAGCCTACCGAGACACTCTTGACATATCTTGAGACGACGTGCGTGACTTCGACGTCGTCTGGCAATTAAGCCACGTGACGTCGTGGTAACAGCTACCCGGAAGGAGGCTGTGAGATGACGATGCTGCTTGCGGAACACGAAGCGCATCTCTTCGGCTGGAACTTGGGCTTTATGATCGCCATCGTGGTGATCGCTGCTGTGGTGGCCTTGGTCGCTCCGATCTTGGTCATCGCGGGCCGAATCGGCCGTCAGGCGCCGATGATTAATGAGGCCTTGGAACAAGCGTACCGAAACACGCTTGCGCTCGGAGATCTGCGAAAGACGATTGACCACGCCGTGGTCATTATCGGCGGTCTAGAGCGCGGACGCGCACGGCTTGGGGGTTGAGCGATGCCCGGATACTCTGCAGAAGAGATCGTCTACTGGTGGGTCGCGATCGGCGTCGGGTTTGTCGTCGTCCTCGTCGTGATTCTGTTGCTCAGTACCCTCATCTCGTTCGTCAAGATCATCGACGGTGGTGTTGTCAACGTGCGCGACACTCTGCGAGCGATCACTGGCAACACGGCAAATACGCCGCTCATTCCGCAGACGGCTGACGGGGTTGACGCCGTTCTTGCTGAAGGTCTGCAGCACCACCTTTTCTTGACGAGAGTGCTCACAGGTGCTGGGCTTCCGCCGCTCGGAAAGGTTGAGAGATGAGCCTTGTCGCTCTGTCGATCGTTGTGATCGCATTGCTGATCGCAGTTCTCGCGATCTATCTGTTCTGGGTAGGCGTGCTGCTCAACAACATCGCCGACAACTTGGATGACTGTCTCGGGAGCGTCAAGACGATTCTCGGTCACGCCCAGGTGATCGTGCCCGCTGTCGAACACATCAACCGGACCGGTGGCGTTGTCGCCGGTGCGCTTCCACTGCTGTACGGCGGTGCCGAGCGTATCGCCGCCAAGAAGGCGCCGCCTGCTCCGGTTTCCGATGTCCCTCGCCCGGCGTTGCCGGCTTCGGGTCGTCGGCGGTCCCGTCTCATGGATACGGTCGGTTTCCGTCCCTCGACGCGTCACTGACGGCGGGGGTGTATTCCTTCCGGGTAGTGGTTGTCAGCGTCCTCTCCTTGTTCTGTGATACGTGTGTACGGCTCCAACGAAGGACCATAGCTGACGCTGGTTCTGTTGCGTGATCGGCTTCTTGGGAGCGCCTGGTTCCAGGAGCTGAGGATCGTTTCGGTACCGGTGTCGGCTATGGTTTTATCGTTGGATTTCGGTGGACAGTTCCCCTGTCCACCGATTTGCCGTTTTCGCATTCGCTTGGGCGCTGGTCAGGACGCCGAGGACGATGGGAAGTGCTCTCGCACGACGACCGCATGCACGACCAGCACATGCAGTGGCAATCCGGAGATGAAAGCAGGTATCCGCGCTCCCGGTTCGGCGATCTCGACTCGGGTCAGGGTGGCGGAGGATTCTGGGAGTTTTCTTGGCGTCGTGGCCGGGTGGTGCCGGGGAGTTGGAGGCGGAAGATCGCACCTGCGTGGTCGGTGTTCGCCGCGGAGACCGAGCCACCGTGCCGGGTGGCGATCTCGCTGACCAGAGCCAGGCCTAGCCCGTAGCGGCGGCTGCCTCCGCTCGCGCCGTCGGCGGGGGTGGCCGCGAAGCGGTCGAAGATCGTGGGCAGAACCTTGACGTCGATACCGGGCCCGTCGTCGGTCACCTCCAGGACGGTCTGCCCGCCCTGGGTACCGACTGACAGCCGGACCTCGGTGCGCGCGTGCCGGATCGCGTTGTCGAGCAGGGCGGTCACGGCGCGGCGCAAACTCGTCGCCGACCCCAGCACCGGAGGCGGATCACCCATGGTCGCGGTGGTCACGGTGACGCCCTGCCGGTCGGCTGCGGGCTGCGCCGCACCGGCCAGGTGGCTCACCAACCGGGGCAGGTCGACGGGTTCGCGAGCGGTGGGCTCACGTGGGTCCGCGGCGAGCAGCAGGTCATCGAGGATCGATGCCAGCTGGCCTGCGTCGCGCACCAGGCTGTCCGTCTCGGACTCGAGTACCGCCCGCCCGGCCTGCTGGTGGAGTCTGCGGCGGATCAGCTGGGCCCGGGTGCTCAGCAACGTCAGCGGGGTGCGCAGCTCGTGCCCGGCATCGGCGACGAAGCGCCGTTGCAGTGCGAGCGCCTCTGCCATCGGCGCGACCGCGCGTCGGCCCAGCCAGGCCCCCATGCAGGCAGCGAGCACCAGGCCGACGGCACCGGCGATCAACAGCTCATCCAGCAGCCGGGACCGCTCGGCGTGGTCGGCGCTGAGGTCCAGCACGGCCTGGACGGCGCCTTGGGCGCCGTAGCGTTCGGTCCTGACACGGTACTCCCGGTGGCCCACCACACGGTCCGTCGTGCGGGTGACGTGGTCGGCGGCGGTCCTGCGCAGCTGATCCTCATCGGGCAAGCCTGTGGGCAGGCCGGGACTGGCCGCCTGTTCGCCGGCGCGCAGGGTCACCAGCCACATCCCGGCGGGCGGGTCACCCACATCATCGGCGCGAGCGATCGCGCCGCCGATGAGGTCGTCCTGAGCCCGGTACTGGCTGTGCAGTACCACGAGGACCGCGACCGCGGCGAGTACGAGCACGGTCACCGCGACCCCGGCCGCGGTCTGCATGCCGACCCGCAGGGCGGTACGGCGCAGCATCTGTTCGTCGGCCGAACGTGGTGGCCGGCTCCGGATCACCGCGCTCGCCCGAGCTGGTAGCCGCGCCCGCGCACGGTGTCGACGATGCCCCGGCCCAGTTTCCGGCGCAGGTAGTGCACGTAGGTGTCGATCACGTCCTGCCCGGCGTCGTCGAAGACGAGCAACCGCAGATCCGAACGGGAGAACACGCCAGCGGGTCGCCCGGCCAAGGTGGCCAGCAGCGCGCATTCCCGTTCCGAGAGCCGGACCGGTGCGCCTGCGCCGATCGTGGCCTGCCGGGTGTCGAGGTCGAGGGCGCCGCCCGGCAGTGGCAGGGTGCGCGCGGTGTCCAGGTGCCTGCGCCGCAGCGCCCGCAGGCGGGCGAGCAGCTCGTCGATGTCGAACGGCTTGGCCAGGTAGTCCTCGGCGCCGGCATCCAGGCCGGTGACGCGGTCGGCGGGCCGGCCGAGAGCGGACAGCACCAGGGTGGGGGTCGTCACGCCCCGGCTACGCAGCCGGGCCAGCAGGTCGAGCCCTTCCAGCACGGGCAGGCCACGATCCAGCAGCAGCACGTCGTAGCTGCGGATGAGACCGAGGTGCAGCCCGCGCTGCCCGTCGGTGGCGGCGTCGACGGCGTACCCCTCCTCGACCAGCAGGGTGCTCAGCATGCGCACCAGATCGGGGTCGTCCTCGACCAGCAGTAACCGCGGTGCGTCCCCGGGTGTGCTCACCCGGCCATTCTGTCGTGGCCGGTGACCCCGCGTGCGGCGGAGCTGTCCTGGGTCGGCCTATTCGTAGGTTTTCCCAAGGTTCTCCCCAGAATTACCGCCGAGACTGGCCACCGTGTCGGGTGACGAGGAGGGCGGACTCATGGCGACGGTGCAGCAGCGGCCCGGAGCGGGGCCGTCGCACCGCGAGCAGACGCGGGTCACCGGCGTGAGCTGGTGGCTGTTCGCGTTGCTCATCCTGAACGCGATCTGGGTGACCGACCTGTTCGTCCTCGGCGGCGGAGCAGGGAGTCTGGATGCTCCTGGTGGGTTGATGACCGCGCTGGGCCGGTTGACCGGGCTCTACGGGGCACTGGCCCTGGTACTCCAACTGGTCCTGATCGCCCGGGTGCCCTGGCTGGAGCGTCGGCTGGGGATGGACCGGCTGACGCGGTGGCACCGCTGGACCGGGTTCTGGGTGTTGTGGCTGCTGCTGGCACATGTCGTGTGCATCACGCTCGGGTACGCCGGTCAGGACCGCAGCCCGGTGGTGTCGGAAGTGGGCACGCTGCTGTTCGACACGCAGGACGTGCTGAAGGCCGCGGCGGCGATGGTGCTGCTCGTTGTGGTCGCGGTGAGTTCGGCGCGGGTGGCCCGGCGCCGGCTGCGCTATGAGACCTGGCATTTCGTGCATCTGTACGCCTACCTCGCGGTAGCGCTCGGCTTTCTGCACCAGGTCACGGTCGGTCGCGACTTCATCGATGCCCCGGTCGGCAGGCTGTACTGGTGGGGCTTGTATGGCGCGGCGCTGGGTGCGGTGCTCGCGTTCCGGGTTCTGGTGCCGCTGTGGTGCGGGATGCGCCACGGATTGCGGGTGCTGTCGGTGGTGCCGGAAGGCCCGGCGGTCGTGTCCGTCTACATCGGTGGCCGTCACCTGGACGACCTGCCCGCCCGTGCGGGGCAGTTCTTCCTGTGGCGGTTTCTCACCAGGGACAGCTGGTGGGAGGCGCATCCCTACTCACTGTCCGCGATGCCGGACGGCACGACGTTGCGGATCACGGTCAAGGCGCTCGGGGACGGAAGCGCGGCGCTGCGGCGGGTCCGCCCCGGCACGCGGGTGCTCGCTGAGGGCCCGTACGGCGCTTTCACCTTCGAACAGCGCACCCGGCACGGGGTACTGCTGATCGGCGGTGGCGTCGGGGTGACCCCCATCCGTGCCTTGCTTGAGGAACTGGTCGGGACCGGCGCGGACGCCGTGGTGGTCTACCGGGTGAGTGACCCGCGGGACGCGGTGCTCGTGGCGGAGTTGCGGTGGCTGGCCCACCAGTGCGGCGCACGGCTGCACATCGTGATCGGACTTTCCACCGCGACCGGCCGCTACGGGCCGATCATGGGGCCGCGTCATCTCGCCGCCCTGGTGCCCGGTATCCGGCATCGCGAGGTCTACCTGTGCGGCCCAGCCGGCATGACCGACGCTGTCCTGCGCACCCTCGGTGAGCTGGGCGTACCTGCCGGCCACTGTCACACCGAACGTTTCGCATTCGCGGGCTGAGGAGAGACGACGACAATGAAACGAGTCTGTGCGGTCCTGGCCCTCACGATCGCCGGGTTGATCCCGCTGCTGCGATACCAGCCGAGCACCTCCGCGCAGGCCGGTACGACGGTGCACGCTTCCGCGCCTGCACAGGCGGGCGCCGCGGTGTCACCGCAGGTGGGTACGGCCACGCCCGCAACGTCGAGCACCCCGGCACCGAGCATCCCGGCACCGAGCAGGCAGAAAACGGTGGACGGCTCGACGGTCGACACCGAGTTCGGCCCTTATCAGGTGCAGGTCGTGTTCACCGGCAACACGATCACCGGTGTGCAGCTCATCACCGAGCCCAGCGACCGGCACAGTCGGCGGATCGCCGATAACGCTGCACCGACCTTGCGCGAGGAGACGCTCCAGGCGCAGAGCGCGAACATCGACACGGTCTCCGGTGCCACCGCGACCAGCGAGGCGTACGCGCAGTCGCTGCAGGCCGCGATCGACGGCAAGGGCAGCTGACGACCGGTGACCGGCACTGCGGCTGATCCGTTCCGGCGGGTGGAACACATCATGGGCCTGCCGATCTCGCTGGACCTCCGGGACGGCACTCCGCAGCTGCGCGAGGCGGCCCAGCGGGCCTTCGACTGGTTGCGCGAGGTGGACCGCAGGTTCAGCCCGTTCCGGGACGGCAGCGAAGTCCGCTTGCTGGGCCGAGGTGAGCTCGCACCGGCCCGGGTCAGCCCGGAGCTCGCGGAGATTCTGCGACTGTGCGCGCACTACCAGGGCAACAGTGACGGCGCGTTCCGGGCCTGGCTGCCGGGCCGGTTCTTCGATCCCTGCGGGGTGGTGAAGGGCTGGGCGGTGCAGCGCGCGGGGCAACTGTTGCGCGACGCGGGTGCGCGGCGGTTCTGCCTCAACGCCGGGGGTGACGTGCTGATGGCAGGCGAATCGGAACCCGGCCGCGGGTGGCGGGTGGGCATCCGGCACCCCTCGGACCCCCACCAGCTGTGCGCCGTGCTCAGCGTGCGCGACTGCGCGGTGGCCACCTCGGGAACCTACGAGCGGGGTGGGCACATCATCGACGGCCGGACCGGGCGGTCCGTGCGGGACCTGCTCAGCCTGACCGTGATCGCGCCCGACCTCACCACCGCGGACGCGACGTCCACCGCGGCCTTCGCGATGGGCCCCGACGGCATCGCATGGGCGGACGCTCAGCCGGACTGCCTCGTCTTCGCCGTCGACTCCCGCCAGCGGGTGCACAGATCCGCCGAGCTCTCCACGATGCTGGTCCCCACGACAGCAGCGAACCGCAGGAGCGGGTAGCTGTCCGCGGAAGGCCGCTCCGGTGGTTACCACTCACCGGGCGTGCCGGTTCTCGTCGACGTCGGCGTCCGCACTGGTGCTGTCGCCGGGCCAACTGGCCTCACCACGTGCCACCCCGGCGCTCAGCCGGCCGGCCCGCGCCGCGGTCGACGGCGGTCGTGATCTGCCGCCCCAGAGCCGCTCGCCGAGCCGCTCGGGCAGCGCGGCCGCTGCCGGGCCTGCCACATCGCCCGGCAACTGCTCACCCAGAACCGCCAGCGTCGCATCGACGGCACGCTCGGCGTCGGCACGAACGGTCAGTCCCGCCCTGGTCTGTACCTCGCTGATGAACTCCTCGTCCCGCATCTGTCCTCCTGTTCGGCTCGGCCATGAGCTCCTCGCCGGCGTAGCCGCGGACATGGGGGAGGTCCCCGGCCCACCCGCTGCGGGTGGGTGGGTTCGGCTGCGCGGCGCGGGTGCGCCGGGTCAGGGCTGCAGAGGCGCGTAAGCCGGATCGATCGGCCTGCGAGCCCGGTGGCGATGCCTGTCGCCGTCGCCGAGCGCCAGTTCGTTGCCCTGTCTGCCGGTCGTCCTGCCGACGCCCATCACGTTCCTGGCGGTGGTGTCCGTGGCAGGCACGCCGTTGCGCTCGATCTCGGAGATCTCCCGCGGTGCGGCCGGGTTGCTGTAGTCCACCGTGTACACCGACGCCATCTTCTCGGCCTCGGCCCTCGAGGTATGCGTCTTGCGACCTCCGTAAGGAGGCACGAGACCCCCGAACACCTGAACCCCGCCGGAGCGGATGTCCGGTCCCATGCTGTCCGGGTACCCCTTGATCGGCCGCTGATCCTGCTCCGCCATGACACGCTCCTTACCCATCGGCCTCACCGGCACGGCCGCGCCGGTGAGACACCGGTCCCTTCGTGGCAGAGAGCTCCCCACATCCATCACCACCGAGCAGGCCTACCCATCAGTCGCCGCAGACAAACAGCGGCCACCTAGTTGGACCCGCCCCAGCCGGACCCGCCCCGCCGGACCCGCCCCGCCGGACCCGCCCCGCCGGGCGCGACCCGTCCACGATCTCGACGCTTATAGTGCGTCCGAGCCGCGTTCGCCGGTTCGGACCCTTACCACGGTGTCCACCGGAGTCACCCACACCTTCCCGTCCCCGATCTTCCCGGTCCGGGACGCCTCCAGCACCGCCTCGACGGTCTTGTCGACCTGGGTGTCGTCCACCAGGACCTCGATCCGGACCTTGGGCACGAAGTCGACCCGGTACTCCGCGCCCCGGTAGACCTCGGTGTGCCCCTTCTGCCGACCGTGGCCCTGTACCTCGCTGACCGTCATCCCGAGTACCCCGATCTGCTCCAGGGCGGTCTTGACATCATCGAGCGTGAACGGCTTGACGACCGCGGTCACCAGCTTCATCGACCTCATCCTTCCGTGCCTGCGCTCGCCTGCGCCGATGCCTGCAATGGCTTGCGCGGGCGCTCCCTGCGATCGCTCCCGCCGCTCAGTGACGAGAAGTCGTACGCGGTCTCGGCATGCTCGGCCTCGTCGATGCCGTCGGCCTCGGTCTCCGGATCCACCCGCAACCCCACGATCCGCTTGACCACGATGGCCAGCACGAACGTCGCCAGGAACACATAGACCAGCGTCGCGAAGGCCGCGACCGCCTGCACGCCCAGCTGGCTCCATCCGCCGCCGTAGAACAGTCCGTCACCGCCTGCCTTATTCACCCTAGTGGTCGCAACCAGGCCGATCATCAGGGTGCCGAGCAGGCCGGCCACCCCGTGTAGCGCGAGCACGTCCAGCGAGTCGTCGAATCGGAACCGGAACTTCAGCCGGACCGCCAGCGCACACACCGCACCGGCGACCGCTCCGATCAGCAACGCTCCCAGCGGGTCGACGAATCCGCAGGCCGGGGTGATCCCGACCAGCCCGGCGATCGCACCGGACGCCGCGCCCAGTGTGGTGGGCCGCCCGTCGGTGACCTGCTCGGTGAGCAACCAGGCGAGCACCCCGGCCGCCGACGCGGTCATGGTCGCGGTGAACGCCGTGGCAGCCAGCTCGCCTGCGCTCAGCGCGCTCCCGGCGTTGAACCCGAACCATCCGAACCACAACAGCCCGGCGCCCAGCAGCACGGCGGGCATGTTGTGCGGACGCATCGGCTCGCCGGGCCAGCCACGGCGGCGCCCCAGCACCAGCGCCAGGGCGAGGGCGGAGAATCCGGAGTTGATCTCGACTGCGGTGCCCCCCGCGAAGTCCAGTGCGCCGCGATACCCCCAGGACGGGATGCCGTTGACGATCCAGCCCCCGTGCGCGGCGGCGACCCCGTCGACGGCGAAGGTCCAGTGCGCCACCGGGAAGTACACGAAGGTCGCCCAGAGCGTCAGGAACAGCACCCAGGGCCAGAACCTGGTGCGGTCGGCGACGGCCCCGGCCAGCAATGCGGCGGTGATGATCGCGAACATGAGCTGGAACATCGCGAACGCGGAGAGTGGAATGGTCCCGGCCACGGCTCCGATCACGTCGTGCATGCCGACCTTGCCCACTCCGCCGACCAGGCCGCCGAATGCGTCGTTGTCGAAAGCCAGGGAAAAGCCGTAGATCACCCAGAGCACACCGACGACGGCCAGGCTGACGAAGCTCATCATCATCATGTTGAGCACGCTCTTCGCGCGGACCATTCCTCCGTAGAAGAGCGCGAGACCCGGTGTCATCAACATGACCAGCGCCGCGCTGACCAGCACCCATGCGGTATCGCCGGTATCGATCATGTTCCTCGGCCCCTCCTCGTGTCGCCGTTGACAGGGCGTGCCGCGTGACGACTGACGGTTGGCGAGGCATGTTTCAACCACTGGCATCAGATATGTCTATTTAGTTAACTAGACCCCCTGTTATGTTACGAACACATTACATATCGGCCGAACGGCGGAGTCAGCACGGCCGAACGTCGCACCGGTGGTCGCGGAGGCGTGCCGGCGCGGAGGTGTGCGGTCGCGGAGTTGCTAGGGCCGGGAATGGGCCGGCTCGTGCGAGGCATCTCGCCAGGCGCTGACCCCGGCGTTGGTGGCCACCTTGGCCTTCGCCCATTTCTGTTTCGCGATCTCGCTCGGCGGCACGTCCAGCTGCCGCACCCAGCGTCGGCTCGCCGTGACCAGCGCGGTGCTACCCAGCGCCATGCCGATCAGTCCGAGAACGCCACCGATCGCGATGAGCACCGCCCCGCTCATCAAGAGGCCGGAGTTCAGCTCGAATCGCGCTTTCGGGCCCTGCCTGTTGATCATGTCACTGGTGGTCATGTCACTGGTGGTCATATCCCCGCCTTCGCCATACAGCGTTGGTGTCGGACGTTGGTGTCCGGGACCGAAGTCTGCCCTCGTCCGCCTGGCGATTGCTCACCCTGCGCGGGTGGTCCGCCCGAGGCCGTTTGCCGTCACCCGCCATTGCCATGGGATGCCCTGGATTGCTCTGGGATTGTTCTGGGATTTCCCCACGGCGTATGCGCGGCCGGCGCCGCGCCGAACGCCCGCAGCTACGCTGGCCGGTATGGGGGGCCACTCGAGCTGCGGGCATCGCGATCAGGCGACGGCGCCACCTGCTGACGTCCGGAACGGAACTGATGTGATGAATGTCCTCGTCCCCATCGGAGATGTCGCCGCGTATTTCGACTTACCCATCTCGACGTTGCACTACTGGGAACGACGCGGCCTGATCACGACGCAACGCCGCTCCGGCCGACGTTGCTATGACCTCGAGCAGCGCCACCGGATCGCGCTGATCCAGCTCTGGCGGGACACGGGCTTGCTCAGCCTGGACGACATCGCGGTCGTGCTCGCGGGCTGCGCCACCACCCATCACTGGCGGGAGACCGTCACTGCGCGCCTGTCCGCCATGGAGGACAGGATCAGCCAGCTCGGCATCGCCCGTGACTATCTGACACACATACTGAACTGCCCCAGCGACAATCCCGCCACCGACTGTCCCGAACTCCGCGCCCAGGTCGCCGGTCCGTCCTGACCGGCGCCCGGTGCTCACCAGGTGACGAGCAGGGCATGCTGGGGATCTCGGTCATGATCAAGCGCCCAGGTGGTGCACACCCGCCCAGTACGAGGGGTCCTCCGGCGTCAGCGGGCCCGACTCGCCGGCCGACTCGCTGGCCAGGTCGCCGGTCAGTTCGGGGGGCAGCGTGCCCGGGATCCGGCGATTCGGATCGAGCATCCACAACCGAGCCCGGTGCAGCGCCTCGGCAGGTGCGCATCCTTCCGCGACCATGAAATGGTGCACCATGAACATGACCAACATAGTGTGCCGGTCCTGCGCCACCCCGAGCGAATCGAACACCGAACGCGCACCGAGGGTGAGAAACATCGTGCCGAGGCCGGCCGCCTCGTCGTAGCACTGGCCGGTCACCTCGGTGCGACCGGAGAGGACCACGGTGTCCAGCCGCAGCCGGGCGACCGGCCGACGGCCCAGCACCGTCGCCACGGAAGTGGAGCCGTCGGACAGCTGCAGCGTGGACCTCGCCGGGCGCTCGGGGTCCACCCTGGCGTGGCAGCCGAGGTGCAGCATTCGCTGCGGCCGGGTCTGGTCGGCCAGCCAGCCCAGTAGTTCGGCGACAGTGCCCGGCCCGTCGGCGACGCGCCGTCGTCCGCCGTCCCCGCCCGGCCCCGCGGTGCCCAGCAGCGTCGCGTCCGGATAGAACTCACGGTGGATCACCTGCGCCTGCCTGCCGGCCGCCGCCAGCTCACCGCTCGGGTCGCCCAGGATGAGGGCGGCACCGTCGGGGTAGCGCCTGCGCGGCACAACGTCGCAGAACACCCGCGCCGAAGGGATCGACGAGGTGACGGCGTCCTGGGCCAGGTATCGGACGTTCCCCGCGTCGAGCCGGCTCGCGGCGTGCCACGGCACCACGGCGAGCATCCCCACCGGCACCAGGAGCAACCGTGGTGCCCGGCCTGCGCACGGCGGGGCGCAGGCCGCGAGCACATCACCCGCTGCCGCCGTCCAGGCCCATGCGCCGAGGGTGCGCAGCGCCTGCTGCCAGTCCGCGAATGCCGCCGCGCCGTCGGCGCCGGTCGCCTCCTGGACCCGTCGGCAGGCTGCGGCGTACTCCGGCACCGGTGACCCCGGGGCGACGTCCAGCTCGGGTATCGGCAGCAGCTCGACCGGGCCGTCGGCCGCGACGATGACCGCCATTCCCGGGCAGCCCGGTGCGGCGGGCACGAGATAGACCAGCGCATCGGAACCGTGCGCGCGCAGCGCGGACCGGATCTCGGCGACGTCGGGCGGTGCCCCCGCGTCCAGTGCCCCCGACAACGCGCCGAGCACCCGGCCCCGGAGATCAGCAGGCGCGCTCGCCCGTCGTGCGGCACCGGGGAATCCGCCGATGTCGATGCGTTCGGCGCCACCGGTCGTGACCCACTCGGCGGCCAGCTCGGGATGGCCGAGCGCGATGAGCTGGTCGGCGACGGTGGCCGAGGTGGTGGCGGCGTGCACCAGAAATCCTCGCCCGGCGTCCAGGGCGCGTACCAGGTCCTCGCCTGCTCGCCGATCGCCGGCCAGGTCGATGGCGCACCACCCCGCGACCCGGTGTGCGTCGGCGGCCGCACCGCGCGCCGCGTCGATGGCGTGATCCGTGCCGGATTCCAGCAGTACCTGACCCGCATGTCCGCGCAACGCCGCCAGGCCGAGTTCCCGGCTGCGGATCAGATCCTCGCCGTCGCCCCGGAGCCGATGTGCCTCGGCCAGGTTCAGCGCCGTCATGACGAAGAGCGGGTGTTCGCCACCGGCGGTCAACGACACGGCTGCGGTGTTGGCCTGCACGGCGGCGTCGGTGACGGCGATGTCCCATGGCTGCCTGCGGGCCAGTTCGAGGCTGAGCACGCCGAGCAGGTTGACCAGTTCCGGCGTCAGCGGGTGGTCCGGTCCGAGCGGGCGGCCGATCTCCTCGATCCGGGACCGGGCGGCGCGCAGGCTGTCGGCGTCGCAGGCCGCGATCGCCGCGGTCGCCACCACGCCCGCCTCCCCGAGCTGCAACATCGGGGTGGAAACGCCCCCCGGACCGCCGGTGCGGGGAGGAGGGTCCGCCGATCCGGCATCGCCGATCGCATACATCTGGGCGAACGAGGTGAGGTACCTGAGCAGGTTTTCCGTGGTCGGCGAGGGCGGTAGGGCGTGGGCGAGGTCGAGCGCCTCGCGGACCGCCTTCCTGGTCGCGACGACATCACCACGGTCGTGGAGGCGCATCAGGTCGGCAATCGTCGCCATCAGAGCCAGCTCGGGGTCGTCGAGGGCCTGCCGCTGTGCATGGGGAAGGCCTCCGGACCCCTCGGGCCGGGCGCTGGCCGGGCTGCTCAGCAGCGCCGAAATTCCGGCCGCGCCGTGGGACAGCGCCTGGTCGAGTAGGTCGGCGAGACCTCCGATTCCGTGCATCGGAGCCGTCCAGCCCGACCTCGAGTCAGGGTGGGCCCGCGCCCAGCCGAGCAGGCGGCGCACCCGGGCGTTGCCGGGCTCGGCCGGATCTCCCTCGGCCGGATGTCCCTCGGCGAGATCCCCCTCGCCCGGATCCCCCTCGCCCGGGTCCGGCAGCACCGCTATCTCCGCGTACGCCAGGAGCAGCGCGAGTTCCGCGGCCGCCGCCGGTTCGGAATCAGCCCATACCTCCAGAGCCTGGTAGGCGCGATCGAACAGGTCCCTGGCCTCGATGCCTGCGCCGGGGCGGGCGTCGTCGGGAGTCCGGATGACCTGGTCGTAGGCCGCCATCACCCTGGCCTGGTGGGCGCCGAGCGCGAGCCCGGCATCGGGCACACCACGATCCAGCGCGACACCGAGGCAGGAGATCGCCTGATCGCGGTCCGTGGTGTCTCCGGTGATCTCCCAGCGACACAGGTGCGCGTACCCGAGCGAGTGCCACGGCAGCCACTCGCCGCCTGACCGCGGCAGCCCGAACGACAGCGCTGCCTCGGCCGATCGTCGTAGCCAGCGGATCGCGGTGGACAGATCCGCGGCGTCGTCGTTCGCGTCACCACGCTCGCACAGCAGATCACCGTATACCTGCCAGATCGGTGGTTCACCGGCCTGTACGGCGAGGAAACCGGCCAGATACTCGATCGCCCGATCCCGGTCGACGGTGTCGCCGGTGAGTTGCCAGCGGGTCTGCAGGCGCCCGGCGAGGTCGAGCCGAAGCATGACCCCGAGCGGTCCGTCCGCGGTGGTGTGCCGCAACGCCTGACCGGCCGCATCGATCGACCGACGCAGGCAGCCCTGATCCTGCTGCGCCAGGAACCTGTCATGGTGGGCGTCGGCGAGTTCGGTCCATGCCTCGGCGAGCAGTCCCAGGTCCGGCGGCACCAGCGGGAGCGCGTCGGTCAGCAGCTCGATGCCGCCGTCCCGGTCGGCAGGCTCGGCGGCCACGCCGTACCGGGCCAATAGTGCCAGTCCGCGCAGCATCGCCACCACACCGGCTGGCGCGGAGCCCGGTCTGGACACGGTGAGCTCGGTGAGCGAGTCGACCAGCCGGTCCGCCTCGTCCCGTGCCGTGGCCGGGTCCCATTCCGGCGCCAGGTTGTGGAACCTGCGGAAATGCAGCAGTGCCAGGTCGGCGATGGTGGTGTCCGGGTCGACCCGGTCGTGGTCGGCACCGGCGAGTGACCTGGTCATCCAGCCGATCGCGGTGTCCCAGTCGGCCGGCTCCGCGCCCGCCGCCACCCCAGCGGCGGCCCGCGCGCCGTAGCCGACGCCGAGCAGGTAGCACCACATCGGTGCGTCCGGATGGTCCGGAACGCCCGCGGAGGCGAAACGCAACCGGGTCAGTCCAGCGCACAGGTCGGCAGCGTGTCCCGCCAGCTCGTACCGTTCCAGCAGCAGTTCACCCAGCAGGCCTGACCTGGCAGGCAGGTCCCAGGTGGGCACCGTGTTCATCAGCTCGGCGAGCTCGGCTATCCGCCTGTCGAGCTCGTCCGGCCCGGGTTCCCTCGCTGCCTGCGTCATCGGTCCGCCGTCATAAGATCGTGGAGCGCACACCGTGTCTGGTGTGCGCCACTCTGTGTGTCGCGCACCGGGGTTTTCCGGTTACCAGTTCCCGGTTCCCCGGTTACCGGCCATCATCCCCGGCCGGAGATCCGGCGGGCTCAACCTCGCAGTGCGCTTCGGGTCTGCCAGTCCGGCCAGGACGCCGCCCAGACACCGTAGGTGTCGGTGGGGGACAACGGCGGCCCCCCCGAGTTCACCACATCGACGACGTCACCGGGTCCGAAATGCTGGAAGAACCATTGTGCGTTCTCCTGGTTCAGATTGATACACCCGTGCGAGACGTTGGTATTACCCTGCGCGTCGACGCTGGCCGGGTTCTCGTGCACGTACTCGCCGTCGTCGGAGATCCGCTGGGCGAAGTACTCGTCCACGCGGTAGTAGTCCGGGTGGCCCGGGCACACACCGTAAGTGCAGGAATCCATCGTGACCTTCTCGTGCTTCTCCGAGATCACGTGCATTCCGGCATGGGTGGGTGTGTTTTCCTTGCCCATGCTGATGGGCAGGGTGTTGACCAACTGATTGTTGTGGAAGATCTGCATCTGTTTGGTGTTGCCGTCAGCCCTGGCTACCCACGGCTCGTGCACCGTGAAGTCGAGGGTTCGATCGGCCTGGCCGTAGACGCCCGCACCCAGATCCACCCCGTAGGTCTTGACATTGACCGTGACCCGGGTGCCGGGTCGCCAGAAGTTCTGTGGCCGGTAGTGCACTTCCTGGTCCGAGACCCAGCCCCAGCCCCCTGGCTGGTCGGGTACCGAAACGACCTGCAGTGCCCTTTCCGCCGCGACGTGATCGGTGATGTCCTGGTCGAACCGGACCACGATCGGCTGGCCGACACCCACGTCGACGTTGGGGCCGGGGGCCGGGAAGACGCTGGGATCCACCTGCCGCTTCGGGGTGAGGGTGTGGATCGTGGCGCGCTGCTCGACGGTCCTGCCGTCGCGGCCGACAGCCGTCGCCGACACGTCGTAGTCCGCGCCGTAGCTGAGTACCTCGGTCGTCCGCCAGCTCACGTGGTCGCTGGACAGCGCACCGGTCACCTGATTGCCGTGTGGGTTGGTGACTGTCACTGAACTGAGTGTGCCATTGCCCGCTGTCACCACGATCGGCGTCGTGGGATTCACCTGATCGCCACCCGCCGCGGTGATCAGCACTGTCGCGGGCCTGACCGGGCGCATCGCCGGTGCCGGCTGTGTAGGCGAGCCCGACGTGCCGCACCCCACCGCTGCGACCGCGATCACGCCTATTACCAGGGCATTCGTCTTGTACAATCGATCAAACCGCATGCCGTCGCCCCCCTCGGATTGCTGTCTTTCCAGGGATTGCTGTCTTTCCAGGCCACCAGATCGGGGGGGCCCGACAGCGGGCGATCTCTGTGGTTCTTGCTTGCATTGATTCCGAGATTATCTCGGGTGGGTGATGACCGGTTCGTCCATCAGCGTCAACCTTGCCGGGCACCCGGGTGAGGCTCCAGGGCGGCAGCGGGCACCATCAGGTGGACTGCCGTCACACCACGGAGGAGTTCATGACGGAGGAGTTCTCCTCGACTCCGCTGGACGCGCTGCTCACCCCCGGTGACCCGGCGCGGATCGAGCAGCAGGCCCTGGCCCTGTTCCAGTCGGTTGCGGCTGGGGTGCCCGCTTACCGGGACTTCCTGGCGGAGCACGACGTCGATCCCGCCGCGGTGCGGGAGATGGCCGATTTCCGGGCGCTGCCCCTGCTGACCAAGGCGAACTATCTGCGCAGGCACAGCCTCACCCGG
>DASXOV010000157.1:0-2705 GCA_036494005.1 Pseudonocardiaceae bacterium | reverse complement strand
CGATCCAGGCACTGCAGATCCAGCACCACATGCCCGTCCAGCAGATCGTTCACCGTCACCGCAGCCATAGCCCACAGCCTGGCCGCACCCGACAACGCGAACCAGCCCCCACCTCGGCGGTCAGAGGCGAAGCCTCACTGGGAGCCTGGTGTTTTTCGCCGCGCGGCGGTCCATGGTCTGGTTGATCGTTTCGGGAGAATGTTCCTATGGGACAGGGATTTCGTTGTCGGGCTGAGCGGTGACGTTGGGGCAGACGCCGAGGCAGCCGGATCTGTTCCGGTCCACGGCAGGGTTCTGTGAGCCGCGGGTGGCGCCGGATTCGATCTACGGGCTGCTGCACCGGGAGTGTCACCGGCTGTTTTCTGATGAGGGGTTCGCGGACCTGTTCACCGGTGTGGGTCGGCGCAGTGTGCCGCCGATGATCGTGGCGGTGGTGATGGTGTTGCAGCGCATCGAGGGCTGCTCGGATCGGGAGGCGGTGGACCGGTTCGCCTTCGATGCCCGGTGGAAGTACGCCGCTGGTGGGCTGGATTTCGACTACCCGGGCTTCGTGCACACGGTGCTGGTGGACATGCGGGCGCGGCTGGCCGCGTCGCAGGCCCCGAACCGGATCTTCGACGCGGTGTTGGAGGTGGCCAAGGCTGCGGGGCTGGTCGGGCGACGGCGGGTGTTGGACTCGACAGCGTTGTATGACGCGGTGGCCACGATGGACACCGTGACGTTGATCCGTTCGGCGATCCGGGGGCTGGTCAAGGTCGCTGACACTGAGCTCGAATGCCGGTTGCGGGCGGTGCTGGTCCGCGAGGACGACTACGCGGGCGCCGGCAAGCCGGTCTGTGATTACGACGATGCCCAGGCCCGCGCCGAGCTGGTCGATGCGCTGGCCCGCGACGGGATGGCGCTGCTCGCGGTGCTGGACGGCCGCGAGTTGGGCGACGCAGTGAGTCAGGCCGCCGCGTTGCTGGCCACCGTCCTGGGTCAGGACCTCGATCAAGACGAGGCGGGGGTGTTCCGGATTGCGCGGCGGGTCGCGAAAGACCGGGTGATCTCTACCGTGGACCCCCAGACCCGGCACGGGCACAAGACCGCGGCACGCGGCTTCGACGGCTACAAGGGCCATGTCGGGCTCGATCCCGACTCGGAGATCATCACCGCCACCACGGTGACTGCCGGCAATGTCGCAGACGCCAGCGCCGCCGAGGACCTGATCACCGACCTGCTCGAGGACTCCACCCAGGACACCGCTGTCGAGGGCGAGTCCAGCGAGGACGCCGGTGATCCGGGCGAAGGCAGCACCGCGGATCGGGCGAGTGTCTACGGCGACAACGCCTACGGCACCGGCGTGTTCCACGACCGGCTGGAGCGGGCGGGGATCGAGTCCAAGTGCAAGACCCAGCAGCCGGTCGCCGGCGGCGGCATGTTGTCCAAGGACCGCTTCACCGTCGATCTGGATCAGGACACGGTGAGGTGTCCGGCCGGGCACAGCGCAGCGATCCGGCGCAGCAGCAACGGGGCCGGCGCCGCCAACTTCTGGCCGTACTGCACCCACTGCCCGCTCCGTCAGCAGTGCACTACCGCCCCCGACGGACGGACCGTCAGCGTCGGCATCCACGAGCGGCAACTCGCCGATGCCCGGGCCCGGCAACGCGACCCGGACTGGGTCAGCGACTACCGGGCCACCCGACCCAAGGTCGAACGCAAGATCGCGCACCTGATGCGCCGCCGCCACGGCGGGCGCCGCGCCCGCGTCCGCGGCGCCACCAAGATCGCCGCCGACTTCGCGCTGCTCGCCGCCGCCGTCAACCTCAAACGGCTGGCCGTGCTCGCCCTGGCCAGCACCCCGAGCCAAGGATGGGCCACCGCGACAGGATGAGCTGCACAAGACGCTGAAAGCCTTACCCGGCAGGCGAAACGCTCACAGCACGCCGTCGTCGCACCGCAAGTGGCGGCCACCGTCCAGCGCCCAGCTGCCAATGGGCGGCGCATTCACGGCAGTGCAGCTGACCTCACCGCCGTTGCAGCACCATGCCGCCGCCCAAGCACGGGTGTTTAGCACCGCCCACCTAGCTAGTCGCGTTGGGCGGCGGTGGCAAGGTGGGAATCGCCGGGATTGTTGGTTTGCGTGCGTTGGTGACGTTGGTCCGCGCGGACTACCGCTGAATCTCCTGCGTACCCGCTGCGTACCCGACAAGATCGCCAGCGGCCGCACACCTTGTCATTGCTCTAGCCGGTGGGCTCGGGTGCCCGGAATCATGGGTCGGACCAAGGCGACAGCTACTTAGCCTGACTACCACCATTGAGGTGAACGCGCTGTTGGACGGTTTGGGCTCCGGCTCCCTGGCTTTCGTTTGGGAGCGCACGCGACGATGACTCGGGCGGTTGCCGCCTTCCGCATTTTGGAGGAACGAGCGACACAGCGTCTCACCGGGGGACCAGCGGGCCCGTCGCGGGTGTTCTCGGGTGTGCAGTCGGGGCTAGTCAATCGCGCGTGTCAGGAACCTGTCCAAATCGTCCAGTGTTCTCGCCAACTTGTCGGTGGCCACAACTCGCGCTGAATTGTCTCCGTGATTGGTCCAAGCGTTGTACAGCTTCTTGTACTGATCGACGATTGGTTCAATCTTCTTGAAGGCCTTCTGCCGGTCGGCGGGCTTGACGTGCAGGGCCTCGTACATCGCACCACGCAGTCCCTTGTCGAACTTCGCGTA
>DASXOV010000156.1:0-4075 GCA_036494005.1 Pseudonocardiaceae bacterium | reverse complement strand
GTGCTGCTGCTCGTCGCCGAAGCCGTAGAACGTCTCGACGTCCGAGCGGCTGTGCGTGCCATTGACCCAGGACACCGTCGACCGCCATTGGAACTGGGCGATCTCCGGGGTGTCCGCCAGGGCGTCGCGGACGCCAAGCAGTGCTTCGACGTTGACGCCGTTGTCGGCTGGGATCTCGGTTGTGGTCATGTGGTGCCTCCTTGATGTGATGACGGTCTTCATTCGATCGACCGACCTACTTATTGGGCGTGGGACCTGGGTCCGGTGATACACGGCGTTTACCTGCTAGATGAGTTCGGCTATGAGCTGGGCGGCGCGGGCCGCGCCGTCAGTCTCGACGTCGCGGTAGCTGACGGGCTTGCCAGCCAGTTCGGTGATGCGGTCGGCGATGAAGTCCGGGTCGGTGCTGGCGTAGTCCATGCACTGGCCGGCGCCGTAGCGGTCGAGCCGGTGCCTGACGTGGAAGTTCTGCTCGAAGTGGTGCCCGAGCGGGAAGTAGAGGAACGGCCGCTTGGCGGCCGTCAGCTCCATCGTGGTGGTCAGCCCGCCCTGGACGACGGCCAGGTCGCAGGCGCACAAGTGGTGGTAGAGGCGGTGGACGTAGCCATGCACCTCGAGGCCCGCTCGCTGGGGGTAGGCCGCCGGGTCGATACGGGGGCCGGTCACCACGATCATCCGCAGCTCCGGGATCGCCTTCCTGGCCAGCGGATAGGCAGCGACGACCTTGTCGATGAGGGCCTGCCCGACGCCGCTGCCGCCCACGGCGACCAGGCAGACCAACTCGTCGTCGCGGTAGCCCAGCTGGGAGCGGATCGACGCCACCTCGTCCGGCTTGGGTGGGGTGAAGCCGGTGATGTAGCCGGAGTAGGAGAAGTGCTGCGTGGTCCATTCCCGGATGGCTGGCAGGTTCCCGCCGAAGGTGTCCGGCACGATGTCCTGGTCTTCTCCGACGAAGATGGCCCGGTCCCGGATCCACGGATAGCGGTCGATGTGCTCGATCATCTCGGCGTTGTAGTCGGTGGTCAGGAAGGCTTCGCGCTCTCCGCCGTCTGGCATCGGCAGGTAGCCGACGAAGTCGGTGAGCCACACGTTCTGGCCCCGTTTCAGCTCGGGGTTCTCGTGCCAGTAGTGGTCGACGTCCCAGGCTTCGTCGCCGATGACCAGGTCGTAGCAGCCCTCCTCGACGACCTCCTGGAACACCATGAAGTTGGCCACCAGGATCTCGTCCATCTGGCGCAGGGCCTGGAAGCAGTGCAGGTCGTGCCCGGCGGCCTCGGAGGCGACGTGCGCGGATTCGCTAGCCAGCCACTGGCTGGCGGGGTGGATGTGCTCGCCCTCGGCGTCCAGCACGGTGGTCACCGGGTGCTGGGCCAGCCAGTCGATCTCGAGCTCGGGGCGGAGCCGCTTCAGTTCCTTGGCCACGGCCACGTCACGGCGGGCGTGGCCGAGCCCGATGGGAGAGGACAGGTACAGAGCCCGCGTCGGACGGCACGGGCCGCGGGTCCAGGTCGTTGTGTGCATCGGGGCCCCCGTGATCTTGTTGGCGAATTCGGCGATCATCGCCTCGGCGTCCGTGTCCAGCGCCCAGCCCACCGTGTCGTCGTACTGCTTGGTGGAATGCGGCTCGGGCAGCTGCTGGCCGAAGAAGAACCCCACCCACTCGCGGTAGCCGCCGGCCTGCCGCCAGAAGTGCCGGTTGCGCATACTCCAGCCGGTCGGCGCGTCCAGCCGGTCTGCCCACCGCCGTTCCGCCTCCACCGTCCGGGGATTGGGCGGCGCGACCGCGATCCCCGGGGCGATCGCGACAACACCGGCGACGCGCTCGGGGTGGTCCGCCGCGAGGTGCAGCGCCCAGGGCACCGGGTGACAGTGAGCGACCAGGACGACCCGGTCGACACCGGTCGCATCCAGCACCGCCAGCAGGTCAGCGGCCACCTCGGCCGGCGCATAGCACTCCGGCGTCGGAGAGCGGTCGGATCGGCCAGTGCCCCGGCCATCGGTGGTGACGGTGAACCGGCGCGCCAGGGATGGAACGAGCCCCTTCCACGACCGTGCATGCGTGATCGGCGACGCCGGGACGAGCAGCAGCGCTGGTTCGCCGTTGCCGAAGATCTCAAAGGCGACGCGAACGCCGTCGCGCTCGATGACGCCCTCCCGGTCAGGCAGCCGCGCCCTCATCGCCGGACCCGATCCGCGAACTGCTTGATCAGCAGGTTCACTTTCACCGGGTCACGTGCGTGTGGCGCATGACCGGAGCCCTTCAGCAATACCAGGGCACCGCCGAAGAGATCGGCGTAGGCAGCACCCGATTCGTACGGGCGGATCGCGTCGTCCGTCCCGTGGATGACGAGCACCGGGCAGCAGACCCGTGCGGCCAGTGCGCGCAGTTCGTCCGTATCGACTCTTGCGCCGAACTGCGTGGCGACCAGCGTCTCGGGATCGGTGTCCAGTCCCCACGCCACCGCGTCCTCGCGCTGCTTGGTCGAGTGCGCCTCGTTACAGAGCTCCGCGAAGAAGAACTCGAGGAAGTCCTCGTAGTCCGACACCCAGTAGTGACGGTTGAATTTGTCCCAGCCTTGGTAGAAGTCGCGCCGCATGCTGAAGTCGTCGACCCAGGCCGCGCGAGGTAGGACCGGAGCCAGCGGGACAGCCGACCCGATGAATACCGCGCCCGTCACTCTCTTGGGATGCTCGGCAGCCAGCAGCAGGCCGCGCTGCGCGCCCATCGAGAAGCCGACCAGGACCGCGTGTTCGGTACCGGTGGCGTCCAGCACCGCAAGCGCATCCGCGGCGAACTCCCCCTCACCGTACGCTTCTGGCCCGGCCGGGCGGCCCGACCGCCCATTGCCGCGAGGGTCGAATGTGATGACCCGGTAGTAACGCGCGAGGTACGGGACCTGCAACTTCCAGCACCGCGAGTGGATGATCGACCACGTTGGCAGCATCAGGACGGTCGTCTCGCCGTCGCCGTACACCTCGTAGAAGATCCCGACACCGTCGCGCTCCACGGTGTCCTGAACTGTCGGCTGGCAGGCCCTCATCGCCGCCACCGGGCCTGTGGTGGCTCCTCGATCATCCGCAGCAGCTCACCGATCTTGCGCAGCGCCGGGCGCGCCGCGATCTTCGACTCGTCCAGGCCAAGCAGAATCACCGCCTCTGCTCCCAGGAACGGGAGGCCCGCCAGCGCGGCCAGCTCCTCCGGGGTGAACGGCCCCAGCGAGCCGAACCGCTCAGCAGCCCGCTGCGCCACCTCGGCCAGAAGACCGAACCAGCCCCGTATCTGGCCAGATACCGCGTCGGCGATCTCCGGGTTCGACCAGCCCGCCGCCGTCATCTCCATCAGCACCCGGACATAGCCCGACTCAAGGTCTTCGTCGAAGAAGTCGCAGGCCTGCTGCCACTGCTTCCAGAGCGGCAAGTTGGACTGGTACATGGCAGCCTGCCGGCCAAGCCGCTGCTGGTTCTCCATGTCCAGGACCAAGAGCATCAAGTTCTGCTTCGACCCGAAGTGGTAGTGAATTTGGCTCAGCGGCACCCCCGCCGTCTCAGCGATGCCCCGCGTCGACAGGTTCGCGTAGCCGACATCCAGCAGCGCATCTTTGGCCGCGGCCAGAATCCGCAGCCGGGTGTCCTGCTCCACCACCACGAATCCTCCAGGCGTTGACTCGGACCGGCTGGTGATACTCGTTCGGTCGTCTGACCGACATCCTGAAACGCAACTCCCCTGCTTGTCAAGACCCGTGGCAACCTCGTCGATGCTCCCGGTCCCCGGCCGTCACCCAGATCATCACCATGATCGGCGCGCAGCTGACTGGAAGGGCACCTGGTCACCGTCACCTCGACGATGTTGCGCTGCTCGCCATCCCGCTATCTCAGTCCTAGTCTCATTCACCAGCGTTCAGGCGGGTTCACATAGCACCGCGGTACCAGAAAGTCCTTGAAAGAAATCCGGGAGGCGGTGTCGGATCGGGGCGGAGGTGTTCGTAGAAGGGGTGAGAGGCCGCCCGCGAGGGGCGCCCCCAAGGAGGAGGGAACCGCGATCATGAAACTGACGACCATGACGCAAGTCACCGTC
>DASXOV010000155.1:0-9448 GCA_036494005.1 Pseudonocardiaceae bacterium | reverse complement strand
TGGGCTGAGTCGCCGCGGTGAGCGCGACTGATTCTCCGTCGCACGACAAACCCGCGTTGATCCAGAGAACATGGATCAGGCTCTCGTCCTCTTCGTTTTCGATTCTAATCATGGTTTCTCACTTCACGAGCGAACTCCGGTTCGCTCTTTCGATCATCACGACAAGGGATCGCAGTCATACCGCACTCGGAGGCCGAAACCCTTGGTGGGGCGGCCGCCGACGCCGTTGGGGCAGCTTGGGCAGCCCCGCTTGGGCAGGTTGCATTTCACCACCTGGCCCGGGCAGCCAAGTTTGACCAGGCACTGCCTGGTAGCCGGTGGTGAGTTCCGGCTCGTTGTTGCGCCACGAAGGTTCCGTTTCGTAGTTTTTTATGGCGATCTCGCGGAGCCGCCGGATGACGGACCCGTAACTCTCCTTTTGGACTAAGGTGAGCGGACCGTCCGGGAAAGTTTCGGCGTCGCTGCGCCAGGTGATGGGTATCTGTTCCATGAACGGCATGAAGTTGTCGGGGAAACCGGGCATGGTGCAGCCGATGCAGATCCCACCCACATTGGGACAGCCCCCCACGCCGTTGATCCAGCCACGCTTGGGCACATTGCATTTCACCACCTGGCCCATACAGCCGAGTTTGACCAGGCACTGCGGGGAGTCATAGCGGTCGGTGAGTTCGCCCTGCTCGTAGTACCCGGCGCGGTCACAGCCTTCGCGCACGGTGTTGCCGAACAGCCACTGCGGGCGCAACTGGTCATCCAGCGGGATCATCGGCGATTGGCCGACGATCTGGTAGATCAGGTACAGCAGCGTCTCGGACAGGCTGTCCGGGTGCGTCGGGCAGCCGGGCACACAGACGATGGGAATATCGGCCTTGGATTTCCAGTCCCAGCCCAGATAGTCGGGCACACCCATGGCACCGGTCGGGTTCCCGGCCATGCCATGGATCCCGCCGTAGGCGGCGCAGGTACCGACCGCGAGCACGACCGTCGCCAACGGCGCCAGCCGGTCCAGCCACTCGTTAACGGTGATCGGCTGGCCGGTCCAGAGGCTACATCCGAAGCCGGTGAAGTAGCCGTCACCGTTGATCTGTTCGTTCGGAATGGAGCCCTCCACGACAAGGATGAACGGATCCAACTCACCGCGGCCTGCTCTGTGGAACCATTCAATGAACGTGTCGGCGCCTTGGTCGGGGCCGCATTCGAAGGTAAGCATGGGCCAGTGCAGAGCGATGTTGGGCAGCCCGGGAAGGGCACTCAATGCGATCTCTTCGATGCTGGGCTGAGTCGCCGCGGTGAGCGCGACTGATTCTCCGTCGCACGACAAACCCGCGTTGATCCAGAGAACATGGATCAGGCTCTCGTCCTCTTCGTTTTCGATTCTAATCATGGTTTCTCACTTCGCGAGCGAACTCCGGTCACTCTTCGTGGCTGTCTTCCGGCTAGGGCTATATCTCCCGGCGCCGCGGGGCGAGCACACACTAGGGCTCCGCGCCGTCCGTTGCCCCGTCTCGAGGCGGATTTGGCGCCATTTGGCGGGAGTAATTAGTCCGATAGCGCTAGACAGCACGACCATGCTCAGCGAGACGAGATGCCTGCTCGGTTGCCAGAAGCGTCCCCGCGCCGCCTGTCCGTGGCCATGAGAAAGTCCCCGCAGGTGGCCAGGTGTAGGTCCTCGCTGGTGGCCAGATAAAAGTCCCCGTCCCTCGCTCGTCGTGTCGTTCGGGAGCGTTGGGCCTGGGCGGTGACGGTGGCGGTGTCAGCCAGTCACCGCACCGCCCAGGAGCTTGCATTGAAGTCTGTGAGGGATCGGATGGACATCATTGCCGCCTACCGTGAGGTGGGCACTTATCGTGGCGCCGCGCAGATCGCGGGCACGACGCCCAAGACGGTGAAGCGGGTGATCGACCGGCAGGAGGCCGGCGGTGGCCCGGTAGTGCGGGCGCCGCGGGTGCGCAACTACGACGATGTGGCCGAGTTGGTGGTCGCGCGGGTGGGTAAGACCAAGGGCCGGATCTCGGCGAAGCGACTGTTGCTGGCGGCCCGCGCTGCGGGCTACACGGGTTCACCGCGGAACTTCCGTCGCCTGGTCGCGGCGCAGAAACAGCTGTGGCGTCAGGACAATCACCGTGGCCGGCGGCCGGCGGTGTGGTCACCGGGCGAGTATCTGGTGATCGACTGGGGCAGTTTCGGTGGGTTGCACGTGTTCTGCGCGGTGCTGGCCTGGTGCCGGGTCCGGTTCGTGCGTTTCACCCTCGACGAGCGCGCGGAGACCACGCTGGCGATGCTGGCGGAGTGCTTCGAGGTACTAGGCGGGGTGCCGGGTGTGGTGCTGGCCGACCGGATGGGCTGGGTGAAGGGTGGGGTGGTCGCCAACCGGGTCGTGCCCACACCGGGAGTACTTGCGGCTGGCCGCACATTACGGGTTTCGACCGGACTTCTGCGAGGCGAACGACCCGCAGAGCAAGGGAATCGTGGAGAACCTCGTCGGCTACGCCAAGCGGGACTTGATCGTGCCGCAGGCACCCTTCGCCGATCTCGGCGCGGCCAACGCGTTGGCCGCGGTGTGGTGTGTCGAGGTCAACGCGGCAGTGCACAGCGAAATCCACGCGGTGCCGGCCGAGCAGTTGGTGATCGAACGTGAACTGCTCGGCCCGTTGCCGTCGCTGCGGGGCGAGTGTCGGCAGGGTGGTGACCCGCAGGGTCGACCGGCTCTCCTGTGTCCGGTTCGGCTCGGCCCGCTACTCGGTACCGACCCGGCTCATCGGTGAGCAGGTCGGTTTGCGCACTGACGACGGGCGGCTGCTGGTGATCGTGGCCGGCGTCGGCGAGACCGGCGAGGTGGTCGCCGAGCACACCCTGGTCGCGCCCGGCGAGGCGTCGGTGCTCGATGAGCACTACGGCGCCCACGACCGGCGCCGCGGCGAGCGGTGCGCCCGAAAACGGTTGCGGAGAAACAGTTCTGCGTGCTCGGGCCGGTCGCGGAGGCGTTCATCACCGGTGCCGCCGCAGCCGGCAACACCCGCCTCGGGCCGGAACTGGCCGAGCTGAACACGCTGCGCGCCGCGCACGGCGACGAGGCGTTTCTGGCTGCGCTCGGCCGAGCGGTCGCGTTCGGCCGGTGGCGCGCCGCCGATATACGTTCCATCCTCGCCGCCGGCGCCGGGACAGCTGACCCGACAGCTGCCGGGGACGCCCTGGTGCTCGAGCTGCCCGTGGTCCGGGGTCCGTTCGCTGGCCGACTACGCCATCGGCGGCCTGTCGTGAACGCGCCGGCGCCGGCGCTGGCCCCCGACCTGGTCGATGGGCTACGCAGGCTGAAGCTAGCCGCGATGCGCCAACTCGCCCCCGAGTTGCTCGTGACAGCCAAGACCCAGCGCCCGGCGCCGGAGGAGCTGCTGCGCACCCTGATCGAGGCTGAGATCGCCGCCCGCGACGCCTCCAACGCCCGGACTCGCCTCAAGAGCGCGGCGTTCCCGGTCACCAAGACCCTCGACGAGTTCGACCGCAGCGTGTCCACCATCCCCACCGCGACGCTGGACTACCTCGCCTCGCTGGAATGGATCACCGCGCAGGAGAACCTCTGCCTGGTTGGACCAGCCGGCACCGGCAAGAGCCACCTGCTCGTCGCCCTCGGCGTCGCCGCCGTGGCGGCCGGGCACCGTGTCCGCTACTTCACCGCCGCCGAACTCGTCGAAACTCTCTACCGCGGCCTCGCCGACAACAGCGTCGGCCGGGTGATCGACACCCTGCTCCGCAACGAGCTGATCATCTGCGACGAAGTCGGGTTCGCCCCGCCCGACGACACCGGCGCGCAACTGCTGTTCCGCTTCGTCGCCGCCGCATACGAACGCCGCGCCCTGGGCATCGCCAGCCACTGGCCCTTCGAGTCCTGGGGCCGGTTCCTACCCGAACACACCACCGCCGTCAGCCTGCTCGACCGGCTGCTCCACCACGCCAACGTCGTCGTCACCGAAGGCGACTCCTACCGCATGCGTGAAGCCCGAACCAAGCAAGGAGGTCCCACCAAGAAACGCTGATCACCCGAGGGGTGGGGACTTTTAGTTGGCCACCAGCGGGGACCACAACCTGGCCGTTGACACCGCCTCCGGCCAGTGCACACCCGCCGTAAATCGGCCTCGTTCGGCATGGTCTGTGCCGTCGTCTTCTTTCCGGGATGACGAGCTCGTGTAGGCGCGGTGTGGCGCTCGCAGGGCCCGTAGCGCTTCAGAATCGCTTCACCGATCCTGACCTGGTACAAGCACTCCAGCACTCACTCACTGGGCGCGGCATGATCAGAGCTCGTGCTTGTGCGGATGTCCGTCTAAGACCGGCGCGGCCAGCGTGTTGGAAGCCCTCGTATCGAGTCCCACTAATGGGTGTGAGTAAAGGGTGGGCGCGATCTTGGCGGGGTCAGTGCTGCGAGCTGCTGACCTGCAATGATGGCTCCCCCAGTTGGACTTGAACCAACAACCCTGCGATTAACAGTCGCATGCTCTGCCAATTGAGCTATGGGGGAAAGTGCCGGCTGCCCGAACCGGCTGACGCCCACCCTAGCGCACGCCCGAGCGGCTGCTCACCACGCCCCGCCCGCCCGGCTCGGGCAGGATGGGTGTGGACGGGGGAGCCGACCGGGAGGGTGCGGAGTATGTGGCGTTTTCTACTGGGTGGTGCCATCGGCTACGTGCTGGGTTCCCGCGCGGGCCGCGAGCGGTATGCGCAGCTTGAGCGGGCGGGCAGGCAGGTGATCGATCATCCGGCGGTGCAGAGCGCCGTAGGGGTGGCCGTGGCCAAGGTGACCGAGCTGACCGGGGGGCGCGTCGGGGGAACCAGGAACGACCGGGCGCAACCGCCCAGCGCTTCCTGAGTGCGCTAGCCGATCTGCGCGACGGCGAAGATCCGGCGGAACGGGAACCAGGTGGTGCCGTCAGCGCCGGCGGGATAGACCATCCGAAGCCGCGGCGCGAGCTCGGCGCGAAAGGCGGCCCAGTCAGGTTCGGGCAGAACGCTCCTGACCGGCCGCAGCGCGGTGCCGGTGATCCAGTCCAGCACCGGGTCCTCCCCCTTGAGCCGGTGCAGATAGGTCGTCTCCCACACGTCCACCTCCGCCGCCCGCTGGGCGAGCAGTGCGGCGTACCCGGCCGGTTCCAGCACGGCGTCCGGTGAGCGCAGGTCCAGCCCTCGGCGGCGCCACCGCGGTTCGGCGGCGAGCCTGCGCACCTCGGCGTGTGAGGGCGCCGCGAAGTTGCCGGGTACCTGGACCGCAAGCCAGGCATCGCTGTGCAGCTCGGTCAGCCAGCGGCGCAGCAACGCGTCGTGTCCCGGTACCCATTGCAGCACCGCATTGCACACCACGACGTCGACGTCCGGTCCGGGTGACCAATCTTCAATGTCACCCCGCGCGGCGGGTACGCCCCGTTCGCGCGCGGCGGCGACCATCTTCGGCGAGCTGTCCAGCGCCTCCAGCGCGGCGTTCGGCCAGTGCCGGGCGAGTAGCGACGTGAGGGTTCCCGGGCCGCACCCGAGATCCACCACCCGGCGCGGGTCGTTCGCCCGCACCCGGGCGAGCAGGTCGTGGAAGGGCCGAGCACGTTGATCACCGAAGGTGAGGTAGGCCTCGGGGTCCCACACCGGCGCCGCACCCCTCCCGCATCATCGACACCGAGACGCTAGCCGGGCGGCACAAGTCGCGGCAACCGGGCCGAGACGTCGATGGCCATCCGGTGCACCACGGCTTCCGGCGTGCCCGGATCGGCGCGTACCTGCAGGACGAAACCGTCCCGGCCGGGGATGCACCGCTGAACGAACCACGCTCCGCCACCCGGCAGCTCGACGTGCTCGCTGGTCCGGATCGACCTGGTCACCCGGTCCCGGACCTCCTCGGGAACCCGGCCGGGTTCGACGGGGGTCACGCGGCGCGGCGGCAGATCACTGAGCAGCACACTCTCACCCGCAGTGCCGGTGCTGACGGCTTCAGTGAGCAGCAATGAACTGCGATCCCACACCGCCTTGCTGATCAGGTGCCATCCGATCCGGTGGGCCACCGCGCCCTCGGATATCCACACCCCGAGTTGGGTGAGCACGAGGTGTCCGCCTCCGGCCAGCCCGGCCAGCGCGACGACTCGCTCACCCGGCTCCAGCTCACCGGGAAATCCGGAGGGCAATGGTTCGGAGATCCAGCGCCGGATCCGGTCGAATACCGTCATTCGTGCGCCCCTAATGCCTGCTCGCGCAACGCCCGGTAGTACTGCTCCAGAGCCACCAGGTCGCCGAAGAGTTGGTGGTAGGAATCGGCGTCCTCCTGCGGCGAGATCCGCTGCAGCCGCGACTTGATCTCGGCAACCTGCCGTCCGACGACGCTGGCCTGCAGATGGGCGAGCAGGCTGGAGACGTAACGGGCGTCGTCCTGCTCGCCGCCGCCTCCGGCGCGCAACGTCTCCACGGCGAGTTCGGTCAGCAGTGACCGGTACGGAGCGCAGTGCCCGGCGACCGCGTCGATCCATTCCGGGCCGGACAGTCCCGCGCCGGTGCCGCCGGCAGCCAGTACAGCGCGGTGCACCTCGACGTAGGCGGGGTGGGTGAACGCCTCGGCGGGCAGGGTGTCGTACACCGGCCCGGTCATCGCGGGCTCCTGCAGTACCGCCTTGAGCACCTCACGCTGCGCGCTCAGCCGCGGGTCGTCGGGTGGCGGCCGCTCAGTACCGCCCGGTGGCAATCCAGCATCGTGCTTCGACTCACCCCGTCGTCGACGGGGTGGCGCCCCAGCGGTTTCACGTACCCGACGCACCACTGTTGCCTCATCACCCGTCCAGCCACTCCGGTACGAGAGCTGGGTCGCGTATCGATCTCGTAGCGCCGGGTCTTTGATCCGCGCGACGAGAGGCACCGTCCGTCGCAGTGCTTCGACCTGGCCTTCCGCCGTGTCCAGATCGTGCTCAGCCAGCATGGTTCGGATCGCGAAGGCGAACAATGGTTCACGCCGGGCCACCAGGTCGGGCAGGGCGGCGTCGCCCTTGGCTTGCCGCAGCTCGCAGGGATCCATCTGGTCCGGGGCGACCGCGATGAAGGTCTGGGCGGCGAAGCGCTGATCTTCATCGAAGGCTTTCATCGCCGCCTTCTGCCCGGCCTCGTCGCCGTCGAAGACGAAGATCACCTCGCCTCGCAGCGCGTCATCGTCCATGAGCAGCCTGCGCAGCACCGAGATGTGTTCGGCACCGAACGCCGTGCCAGAAGAGGCCACCGCGGTGGGTACCCCGGACAGGTGCATGGCCATCACATCGGTGTAGCCCTCCACGACCACGACCTGGCGCCGCCGGGCGATCTCGCGCTTGGCCAGGTCGAGTCCGAAGAGCACCTGCGATTTGCGGTACAGCACGGTCTCGGAGGTGTTGAGGTACTTCGCCTCGACGCGGTCGTCGTCGAAAAGGCGCCGCGCACCGAAGCCCACCACGTCACCGGACAGGTCCCGGATCGGCCACAGCAGCCTGCGGTGGAAGCGGTCCATCGGGCCGCGCTGGCCCTCGCGGGACACCCCGGCCTTGATCAGCTCCTCGACGGTGAACCCACGGCCGAGCAGGTGCTTGGTGAGCTGTTCCCAGCCCGAAGGGGCGAACCCGCAGCCGAACATCGCGGCGGCCTGCTCGTCGAACCCGCGCTGGGCGAGGAACTCCCGCGCCGCCAGCGCCTCGGAGGTGTGCAACTGCTCGACGTAGAACTCCTGCGCCAGCTTGTTCACCTCGACCAGGCGGGAACGGGTGCCCCGATCGCGCTGCACCGTAGTGCCGCCGCCGGTGTAGGTCAGCGTGATCCCGACCCGGTCGGCGAGGCGCTCCACCGCCTCCACGAAACCGAGGTGATCGATCTTCATCACGAAGTCGACGACCGAGCCACCCTCGCCGCAGCCGAAGCAGTGGAACGTGCCGTGGCTGGGCCGCACGTTCATCGAAGGGGTCTTCTCGTCATGGAACGGGCACAGGCCCTTGAGCGACCCGGCACCGGCCCGGCGCAGCGCGACGTACTCGCCGATCACCTCATCGATCCGGTTGCGCTCGCGGACCTCCGCGATGTCGGCGTCCCGGATCCGTCCAGCCATGGCCGCCGAGTCTAGGCTGTGCCCCGTGAGTGGCGATGCGACCTATGACTCGCATCGTCACTCACGGGGCGAAGCCATCTTCGAAGAACATCGCGCGCGCCTGCTCGGGGTGGCCTACCGGATCACCGGGACGCTCGCTGATGCCGAGGACGCCGTGCAGGACGCCTGGCTGCGGCTGGATCGGCTGCCCGAGGCCGAGCGGGCGGCGATCCGCGATCCGCGCGCGTGGCTGACCACGGTGGTCGGGCGGTTGTGCCTGGATCGGCTGCGCTCGGCAGCTGTGCAGCGCGAACGCTACGTCGGGCCGTGGCTCCCCGAACCGCTGCTGACCCGGCTCGACGGCGCCGCGCCCAGTGCACCGCCCGATCCGCTGGACGAGGTCGTGCGGGACGAAGGAGTGCGGATGGCCGCACTGGTGGTGCTGGACCAGCTGGCTCCCGAGCAGCGGGTGGCCTTCGTACTGCACGACACGCTGAGCATCCCGTTCGCCGAGATCGCCGACGTGCTGAGCTGCTCGATCCCGGCCGCTCGGCAACACGCCTCCCGGGCGCGGCGCGCGGTGGCGGCGGCGGACCCGCCGGCCCGGGTGGGGCTCGCCGAGCAGCGCCGGGTGCTCGACGCGTTTCTCGCCGCGCTGGCCGGGGGTGACGTCGGGGCACTGATCGAGTTGCTGCATCCCGACGCGGTGGTGATCGGGGACGGCGGCGGCAAGGAGCGCACCGCGCACCGCCCGGTGCGTGGTGCCGGCAAGGTGGCCAGATTCATCGTCGGCCTCCTGGAGCGCTACGGCTCGGGCCAGCTCGCCACCGTTCAGTGGGTGCTGGTCAACGGTGATCTCGGGATGGTCGTTCCGCCCTTCGCCGGCGACGCCGAGCACCCGCTAGCCGAGCGGGTGTCCTGCTTCGCCATCCGGGACGGACAGATCGTGGCGATCTACGACATCGTCAACCCGGACAAGCTACCCGGATCGGGCCGCCGGCAGGCCGCACCCGAGGTGAATCCCTGATCGGTGATACCCAGGGCCTGGTTGAACCGGGCCCGGAGGTTCTCCACCGCAATGGCGTAGGTCAGCTCAACCAGACCGTCGTGGCCGAGTTCGGTGTCGAATTCGGCGACCATCTCGTCGGTGACCTCGGTCGGCGGTGCGGTCATCGCGTCGGCATAGGCCAGTGCCCGGCGCTCGGTGGGCGTGAAGGCGGGCGACGTCGGGTACTGGTCGATCTCCCGCAGCCGGTCGATGTCCAGCCCGTGATGGCGCTGCAGCATGGTACCGAAGTCCACGCACCACGAGCAGCCCACCTGGGTGGCCACCCGGTAGAAGACGAGCTCGCGAAGGCCCGCGGGCAGCCGGCGCATCGCCGTCTG
>DASXOV010000154.1:0-4885 GCA_036494005.1 Pseudonocardiaceae bacterium | reverse complement strand
ATCGGTGGTCCCGAGGCGCTCCGCCAGTTCGCCCGATGGGCACCCGACCCACGCGGTTCCGTGCAGCATGCCCTCGTCCAGGTATGGCGCTACTTCGACCCCGGTGACTACGCGCACGCGGTATTGCGCGACGCACCTCTCGACGGGGGAAGCATCAAGGTCGAACTGTTCGAGCACATACCCCAGCTACACACCCTGCAACATCTCCGGGACGCCAACCTCCACCTGTACGAGATCGGCAAAGTTGATGATCTTTCGTTCCTTCGCGATGCGCCAGCGTCCACGACCCGACTACAGGCCCAGATCCGGGGGTCGGTCGATTTGTCGCCTCTCGCCCACTGTCTCGCGTTGGAGACGGTGATCGTGCCCAGTGGCAGTCAGCGGAGGATTGGAGATACTCGCTTCTCTACCAGAGCTCGAGTGTCTCCATATCCAACCTCCCGCTGGCGGTCAGGACTTATCGAAAATGCTCCGCTTACCGGTGGTCTTGCAGCGGTGGCACCTGTTCTCGATCAGCTCACAGATCTGTTTGTGTGGTCGATGCCGACGGTCACGTCGCTGGATGTACTCGCTGGAACGGCGTTGGAGTATCTCAATCTGTATGACTGCCAGATCATTGATTTGGAGCCATGGGGTGCGATGCCCTCCTTGGCGCACGTGACGTTGCGGCAGTTCCCCAGCTTGACCCTCGGGCCGCTGGCCTTGCTGCCGCACCTGCGCGACCTGACGCTGACGGACATGGACGAGCCGGTCGATCTGTATCCGCTCGCCCAGGTTGACCATCGCCTCCGGGTCGAGCTGGAGAACACCCGACCGTGGGTGATCCGGGTCCGCTCGTCAAAGTCCGGAGACGTTGAACAGAGCTCAGCGAAAGGTGAGTAGTAGGCCACCTGACTTTATTGTCGGAGTGGGTCGTGGAGTGGGGTTCCGCCAGGATCAATGCTGGGTGGAGGGATGAATTCTGGGCGGCCGCGGCCGTCGAGGCGGATGTGCCAGCGTTGGCGGTGCACGATGGTGTGGTGGTATTCGCACAGCAGGCACATGTTGTGCAGGGCTGTATCGCCGCCGTCGAACCAGCTTCGAATGTGATGAGCGTGGCAGTAGCGGGGCGGACGGTGGCACCCGGGGAAAGAACAGCCCTGATCCCGCTGTCCCAGTGCGTCGCGCAGCGCGGCACTGGCCAGGCGTTGGTGACGTCCGACGTCCAGCGGCATCGAGTCGCTGCCCAGCACCATGGGGATGATGCCGCAATCGCACGCGAGACGGCGGGCTTCGGCGGCGGTCAGGTGCCCGCCGGTGTCCAGGGTCGCGGCGCCCAGGCCGGTAACCAGTTCGGCCAGGGTCATGGTGAGCACAAGATGGGGGCGTTGCCCGCCCTTCGCCGGGAGCTCACCGTCGTCGAGCAAGCGGCTCATCGCCTCGATCAGCGCGTCGGCATCACGCCGGGCTTGGCTGCGGGAATCAGGCACCCCGTCGACGGGGGGTCGGCGCTGGTTGAGGGAGCCGAGGACCTCCAGGACTCGGGCGCCGCCCTCGGGATCCAGCTTGCCGGTGAGGCGCACAGTGCCGTCCGGGCGGGTACGCAGGTGCAACTCGCGCTGAGTCTCGGGCTCCTCGGCGGGTGCGGAGCCGTCCGGGTCGAGGTGCGCCAGCAGTCGCTCACCGATCCGGGCCAGTGGTGCAGGAGCGAACCGGCGGGCCGCGTGGGCCAGGGTCATCTCGGCCTGCGCGGTCACCTCGGGGTGCGTCGACGGCGGGATGCGGGACATCACACTGCTGATCACCCGGACCTGCGCGGGTCCGATTGCCCCGGCGGCCAGCGCCGCGGCGGTGTCCGGCAGCGCGGGAGGCAACGGCTGCCCGGTCAGCGACCGACGTGGCGTGAGCAATTCAGCCTGCTCCACCCGGGTGCGCGCCTCCGTTGCCGAGAGGTTCAGCACGCCGGCCAGTAGCCGAGCCGTGGTTCCGAATCCAGCGACCGCACCTGCTTTCTCCTGCTCCAATTCGGTGACCACATCCAGCACTCGGAAATAGGACCGCCGAAACTCCGCTTCGGCGTCGCGCAGCACATCGAGCAGGCCCTCGATCCGGGCCAACTCGGCGTCCTGCTCCTCCATGGTCACCAACCCATTCTCCAGTTGACCCCTGACAATTTCGGTCCGCCAGCACCCGGCTGGCGAAGAAATCTGCAAAGCGGTGAAGGGTCACATGGAAACGTCAGGCGAAGTGGGTTGAGAACCAGGGTCGAGAACCAGGGTCGAGAACCTGAGACGCATCGGGCTACACCCGTCAGTAGTCCAGTATAAGTAAATCTAGTGCAGGCTCAATGCACAACAATACAAGCCGAGAGGTCCGGCATACGCAGGTCGCCGTCCCCGCGATGACGTCCCCCGCGATGCGGCAGCGCGATGCGCGTCCCGGAGGCGCCAGAGCGGGCAATGCCCCAACGGCCCCGTGGTCCCCCCCGCCGTGACCGACTCGCTTGCGCTCTATCGCTGAATCTTCGGTGCACGCTAGAGAGTCCGAGACACCGGCAGATCAGTACCACGGGCGACACGCCGATTGCGGTCTATCGCGGAATCTCCGGTGTGCGCTAGAGAGCTGGATAGAGTCCGAGGGATGGACCCGGTACGCAACCCGTTCGCCCCCGGCGCTGGTCAGCGACCGCCCGAGCTGGCCGGGCGGGACCGCGAGGTGTCGGCCTTCGAGGTGGTGTTGGAGCGGGTCGCCCGGGGCCGCCCGGAACGCTCGCTGGTACTGACCGGCCTGCGCGGGGTGGGAAAGACCGTGCTGCTGGGGGAGTTGCGGTCGATGGCCATGCGCCGCGGCTGGGGGGCGGGCAAGGTCGAAGCCCGGCCCGAGGGCGGGTTGCGCAGGCCACTGTCCGCGGCGCTGCACCGAGCCATCCGCGACCTGGCCCTGCGTCATCGGGCCCCGGATCGGGTTGAAGAGGTGCTGGGAGTGCTCAAGGCATTCGCCCTGCGCGCCGCTCCGGCGGACGCCAAACTCCGGGACCGCTGGCAGCCTGGCATCGACGTTCCCGCCGCGCAGGGCAGGGCCGACTCCGGCGACATCGAGATCGACCTGGTGGAGCTGTTCACCGAGGTGGCCGAACTGGCCGGTGACGTGGGCACCGGGGTCGCCCTGCTGATCGACGAGATGCAGGACGTGGCGCCCGACGACGTCTCGGCGCTGTGCGCCGCGTGCCACGAGATGTCGCAGTCGGGGGCGCCGCTGGTGGTGGTCGGCGCGGGTCTGCCGCACCTGCCCGCCGTGCTCAGCGCGTCCAAGTCCTACTCTGAGCGCTTGTTCCGTTATGTACGGATCGACCGGCTGGACCGGCACGAGGCCGATCGCGCTGTGGTGGCGCCGGTGGAGCGGGAAGAGGCCGGGATCACCCCGGATGCGTTGGACGTGCTGTTCGAGACCTCGGGCGGCTACCCGTACTTCGTGCAGGCCTACGGCAAGGCGGCCTGGGACGCCGCCCCGGCCTCGCCGATCGGGATCACCGATGTGCAAGTCGCGGCACCCGAAGCCGAGGCCGAGCTGGCCGTCGGGTTCTTCGGATCCCGGTACGAGCGCGCCACCCCGGCGGAGCGGGAGTACCTGCAGTCCATGGCCGAGCTCACCGGCGGCCGCGACGAGCCGGTGGGCACCGCGCAGGTGGCCGAGGACCTCGGCCGCCGGCCGTCCTCGCTCTCACCTGCCAGGGACAGCCTGCTCAAGAAGGGGCTCGTCTACTCGGGGGAACGTGGGCAGATCGCGTTCACGGTGCCCCATTTCGGCCGATTTCTACTCGGGCGACCGGCTGACTGAGCTGAGATATTAGGCCGAACGAGTGAAGCTGGGGAGATTCCCGCGTTGGTGTAACAGCTCGCGGAGGCCGAGCGATTAATCGGGTAGCCCTGCGGCGCTGTCGGACCCCCGACCTGACAGCGCCGTGGGGCTCTCCACGTTCTGGGTGCTCGACGCGGGTCTTGGGTGCTCGACGATCAGGATACCGCTCGGAGCGGACGGTCACCGGACAATCGCGTGTGGTCGTGGTGCCCGGCGATTCACCAGAACGGCGGCACGTACCCTTTCGCAGTGCCCGACAGCAAGCTCGAGATCCAGATGCTGCACGACCGTGTGATGGTGCGTGTGGTCGGTGAGGAGGGCGAGCGTCGGAGCACCGGTGGGATCGTCATCCCGGCGACCGCGCAAGTGGCCAAGCGGTTGTCCTGGGGAGAGGTCTTCGGAGTCGGCCACCATGTTCGCGCCATCCAGGTGGGTGATCGGGTGCTGTTCAGCCCCGAGGACCAGTTCGAGTTCGAGGTGCGAGGACACACCTACCTGGTCGTGCGGGAACGGGACCTGCAAGCCGTGGCCAGTGAGCGCCCCGAGCATGGAACGGGCCTCTATCTGTGACGTCCTTCGACGGGACAGGAAGCGCCACGAGCTGCCCCGCTGAGAAGAAGGGGGATGCGGTGCCCGACAAGCCCGCACAGTACGTAACAAGAAGCTGGTTCCAGGAGCCACCTCGGACCAGTGAGCCGGCATGGCATGACGAGATGCCAGACAGCGGTGCCGGGACAGACAGCGGTGCCGGGACAGACAGCGGTGCCGGCGCCGACCTCTTGAGAGCCGATCCCTTTGCCGATCCTGTCCTGGAGCCGACCCAGAGCCTTGATCCGGAACCCTTCAGCGATCCAGAGCCTTTCGGTGATGCGCAGCTCCTCAACGATCCGGAACCACTCAGCGAACCTGCTCGCGATGGCTCCTCTGATCCGGCGGTGACCGGGTTGGCGGACCCCTACCCGGTGAGTTCCTACCCGGTGAGTTCCGACGTGGTGAGTTCCGACGCGGTCAATCCCGAACCGGTCGGCCCTGGTCCGGCAGGCCTGGA
>DASXOV010000153.1:0-2000 GCA_036494005.1 Pseudonocardiaceae bacterium | reverse complement strand
ATCATGGTGACCCGGACCGCGTCCGGTCCGTACAGCGCGATCTGCTCCTGCAGGTTGACCAGGTTGCCGAGGCTTTTGCTCATCGCCCTGCCGTTCATGATCACCTGACCCTGGTTGGTCAGGCGCGTGAACGGCTCGGTGAAATGCAGCAGGCCCGCGTCATGGAGCGCTTTCGTCATGAACCGCGCGTACATCAGGTGCCCGGTCGCGTGCTCCTTGCCGCCGATGTACTCGTCGACGGGCAGCCAGCGCCTGATCCCGGCCGGGTCGAACGGCCCTTCGGTGTAGTCCGGGTTGGGGTAGCGCAGGAAGTACCAGGAGGAGTCGACGAAGGTGTCCATCGTGTCGGTGTCCCTGCGGGCCGGTGCACCACAGGACGGACACGGCACCGCGACCCAGTCCGCGCAGCTCTCCAGCGGTGACCTGCCGCCCTCCGGCCGCAGCTGGTAGCCGCTGTCGGGCAGCCGGACCGGCAACTGGTCGTCGGGGACCGGAACCTCACCGCACCCGGTGCAGTGAATGATCGGGATCGGCGTGCCCCAGTACCGCTGCCGGGACAGCAACCAGTCCCGCAGCCGGTAGGTGACCGAAGCGGTGCCGATCCCGCGGCGCTCCAGTTCGGCCGTCACGGCTCGGATCGCGTCGGCCTTGGCCAGGCCGTCGAACGGACCGGAATTGACCAGGGTGCCCTCGCCCGCGGCCGCCACGCCCGTCTCGCCCGGATCGGGCGCGCCGGTGTCGAGCACCACCCGGACCGGGATACCCATCGCCCGGGCGAAGTCCAGGTCGCGCTGGTCGTGCGCGGGAACCGCCATGATCGCGCCGGTGCCGTAGTCGGCGAGCACGTAGTCGGCGGCGTAGACGGGGATCCGCTCACCGTTGAGCGGGTTGGTCGCATACCGCCCCAGGAACACCCCCGTTTTCGGCCGGTCGGTCGCCAGGCGCTCGATGTCGGTGGCTGTCGAGGCGGCGGTGCGGTAGGCGTCGAACTGCTCGCGGCACTCCACGGCGCACAGTTCGTCGGCCAGCGCCGCGTCCACCGCCACCACGAAGAACGTGGCGCCGTACAGGGTGTCCGGCCGGGTGGTGAACACCCGGACCGGCTCTGCGCGCGATTCGACGGCGAAGTCGACGTGGGCGCCCTCGGACCGCCCGATCCAGTTCCGCTGCATGGCGAGGATGTCGTCGGGCCACTGGCCTTCCAGCTGGTCCATGTCGTCGAGCAGCCGTTGCGCGTAATCGGTGGTCTTGAAGAACCACTGGGTCAGCGCCCGCTGCACGACCAGGGTCGAGCAGCGCTCGCAGCGGCCCTGGATCACCTGCTCGTTGGCCAGCACCGTCTGGTCGGTGGGGCACCAGTTGACCGCGGCGGCGCGGCGAAACGCCAGGCCGCGCTCGAACAGGCGCAGGAACAGCCACTGGTTCCAGCGGTAGTACTCGGGATCAGAGGTGTGGAAACGGGTGCGCCAGTCGAACGAGACGCCCAGCTGCCGGAACGACTCGGCCTGCACCTCGATGTTGGCGTAGGTCCATTCCCGTGGGTCGAGATTGCGATTGAGTGCGGCGTTCTCCGCCGGCAACCCGAAGGAGTCCCAGCCGATCGGCAGCAGCGTATCGGCGCCGCGCATCCGCGTGTAGCGCGCGACCGCATCGCTGATCGCGTACACCTCGGCGTGGCCCATGTGCAGGTCGCCGGACGGGTAGGAGAACATGCTGACCACATAGCTGTGCTTCGCGGCAGCGGTGTCAGCGGCGGTGGTGTCAGCGGCAGTGGTGTCAGCGACGAGCTCATCGGCTTCGAACGTGTGCCGGGCGTCCCACACCGTCATCCATTTGCCGACCATCCCGTTCGGGTCGTAGACGTCGGTGGGGACACTCTCAGCGAAGGTCATCTGTCCAGCTCACTAGTTGTCGGCAACGCGCTCAGTTTGCCACAGCGATTTCGTCCCACCGGCCGGATTCGTTACCCCCGGGAGGTGGACGACTCCCCCCGAACGGGG
>DASXOV010000152.1:0-2600 GCA_036494005.1 Pseudonocardiaceae bacterium | reverse complement strand
TCGACCTCGCCGGAGCCGACGGCCCCACCACCGACGGCATGACCGGCACCGACTGACCCACCCTGCAGGCGCCGAGACCCCGGATCCACACCGGACCGGGGTCTCGGCATGTCACGCATCCATGCACGGTGTGTCGCGCGCGGGTGCACACCCTGTACGGCGCTCATGCACACCGGCCGGGATGCATCGGCCGCAGCCGCCGCTTGGCCGACAGGTCTTGCCACGAAAACCGGTCGTGGTGAGCGCGTTCGCGTTCATGCGCTGGCGTTTCCGCACCGGTTCTTCCACACCGCGGCGTTCGTCCTGACCGGCACCATCTCGCCGCACTGGCGTGGCCCCGTGCACCGGAGACATTGCCCCGCACCCTGGGAGACCTAGCCGGCCGTGCCCACGCCGATCAGGTGCCCGACCAGGTAGGTCGCGACAGCGGCGATCACACCGAATCCCAGCTGACGTAGCCCGCCCAGCCACCACGGGCGGGTGGTGAACCGGCTCGCGACCGTCCCGGCGGCGAACAACCCCACCGCACCCGCGGCGAGCGACGTCACCAGTGAATCGAATCCGAGCAGGTACGAAAGCAACGGGATCAGCGCGCCCAGCGCAAAGCAGAGGAACGACGACATTGCGGCCACCCACGGGGAGGGTTGCTCGTCCGGGTTCACGCCGAGCTCCTGAGCGATGTGCACCCGGACCGCCAGCGCGGGATCGGCGTGTACCTCCTCGGCCACCCGCTTCGCCGTCTCCCGGCTCAGCCCCATCTGGACGTAGGAGGCGGCCAGTTCCGCCTCCTCCGCGGCCGGGTGCCTGCGCAACTCGTCGCGCTCCACCTCCACCTCGGCCTGCACGGAGTCGTTCTGCGTCTCCACCGAGGCGTACTCGCCCAGTGCCATCGAAAAGGCACCCGCCACCAGCCCGGCCATTCCAGTCAGCACGATCAGGTGGCGATCCGCCCCGCCGCCGCCCACGCCCGCGACCAGCCCGATGTTGGTGACCAGGCCGTCCATCGCGCCGAAGACCGCAGGCCGCAGCCACCCTCCTGACACGTCCTGGTGAGTGTGGCCGACCTCCTTGTGAGTGTGGCTGGCCTCCTTGTCACCTGGCTGGATCGTCATCTGGCCCTCCGCGCTGCCCGTTACCGGCCATCCCGCCGGAGACTGTCGGTGGTAACGGTACGGAGCACGATCGCTCCACTGGAGACTCAGGCTCGCCTCGGCATGGCCAGCCTCACCTGCGCTCCGACCAGTCGATGGGTGGACGCCCACCCGAACGTGTGCCGTTCACCCCACCAGGGAGTTCAATCGCAGCCTCCGGGGCAGCCCCCGTGGCGTGCTGGGATGGTCCGTCGCATAATGGACGCGCAGGGAATGGTGGCCACGGATCGATCGCCACCGCGTGCGGCTGGTGGAGCTGGTCCAGAGACCCTGCGGCAGGCGGGGCGTTGACCAGTCGGACCGCGCTCGCATCGGTGTGCGCCGCTGGTGGCGTCAGGATCGCGGTGGCGCCGGTCCGGAACGTGGCCGTCCCATCGACTGCGACTGTTCGGTGGCGAGGCAGTGGCGGGGGACACCCGCCACCCGCTGGAGCCGGCCTGTCGGCCGTGGCGCGGAGCAGGACACAGAGCGGAACCGGGCCGGCCAGCCGACCGGATGAGCCAGGAGGACATGCAGTGGGCGGCGCCGAACGGGCCGAACGCAAGCGTAAGTGGCAGGCCGCGCAGGCGGTGAAGGCTGCCCCGATGGTGACTGATGCGGACCGGGGGTCCAAGCGTCGGACGGCCACCGTCCTCATCGCGGTGCTGCTCGCGCTGGTGGTCGGCGTCGGGATGTGGCTGCACCGGGGCGCGGCGGGTGATCTCCCGGCGACGATCCCCGTCGCGGCGGCGGGACCCGCGGCCGAGACGACGGTGCACGGCGATTCGGTGCAGGTCGGGAAGGCTGATGCACCGGTCATCATCGACGTCTACGAGGACTTCCTGTGCTCCGGCTGCGGCCAGTTCGAACAGCTCTTCGGTCACCAGCTCAGTGAGGCCGCCGCCGCCGGACAGGCGCGGGTGGTCTACCACCCGGTCGCCATCCTCGACGACTACTCCCACCCGGCCGGCTACTCCACCCTGGCGGCCAGCGCGGCCCTGTGCGCAGCGGAGTCCGGCGTCTTCCCCCGGTTCCACGACAGCCTGTACGCCACTCAGCCACGCGGCGGTGGCGGGCCGGGGTGGACCAGCGCCCAGCTCCAGCAACTCGCCGGCGGCTTGGGCGCGGGCGACCACTTCGGGCACTGCGTGCAGGACGGCGGTCAGCGCGTCGCCGACGCCACTGATCACGCCCGCCAGCACCTCGGCGGCCTGCGGCCCAACGGCCAGTTCGGCACACCGACCATCCTGGTGAACGGAGCGATCGCCAACGTCAACAAAGCGGGCTGGCTCGACGAAGCGCTGGGAGCCGCCCGCTGATCCGCCCGGCTCGGGGATCACCGCAGCCCTCGTGTACCGTGGCTGACACGCTGCGGTGAGACCGTGGTGATCTTTTCGGGGCTGTAGCGCAGCTGGTAGCGCACCGCACTGGCAGTGCGGGGGTCACGGGTTCGAATCCCGTCAGCTCCAC
>DASXOV010000151.1:0-3447 GCA_036494005.1 Pseudonocardiaceae bacterium | reverse complement strand
CTCCAGAGCCTTCGCCGCCACCCCCTCACCCTCATGGATCAAACCCAGCAGGATGTGCTCGGTACCGATGTAGTTGTGGTTGAGCATCCTGGCCTCTTCCTGGGCCAGCACAACCACCCGCCTCGCGCGGTCAGTGAACCTTTCAAACATGGGTGCTCCTCGTGAAGCATGGGGACGCAGCAACTGATCAGGCCTGGCGACACGGTGTCGCCGGGCGCGACTGGCTTAGGTAGCGGTTTGGTATTGGCAGTTGTCAGAGGTGAGGCAGTCCGACAGCACGAGCAGATCGTCCGGGTCGGCGATGACCGCACGGTCTGCCGCATCGGGCAGGACCTGATAGCGCAGCGGCGGGCCGGCCGGTCCCCAGACCGCGCCGGTGATCGTCCCGGTGAGGCCTCCGTACGGATGTCCGAGCATGCGCACCCGGGTGCCGGGGGCATGGCCGTCGTCAGCCACCACCAGCACCGCGTCAAGGATATGTCGTACGCCCTCACACGCGGGCGCGCCGCCGCGCAGTGGGCCGAGCAGGCGTTGGTAGTCCCAGCCCTGCAGCGTCATGTCGGCGCGACCGGCGTGCACCAGCCGGACGGACTGCCCGCGTACCCGCCCGTCACCGCAGGCGCGCGCCGTGGTGAGAGCGGACTCGATCCGCAGCGTCCACGACACCGGATCGAGATCCAGCAGCAGCCGGGCGGCCCGGTCGAGCTGGGCGCATTCGGTGTCGACGGTGGTCTCCTCACCCAGCTCCGCCGCCCAGGCGAGATCGCCGACCGAGGGCACCAGCTCGGCGGTCTCGAGCGCGATCACGGAGTACAGGAAGGCCAGCAGGTCCTGGCGGGACTCCCCGTGATACATCGGGCCGACCCCGGTCCCCGGCTCACCGCGGGTGGGCGGGAACCGATCGGCCACATGCGCAGCACGGCCGATCGGGATGTCAGCGGCCCGGCGGGTGTCCTGGACCCGTTCCGCCAGCGACCGGCGGCCGCGAAGCGTGATGAGCCGCTCACGTTGGACGTCGGTGCCGGCCGGATAGATCGTCCGGCCCTGCGCGGCTGATGTCCCGGCACCATCGATCTGCCGGGCGGCGACCGAGTAGGGAACCCCGGCCCGGGCGGCATGGTCTCGGATCGCACGTCTGCGTGCCCGGTCGAGAGATGGTCGCCTGAGGCGATGCGTCTCGGTCATCACGTCACGTCCTTCAGCGAGGCCCCACGTCCCCCGCCAATCGGACGGCACCAGCGCGCCGAACAGCGGAAACCCTGCGCTGAGTCGGAGCCTCTTGGCCTCTGTCGCGCGGTTGACGTGGGACGCCGCGCAAGGCACAGGCAGGCGCGCTGCCTCCTCCAGGATAGCGCGGTCGCCGCCCCATCGCTCGCCGTCACCGGACTTGCACAGTGGGCTGACCGCTCCGAACGGACCACCGCCTTGTGTCACTACGAGCATGGCGGCACAGCTGCCGATACGCCGACACCTCCGATACCTTCAGCCTGTTCGCCTAGCGGCCGTGACTTACGCGTTGCAGCCCGAGCCGCTGCGCGACGTCGACGCATGGCTCGACGGATTCCGGCGCTTCTGGACTCCGCACCTGGCGGCGCTGGCGACCGAACTCGCCCGAGGCAACGTGCCCGCCGTCTCGGTCCCGACGGTCCCGACGGCCCTGGCCAAGGACCAAACCAGAGGAGAACTCCATGATCGATGTCACCCAGCAGATCAGGGCAACGCGAGCGGGAAGATCGAGCGGTGCGACCCGCCGAACAGCTTCGCCGCCACCTGGGAGTACGGCGGAGGCATCAGCTGGATCGAGGCCCGGCTGACGAGCGAACCCGAGGGTGGGACCCGGTTCGAGCTGGAGCACACCGCTCACGTGGACGACGACCAGTGGGACCAGTTCGGTCCCGGCGCGGTCGGCGTGGGCTGGGACAGGGGACTCATGGGCCTGGCCGCCCACCTGTCCTCCGGACAAGCCGCGGACCCTGGGGAGGCAGCAGCGGGGATGGCGTCGGACCAGGGCAAACAGTTCATGACGCTCAGCAGCCGGCACCGGCAGGTAGTCACTGCGAGCTCTGCCCTGCCCCCTTCGTCAGCGCTTCAAGACCATACCGTTCGACGTGCTCGGCGTTGTCCACGTCAATCGTGCGGATGCCGTCACGCTTCAGGCGTTCGTTGATGGCTGCCAGGTTATTGCGTATGGTTTCCTTCTCGGCTTCTGTCGTCTTGCCCCGATGTGGTTTACCGGCGTGCTCGAGAGTCGAATAGTCCAGCTTCTCGGTGGCCGCTGCCGGCTTAGCTTGCTTACGAGGAGGGTACGCGGGCTGCGCTCGCCGGATAATGTCCACCATATCCATGTCGCCAGCAAGCTTGTTGAACGCTTCAATCTCCATGGTGACGGTTTCCGGCTCGGCGCCATCGCCCTCATACAGTTTGAGACTGACGACGCTCAGCGCACCGTTCCGAATTGGTTCAACCTCGTCCGTGGCCGCTTCGACCTCCACCGGACCGTGTTCAAGGGCCGGATGCTGCTCCACAACGATACGCACCACGGTGTCATCGTCTTCGATAATCTTATTGGTCAAGTCCGAGAAGCGAACCATGCGTTGCGCCATGCCGTGTTGCACCTCTCGTGCGTGGAACTACGGGGAGCGAGGATTCTATCATGAGACCGGGATGAGACTGCTTGACGGTGCTGACTGTTGGTTGCCAGGTCCTGACGTGAAGTCAGATCCGATCAACGTTATTCAGATTCGCATGTGACACAGAACCAGTAGGAACCCACGTGCGGGAGCTGGTAGAGCCCTTTGATGCCCTGGTGCCCGCGCAGGGGCCGGCTGGCGGCTCATCACGAGTCCTTAGACGCACCACGCCGGCACAGACAGCTCCTGGACGGTCGCAAATCTCCCAGACAGCATCAGAGGCCACTACTCCCTGACGGGAGCACCGGCCTCTGATGATCAAGCCGTCATCGACCTCCTGGCCTCGATCGTTGCGGACCGTGGTTCCAGCAGGCCTAGGTGGTGGACCTTGGGGGAACTTACTACAACACAAACACGCAGGTAGAAGCCCTGGAGACGCTGCTCCGCAAGCTGCCCGACCCCACCACGCCCGCTTCCCCACCCACTAAACGGTGCAAACCAGGACGCATACGGCATCTCGAACCCGACCAGGTCGAGAAGCTCATCACTAGCTACCAGGCCGGAGCGACCGTATACGAACTGGGCGACCTGTTCGGGATCAACCGGAAGACAGCCAGCCGGATACTGCGCCGGCACGGCATACCACTACGCCGAGCCAGCCTGCGACCCGAACAAGTCGGCGAGGCTGCGCAACTCTACAAGGATGGCTGGTCCACAGCCCAAATCGCTCAACGAATGAACACCGACCAAAGGACAGTCCAGCGCCGACTCGGCGAACAAGGAGTCAGGATGCGCGGCACCCACCGACACCCGCAAT
>DASXOV010000150.1:0-15183 GCA_036494005.1 Pseudonocardiaceae bacterium | reverse complement strand
CGTCGCGAGCGCGGGTCGCCGTCTTTTCCCTGGCCAGCAGGTCCTTGCGCGCCGCCAGCCACTCGGCTCGGGACACAACCCGAGGGAGGCTCGTCATGCTCATCTCTCGTTCTCTTCTCCGGGCCGTCAGGGGCGCCGCGGCACGGGCTCCGGCTTGCCGTCGGCGAGGTGGGCCAGAATCGCATCGGCAAGGCCGGCCAGCGGTACGACGGCGTCCACGAGTCCGGTTTTGATGGCTGCGCCGGGCATGCCGAAGTGCGCGGAGCTGGCCTGGTCCTGGGCGAGGATGACCCCGCCGCATTGATGAATGGCGCGGATGCCGGCCTGGGCGTCATGGCCGAGACCGGTGAGGACGACGACCAGCGCACGGGGTCCGCAGGTCACGGCGAGGGTGACGAGCAGGATGTCGGCGGAGGGACGTGCAGGCGGGAGATCCCCGGAGTCGATGAGCCCGAGGGTGGCTTCGGACGTGACCAGCAGATGCCGGGCCGGCGGTGTCACGAGGACCAGGCCGGGCTCCAGCTGGTCGCCGTGCGCCGCGACCCGGACGCGAAGTCTCGTGCGCGCGGACAGGAGGTCGGCCAGGATACTGGGCTTCTCGGGGTCGAGATGCTGGGCGACGAGCACCGCGGCGGGTAGATCTGCCGGAAGTGGCGTCAGCACCCGGGACAGGGCGTCGAGGCCACCGGCCGACGTCACCAGTGCGATGACCGGAAACGGCAGGGGGTATGCCGCAGCACCGGAGATCGGCTCACGGTGACTCATCACCGGCCTCCCTCCCGTTCCCCCAGATCGTTTTACACCATCTCAGCCGCGCCGAACCCAGCACCGAACCCACTGCGTCATCGCGCGGTCGATCGACCGCAGACAAGTCGCCGCGAGCTGGGCATCTCAGGAAACGGTGAGGTAGTTATGAGGGTGTGACAGCGAACCATGCCACCGAGCACCCCAGCACCGACACCCCGCAGACCCCGTTCCAGGACCTGCAGGACTACGTCTCGCTGCCCCGGGTCAGCGGTCTGGCCCTGGCGCCGGACGGATCTCGGCTGGTGACGTCCGTCTCGACACCGGCCGCCGACCGCACCAGCTACGTCACGGCGCTGTGGGAGGTCGACCCGGCGGGGGTTCGGCCCGCCCGGCGCCTGACCCGCAGTGCCACGGGCGAAGAGCACCCGGTGTTCGCCCCGGACGGCGACCTGTTGTTCGTCTCCGCCCGGCCCGACCCGGATGAGCCGGCGGACGAGCCGAAGGACCCGGCCCCTCCCGCGCTCTGGCGGCTACCTGCCGATGGCGGCGAGGCTCGGGTCATCGGTACCCGCCCGGGAGGAGTAAGGGCCGCCTCGGTGGCACCCGGGGCCGGGACGGTGCTGATCACGTCGATGACCCTGCCCGGTGCCGCCACCGCCGAGGACGACGAGCACCGTCGTCGAGCGCGTAAGGACAACAAGGTCTCGGCGATCCTGCACACCGGCTACCCGACGCGGTTCTGGGACCACGACATCGGGCCGGACCAGCCTCGGTTGCTCGCCGCCGCTCTGCCGGACGGTGCGGGCGCCGCCGAGTGGACGGATCTCACTCCCGCGCCCGGTGCCGCGTTGCAGGAGACCTCCGCCGACATCAGCCCCGATGGAACGACAGTCGTCGTGACCTGGTGGGTCGCCGAACCGGGCGGCTCGGCACGTCGCACGCTGGTTGCGATCGACGTGCCGAGTGGTGACCGCCGGACCCTGGCCGCCCACCCCGATTACGAGTTCAGCGGTGCCCGGATCAGCCCGGATGGGCGCAGGGTGGCGGCGACCCGATGGCGCCGCTCCACACCCACCGAGGCCCCGTGCGCCGAGCTGGTCGTCCTGCCGCTGGCCGGTGGCGAACCGGTCGCGCCTGCGGCCGGGTGGGATCGCTGGCCAGCCGACCTGCAGTGGACCCCGGACGCCGGTGCCCTGATCGTGGTTGCCGACGAGCACGGACGCTCCCCACTGTTCCGGATCACCGTTCCCGACGGTGACGTGACCCGGCTGACCGGTGACGACGGCGCCTACACCGACCCGCAGATCTCCCCGGACGGCCGAGACGTCTACGCGCTGCGTGCCGCCCTGGACAGCCCGCCGGTCCCGGTCCGGCTGGACGCGCACGCCGCCGACCAGCTGCCCACCCTGCTGCCGGGACCCACGCCGGTCCCCGCGCTGCCCGGCACCCTCACCGAGGTGGCAACGACCGCAGCGGACGGCAGCTCGCTACGCGCCTGGCTCGTGTTGCCCGCCAACGCCGCCGAGGAGCCGGCGCCGCTGTTGTTGTGGATCCACGGCGGGCCGATGTTCAGCTGGAACACCTGGCACTGGCGCTGGAACCCGTGGCTGATGGCCGCCCGCGGGTACGCGGTGCTGCTGCCCGACCCGGCCCTGTCGACCGGCTACGGGCAGGCGTTCATCGACCGCGGCTGGGGCGCGTGGGGCGCCGCGCCCTACACCGACGTCCTGGCGATCACCGACGCTGCGGCGGCGCTGCCCGAGGTCGACGGGTCGCGCATGGCCGCGATGGGCGGCTCATTCGGCGGGTACATGGCCAACTGGCTGGCCGGCCACACCGACCGGTTCGCCGCGATCGTCACGCACGCGAGCGCCTGGGCCCTCGACCAGTTCAGTCGCACCACCGACGAGGCGTTCTATTGGGTACGCGAGATGACCGCCGAGATGACGATTGCGAACAGCCCGCATGTCCACGCCGACACGATCACCACCCCGATGCTGGTGATCCACGGCGACAAGGACTACCGGGTGCCGATCGGCGAGGCGCTGCGGCTGTGGTGGGATCTGCTCTCGCGCCAGCAGGACCCCGACCACCAGCCACACAAGTTCCTTTATTTCCCCGACGAGAACCACTGGATCCTCCGGCCGCAGCACGTCGTCATCTGGTACGAGACCGTCACGGCGTTCCTGGCGCACCACGTGCTCGGCAAGGATTTCCAGATTCCGGATCTGCTGCGCTGAGCCGATGCCGATGCCGGTCAACGGGTCCAGCGCCGTACCCGCTTGGTCGACGCCCTGCGGAGCGCGGACTGGTAGGCCCGCTGTGCCGCCTCGCCCCGGCACTGCTCGATCCCGTACAGCAGCCCGAAGCTGAACCCGTTCTCCCCGGCGAGGTGCGCGGTGACACCGAGTGCCCGGAGGACCGTGCGGGAGACGACGCTGTCCTGATGCTCGCCGAGCACCTCCTGCAGGTGCTCCATGCGCTTGGCGAGCCGCGTCGCGGGCTTGCCGAACACCGCCGCGACCGACTCGGCACCGTAGCGGGCCCGCTTGGCTGCCTTGCGCACCTCGTGCAGCCGCTGCCGGCGCGCCTCCGCGGTGGGTGCGGCTCGGGCGGCTCGGGCGGCGCGGTCGACGCGCGCCGCCGCGCGAGCGACCAGCCTGGGCAATGCCCGGTGAGCGCGGCGCTGGGCGACGCCGGTGAACGGCGGTTCGGCCACCAGTTCGTCGAGAGCGACGAGCAGCCGCCGGTACCGCTCGTCGTCAAGGGTCTCCAGGAGGCGACCGTGGGCGGCGCGGTGTCGCTGGCCCATGTCGAGGTCGATGCGGCGCAGCACCGGTCCGAGCAGGAGGTCGCCGGGCTGCGACTCGGCCAGCTCGCGTAACCGGGCCCACATCACCTCGGCGTCGCGGGGTTCGCCGAGGGCGTCGGCGAGCCAGCGCAGCTCGTCACGGAGGGGATCGGTGCGGGTCCGGTCCAGCAGCGGCCGGTAGGTCGACAGCGCGCTGCGCAGACGTCGGGTTGCCACGCGCATCTTGTGCACCGCATCGGGCGTGTCGGCACGGGCACCGCGATCGCGTGCGACCAGCTCCTCGACCTGCTGCCGCAGGTGGACGCGCGCGACCTCGCCGGCCGTTGACTTCCGGGTCAGGCCGTGCGACACGGCTTTGCCGGGAACCAGATCGCCCAAGGTGCGTTGCAGCTTCGACCCGGATGCGGACCGGGTGAATCCCACAGACTCCAGTGCGGCGCTCACCGCGTCCAGCAACGGCCGATCTCCGTTGTCGAGTTCGACCTCGACCTCGCGCCACCCGGCGGATCCGGCCGTGCCGTTGTTCCGGCTCCTGCCTAGTCGTTCTGCGTGCACCGTGTCGTCGGCGACGATGGCCAGGTCGTTGCCCTCCGCGTCGACGAGGCGGCGCTCCAGCCGGATGGTTCGCAGGATCGCCACCGGGATGAGCTCCCGCCCTCGGGTCAGCCCCCGTATCTCCTTGACCAGGGCCTTGGGTACCGAACGTGTGGCGCGATCCAGCGGCAGCCTGATCTCCGTCCGCTCTTCGCCACCAGCTGGGAGTTTGAGATGCCAGCCTTCGTCCGCGCCTCCGGTTCGACGACGCAGCGTGACGTGGTGCGTCGCCAACCGCAGGTCCGAGGTGTCGAAGTAGGTGGCCTCCAGCGCGGTTTCAGCCGGATCCGTGACCGTCGCGACCGCGTCGACACCGCGCAGGTCCGGCAAGGGGATGTCATCGTCGACGTCGAACTTGCGCTCGATCTCGGAGTAGTGGCCCATGGTTCATCAGTACCTCAGGGCCAGGTCGCGCGCGAACGGGCGGCGTTTCTCCCGTATCTTCGCAAGGCCGTCACGGACACCGGGCAGCGCTGGTGACAATCAACCGATGTTGCTCCGGAGGGGTGATTAACCTGGGATGGGGCCAGGAAAGCGGTAACCTTACCGGCCGTCCGGCCTGCCCCAGTCGAGGAGACCCTTGAGTGACGCACTATGACCGCGCGCCGTCGTAGGAAGTCGGGGTCGGGGCCTTCCGCCGCTGCGTTGATCGCCTGGGTGAAGGCTGCCGGGAACGAGGCCGATCGGGTCGGGGATCCCCTGTCGTCCGGTAGCCATCCCACGTCGGCGATATCGGCCGCCGACGGACGGCCGCTGACCGACCGGGTACGTGGCCTGGCAGCGGGAACCCTGCTGGCCTGCGGTTCGGTCCTGGCGGTGGCGGTGCAGGCGGCCGACAGCACGTCCGGTCATCCGGAGAGCGACCACCCCGGAGCCGTCAACGTCGGCCCAGGAGGTGGTTCCGGCGGAGAGCCGGCGCCGTCGCTCGCACTCGCCCGAGAGACGGCCGTCGCTCCGGTCACCACCACGGCCCAGGCGTTCACCGGAACCGCCATTCCGGCTCAGCCGGTGCGCCGCAACGCTCCGCTGGCGGTGCATATGCCCTCCGTGGCGCCCGTCGAGTCGGGCGGGCACGCAAGCCTGGCCCCAGCGGGCACCGAGCATGACCAGGCACCTCAGACCGGTGGTCCGCTCGGGCGTGCGCTCACAGCACCGGCTCCGGGTCCGGTGGCCACTACCGTGGACCAGGTGATCGCCCCGGTGGATCAAGTCCTCACCCCGGCGGATCAGGTGGTGGCTCCGGTCGCCTCACTCGTCGAGCACGTTGCCGCACCCGTGAACCAGGTGACCGCGCCGGTCGGGAAGGTGCTGGCGCCCGCTATTCCGCCCGTTATTCATAGCGTTGGGCCAGCATGAGGACGGCTTGGTCGTAGATGCCCCGCGCCTCGGCCGGGAGTTCGTCGCGCAACACGAGGCTCTCCAGGATGGTGAACAGGTCGGCGATGATGTCGCGTTCGCTGCTGTTCAGGTGATCCGAACGGATCTTCGTCTGGGCCAGCGTGGCCAGTGGCGGCTTGGCCGAGGCGGCTGCCTCCAGGCTGACGTCGGGTATGAACCACATCGGAGGACCTCCCGGGACTCGTGCACTGCGGCGTCGCGCTCGCAGCGGGCGGCGGACTACAGCCCTGAGGGTCGTCCCGAGCCGAGGTCAACAGGGCGGGCGCCAGGACGACGCTCTTGCTCGGTGTAGGCACCGTTGCGCACTGAGTTCCCTCGTCGTTAGAAATCCAAACAGACATCCAGACCCGGCGCACGGACAGGAGAACCGGGTTGTGGGTCCAATCACAGGGTAGCCGGTGGAGACTGCGGGCGAAGCCCTTGAGTCGACGTAACCCGCAGGAGACCTGCCCATGTCGCTCGATAACATCAGGTCTTACCTGATCGCCCCACCGTCGAGGAGTTCTCGTGTCTGCGTCGCCCCAGCCCGTCCGGTCCGCCGCGCGCGTGACGGTACCGGCGGGGACCACCGCGGGGCAGGCGCTGCGCGACGCCGGGGCCATCACGAGCGGACCCGACGCCATCGTCGTCGCGCGGGACGCCCAGGGCAGACTGCGTGACCTGGCCTGGGTTCCTGAAGCCGACACCGATGTGGACGGGGTGCCCGCGAGCAGCCAGGACGGCCGCAGCGTCATCCGGCACTCCGCTGCCCACGTGCTCGCGCAAGCCGTCCAACAACACTTCCCCGAGGCCAGGCTCGGCATCGGCCCCCCGGTCACCGACGGCTTCTACTACGACTTCGACGTCGAGCGCCCGTTCACCGCTGATGATCTCGTGGTGCTGGAGAAGACCATGAAGAAGATCATCAAGTCCGGGCAGCGCTTCTCCCGGCGGGTGGTCGAGTCGGTGGCCGCGGCGCGCTCGGAGCTCGCCGACGAGCCGTACAAACTCGAGCTGGTGAACCTCAAGGGCAGTGTGGATCCCTCCGAGGTCATGGAGCTGGGCACGGGGGAGCTAACGGTGTACGACAACGTGCACCCGCACACCGGCGAGACCGTCTGGGGTGATCTGTGCCGGGGCCCGCACGTACCGACCACCCGCCACATCCCGGCGTTCCGCCTCATGCGTACCGCCGCGGCGTACTGGCGCGGGAGTGAGAAGAACCCGCAGTTGCAGCGCATCTACGGCACCGCGTGGGAATCGCAGGAGGCGCTGGACCGGCATCTGGAGCTGCTGGCCGAGGCCGAGCGCCGCGACCACCGGCGCCTCGGTGCCGAACTCGACCTGTTCAGCTTTCCCGACGAGATCGGCTCCGGACTGGCGGTGTTCCACCCCAAGGGCGGCACGGTGCGCCGGGTGATGGAGGACTATTCGCGGCGCCGCCACGAGGAGGCGGGCTACGAGTTCGTCAACTCGCCGCACATCACCAAGAGCAAACTCTTCGAGGTGTCCGGGCACCTGGACTGGTACGCCGACGGCATGTTCCCGCCCATGCACCTCGACGAGGAGCTGCAGACTGGTGACGGCGGGGAAGTCACCGTGCGCAAGCCGGGGCAGGACTACTACCTCAAGCCGATGAACTGCCCGTTCCACAACCTGATCTACCGCTCCCGCGGCCGGTCCTACCGGGAGCTGCCGCTGCGGCTGTTCGAGTTCGGCTCGGTGTACCGCTACGAGAAATCCGGCGTGGTGCACGGCCTGACCAGGGTGCGCGGGATGACCCAGGACGACGCGCACATCTACTGCACGCCCGAGCAGCTCCAGGACGAACTGAAGTCGCTGCTGACCTTCGTGCTCGACCTGCTGCGGGACTACGGCCTTGATGACTTCTACCTCGAACTGTCCACCCGGGACGAGGAGAAGAGCGTCGGATCGCTGGAGAGCTGGGAGCGCGCCACCGACGCGCTGCGGGAGGCGGCCGAGTCCAGCGGGCTACAGCTGGTGCACGATCCGGGCGGCGCTGCGTTCTACGGCCCGAAGATCTCAGTGCAGGCCAAGGACGCGCTCGGCCGGACCTGGCAGCTGTCCACCATCCAGCTCGACTACCACCTGCCGGAGCGGTTCGGGCTGGAATACACCGCGGCAGACGGCTCGCGGCAGCGGCCGATCAAGATCCACCGGGCGCTGTTCGGCTCGATCGAACGGTTCTTCGGGGTGCTCCTCGAGCACTACGCGGGTGCGTTCCCCGCCTGGCTGGCGCCCGTGCAGGTGGTGGGTATCCCGATCGCCGACGAGCACGTCACCCATCTGCAGCAGGTCGCCAAGGCGTTGCGGACCAGGGGCATCCGGGTGGAGGTGGACGCCTCCGACGAGCGGATGCAGAAGAAGATCCGTACCCACACCACCCAGAAGGTGCCGTTCATGCTGCTGGCGGGGAGCCAGGACGTCGAGTCCGGCGCGGTGTCCTTCCGGTTCCGGGACGGCTCCCAGCTCAACGGCGTGCCGGTGGAGGATGCCGTCGCCGCCGTCACCGGCTGGGTGGAGCGCAGGGAGAACTCGTCGCCGACGGCCGGTGACGTCCCGGTCCGTCCCCCGCAGGGGGGGTCGTGACCGCAGCCGGGGTCCCGAAATCCACGGCCCCGAAATCCCCGGCTCCGAAATCCCCGGCTCCGGACTTCGCGTTGCCCCTCCGGCCCCCGGACGTCCAGGCTCCGGACGACCCCGAGGCTCCGCGGTCTCCGGAGTTGGAAGCCCAGGACGGGGTCGGGGTGCCGGATGCGTTGCAGCGGTTGTGGACGCCGCACCGGATGGCCTACATCAAGGGTGAGGGCAAACCCGGCCCCGGGACCAGCACGGGAGAATGCCCGTTCTGCCGGATCGTCCGGATGGACGATGCCGAGGGCTTGGTGATCGCCCGCGGCCGTACCGTCTACGCGGTGCTCAACCTCTACCCCTACAACCCCGGTCACCTGATGGTGGTGCCGTTCCGGCACGTCGCCGACTACCCCGACCTGACCACCGAGGAGACCGCCGAACTGGCCGGCTTCACCCAGCGGGCCATGCTGGCCACCCGCCGTGCCGCCGCACCGCACGGTTTCAACATCGGGATCAACCAAGGAGCCATCGCCGGTGCCGGCATCGCCGCCCATCTGCACCAGCACGTGGTGCCCCGATGGGGTGGCGACGCGAACTTCATGCCGGTCGTCGGCAGGACGAAGGTGCTGCCGCAGTTGCTCACGCAGACTCGGACACTGCTGGCGGACGCGTGGACGGAGTTGTCCTGAACACCTGCCGGCCGGCCGAGCGGCGCCGGAAGGCCACCGGAGATCAGGTCATCGGGTGAAGCGCTTCCTCGTGATCCTCGGGCGCGTGTCGTTCCTCGGTGTCGCACTGGGGATCCTGGTCTGGCGGCTCGCCGGGGACGCCGGGGGTGCGCTGGATGCCGTCTGGCAGATCGGCCTGCCTGCGGTGCTCGGCGCATTCCTCGCCGCCGCCGCCGGGCTGGGCGCCTCCGGGCTGGCCTGGCGGAGCCTGCTGCGCGGAGTGGGGGCCCCGCTGGACCTGCACGGGGCGGTCCGGGTCTTCTTCACCGGTCAGATCGGCAAGTACATCCCGGGCACGGTGTGGGCCTACGTGGCGCAGGCCAGGCTGGGTCGTGAGCACGGAGTCCCGACCTCCCGCACCACTGCGGCGTCGGTGCTCTTCGTGGTGGCGCACACCGCGACCGGGGCGGTCGTGGCCGCCCTGGTGTTGCCGTTCGCCTCGGGGCCGGTGTCCAACCGGTTCGGCTGGGTCGCGTTCCTGGCTCCGCTGCTGCTCACCTGCCTGCACCCCCGGCTGGTCCTGCCGGTGCTGCGCCTGGTGCACCGCGTGCTGGGCCGGGGCACCGCACCGGAGTGGGTGTCGGGGACCGCGGTGGTGCAGGCATTGGGCTGGCTCGCGGTCACCTGGACGGGTTACGGCCTGAGCATGCTGCTGCTGCTCACCCCGGTGACCCCGTCGGGCACCGATGCGCTGTTGCCGACGGCGCTCGGTGGTTTCGCGCTCGCCTGGACCGTCGGTTTCCTCGCCGCCGGTGTGCTGGTCGTGACCCCGGCCGGTCTGGGGGTGCGGGAGGTCGCCCTGCTCATGGTGCTCGGGCCGGTCGTGCCCTGGGGCGCAGCGGCGGCGGCTGTGGTACTGCTCTCCCGTGTGGTGCACACTCTTTCCGACGCAGCGTGGGCACTGGTCGGCATAGGCATGCGGGCACCCGAGCAGCCGCAGCTGGTCGACGACCACCAACCGGTTTCCGGCTGAGGCGCAGGTCCGCGATGCTCAACATCTTCGCTCGTGCTTCGGTCTCCCGGTTCCTGGATCCGGTGGGTGCCTGGCTGCTACGCAGGGGGGTCGGGCCCGATGCGGTCACGCTGGTCGGTACGGCGGGCGCGGTGGCGTCGGCGCTGTGGTTCTTTCCCCGAGGGCAACTGTTCGCGGGCACCGCGGGAGTCACGTTCTTCGTGCTGTTCGACCTGCTTGACGGTGCGATCGCCCGGGCCAGGGGGTATGGCACCCCGTTCGGCGCCGTGCTGGACGCCACGTGTGACCGGATCGCCGATGGTGCGCTGTTCGCGGGGCTGACCTGGTGGTGCTTCGGGGTGGGGGGTGATCGCCCGCTGGCTGTGGCGGCCCTGGTGTGCCTGGTGACCGCCCAGGTGATCTCCTACATCAAGGCCCGGGCCGAGGCCTCCGGCCTGACCGCGGACGGCGGGATGGTGGAGCGCGCGGAACGGTTCATCATCACGCTGCTCGGCGCCGGACTGACCGGGATCGGGGTGCCCTTCGCGATCATGCTGGCGCTGTGGTTGCTCGCCGGACTGCAGGTGCTGACCGTGGCGCAGCGGTTGCTCGCCGTGCGACGCAGCGCCCAGCAGCGCCAGGCCCGGTGAGCAGGTGCTGACCGACCGGCTCACCGACTTCGGCTACGCCGCGGCCTGGCGGCTGGTCCGGGGTGCGCCGGAGCGGCTGGCCACCAGCGCGTTCCGAGCCGGTGCGGACCTGGCCGCCCGCCGGGACGGCCCCGGCGGGCGCCAGTTGCGCCGCAACCTCGCCCGCGTGGTGCCGGATGCCACCGCGGCTGAACTCGACACGCTGGTCCGGGACGGGTTGCGGTCCTACGCGCGGTACTGGCAGGAGGTCTTCACCCTGCCTTCGGCCGATCACCGCGCATTGCGGGACCGGATGGACGGCACCATGGACGAGGTCGAACATCTGAACGCCGCGCTGGACACCGGTCGCGGGGTGGTGGCGGTACTGCCGCACTCCGGCAACTGGGACATGGCCGGACTGTGGTTCGTCGGGCGCCATGGACCGTTCAGCACAGTCGTCGAGCGACTGCGGCCAGAGGCACTGTACCGGCGCTTTGTGGACTACCGCGCCTCGCTGGGCTTCGACATCATCCCGCTGACCGGGTCGGGGAGTCCGACGCCGCAGCTGATCCGGCGGCTGCATTCGGGCGGAGTGGTGTGCCTGCTGGCCGACCGGGACCTCACCGCCGCCGGGGTCGAGGTCGACTTCTTCGGCGAACCGGCCCGGATGCCGCAGGGACCGGCCCGGCTCGCCGCTGCTACCGGGGCAACCCTGCTGGTCATCGGCTGCTGGTTCACCCCGGACGGCTGGGGCATCCGTTTCCACCCGCCGGTGCCGGTGCGGGGCCGCTCAGAGGTGGCTGCGGCGACCCAGCTGGTGGCGGACCACTTCGCCACCGACATTGCGGCGCATCCGCAGGACTGGCACATGCTGCAGCCGCTCTGGACGGCCGACCTGGCCGACCCGCGCCCGATCAGCCCCCGACCCGGCGGGGGATAGTGGGGCCGTGCGGATCGGAATGGTCTGCCCGTACTCCCTTGCGGCGCGGGGCGGAGTACAGGCGCATGTACTGGGCCTGGCGCAGGGCCTGCGCGGCCTCGGGCACCGGGTGGACGTGCTCGCTCCGGCTGGAGCGGGCGGTCCGCTGCCGGACTTCGTCACGGGGGCGGGCCGGGCTGTCCGAGTCCCCTACAACGGCTCGGTCGCCCCGCTGGCGTTCGGTCCGGTCGCCGTCAGCCGGGCGCGGCGCTGGCTGCGGGTGCACAACTTCGACGTGTTGCACCTGCACGAGCCTGCCGCGCCGAGCGTGTCGCTGATCGCTCTCGCGCTGGCCGATGTGCCCGTCGTCGCGACGTTCCACATGGCCACCACGCGGTCGTGGGCGCTGGCGGCGGCGCACGGGCTGCTGCAACCTCCGATGGAGAAGATCACCGCCCGGATCGCGGTCTCGTCGCTGGCCCGGCGGGTGCAGGTCGAGTACCTCGGCGGGGACGCCGTGGAGATCCCCAATGGGGTCGACGTCGCCCTGTTCGCCGAGGCCGCCCCGCTGTCCGGGTACCCGCGATCGGGCGGCACCGTCGGGTTCATCGGCCGATTCGACGAGCCGCGCAAGGGAATGCCGGTGCTGCTGGCCGCCCTGCGCTCGCTGGCCGTGAGCCGGCCCGAGCTGCGACTGCTGGTGGTCGGCCACGGGGACACCTCGGCACTGCGCCGGGTGGCGGGCCCGGAGCTGGCGCCCCGGATCACGGTGCTGGACGGGCTGGGGGAGCAGGGCAAGGCCGCGGTGCTGCGCAGTGTGGACCTGCTGTGCGTGCCCGCGATCGGGGGCGAGAGTTTCGGCATCGTGCTCACCGAGGCGATGGCTGCAGGTACTCCCGTGCTGGCCAGCGACCTCGAGGCCTTCCGCCGGGTGCTGGACGGGGGCCGGGCCGGCGTGCTGGTCCCACCAGCGGCACCGGCCGCGCTGGCTGCGTCGATCGGTGACCTGCTCGACGATCTCCCGCGCCGCGCCGAGCTGGCCGGCGCGGGACGACGACGCGCCGCCGCGTGGGACTGGCCCGTGGTGGCCCGCCGGGTGGTGCAGGTCTACGAGACGGCGGTGGCCGCTGACCCGCGCAGGCTGTTATCCGTGGCCGGTTCCCACCTGCTGCGGGTGCAACGATGAGAGTGGGCGGGGTGGCCATGGTCGCCGGGCTGCTGGGTGCCGCGGCAGGCCTGGTGGGGGTGGTACGGATGGCCGGCCGCCTGGACCGGCTGCACGTACGCACTGACGCGGCGTGGGGTGCGCTGGACGCCGCGCTGAGCAGGCGGGCCCGCGTGGTCGGTGGACCGGGCGGCGGCTGCCCGAGCGCTGCTGAGGCCGACGCGGCCGACGCGGCGCTGCGAGCCGAGCGGGCGGCTCGGGAGGACGCCGAGAACGAACTGGGAAGGGTGCTCGCGGTGCTGGACCGCACCCGCCTCGATCCCGTTCGGGCGGCCCAGTTGGCTGACGCGGAGCAGCGCATTGTGATCGCCCGCCGGGTCTACAACGACGCGGTCCGCGACACGCTCGCGTTGCGGTCCCATCGCATGGTGCGCTGGCTGCGGTTGTCGGGCACCGCCCCGCTACCGCGCTACTTCGAGATCGCCGAACCCTCGGTTCCCGGGTGAGTCCCCGGCGGGTGAGCCGCCCTGCGCCGCGATCACGACGAAGCAGGCGCGTAGCGGCTGAACCGCCGGGTGAACGAGGCGGTGCCGGAGGTCAGGCCACGAAGATCGACGGCGTAGCGCACCAACTCGGCCACCGGTACCTCGGCGTGTACCAGCATCCGGCCCGCTTCGTCGGTCTCGGTGCCCAGCACCCTGCCGCGCCTGCCGGACAGATCACCCAGCACGGTTCCCAGGTGCTCCTCCGGCATCTGCACCTCCACCTCGTCCAGCGGCTCCAGGGAGATCACGTTGCCCTTCTCGGCGGCATCCCTGAGCGCGAGCGACCCGGCCATCTGGAACGCGGCGTCGGAGGAGTCGACGCTGTGCGCCTTCCCGTCGAACAAGGTCACCCGGATATCCACCAGGGGGAAGCCGGCTCCGAGGCCACGCTCCATCTGCGCCCGGACCCCCTTCTCGACGCTGGGGATGAACTGGTGCGGCACCGCCCCGCCGACCACCTTGTCCACGAACTCGAACCCGCCGCCGCGGGGCAGTGGTTCCACCTCGATGTCGCACACCGCGTACTGGCCGTGTCCGCCGGACTGCTTGACGTGCCGCCCGTGCCCCTTGGCTGGACCGCCGAAGGTCTCCCGATGCGGCACCACGACCGGTTCGGTGTCCACGTCGGCGCCCCCTGCCCGCAGTCGGGAGAGCACGACGTCGGCGTGTGCCTCGCCCATGCACCACAGCACCATCTGGTGCGTCTCGGCATTGCGTTCCAGCCGCAGTGTGGGATCTGCGGCCACCAGCCTGCCCAGTCCGCGGGCCAGCGCGTCCTCGTCGCTGCGGCTGCGACCCACCACGGCCACCGGCAGCAGTGGTTCCGGCATCGTCCACGGCGCCATCAGCAGTGGGTCCTCCGGCGTGGACAGGGTGTCACCGGTCTCTGCGGAGCTCACCTTGGTCACCGCACAGAGATCACCGGCCACACAACGTGGCACCTCGGTCAAGGTGCCGCCCAGCGGCGTGTACACGTGCGCGACGCGTTCGTCGACGTCATGGTCGGCGTGGCCGCGGTCGCCCAGCCCGTGTCCGGAGACATGGACCGGGCGATCCGGCTGCAACGTTCCGGAGAAGACCCGCACCAGCGACACCCGGCCCTGGTAGGGGTCGACGGTGGTGCGCACCACTTCTGCGGCCAGCGGGGCGCCGGGGTCCACGTTCACGGCGGGGTGCTGCGACCCGTCGGGACGGGTCACCGGCGGCGGGGTCCGCTCACCGGGAGCGGGGAAGGCGCTGGTGAGCACCTCGAGCAGTTCGGCGAGCCCCACCCCGGTCGCGGCGCAGGCCGGGATCACCGGATGGAACGAGCCGCGGGCGACCGCGGTTTCCAGATCGTCGATCAGCAGATCGCTGTCAAGCTCCGCACCACCGAGGTAGCGCTCCATCAGGGACTCGTCCTCGCTCTCGGCGATGATCCCTTCGATGAGTTCATTGCGGGCGACGGCGAACTCGGCGTCGTCCACCGCACTGCGCTCACCCTCGACCGGGGGGTATCCCTCGCCGTAGTCGAACAGCCGCTGCGACAGCAGACCCGCCAGCCCGGTCACGGCGCCGCTGTCGTCGCGCACGGGCAGGTAGAGTGGCAGGACTCCCGCCCCGAAGGCTGCCCGGCATGCGGTGATCTCGCCCTCCAGATCGGCCCTCGGGTGATCCAGCCTGCTGACCACGACCGCTCTGGGCATGCCGACCTTCGCGCACTCCTGCCACAGCGCGACCGTCACCGGATCGACACTCTCCGCTGAACACACCACGAACATGGCCGCGTCCACCGCCCGCAGCCCAGCACGTAGTTCACCCACGAAATCGGCGTAGCCGGGGGTGTCGACCAGATTGATCTTGGTGTCATCGTGGTGCAGCGGGGCGATCGCCAGCGTCACCGACCGCTGCTGGCGTACCGCCGCCGGATCGTGGTCGCACACCGTCGTGCCGTCGATGACCGTGCCGGTGCGGCTGATCACGCCGGTTGCCGCGAGTAGCGCCTCCGCCAGCGTCGTCTTCCCCGCCCCGGACGGCCCGACCAGGGCCACGTTGCGGATCCGGGACGGGTCCTGCACCACCCCGGCGTGATCGGGGCGCTCACCGTTGCCTCTCGTGCCCATGGCACCACCCTTGGCCGT
>DASXOV010000149.1:0-6197 GCA_036494005.1 Pseudonocardiaceae bacterium | reverse complement strand
GTCGATCGGCGTCACGGTGGCGCTGCCGGCGTTGCCGTTGTCGGTGACGTAGGCGGTCCGGCCATCAGGGGTGATCGCGATCCCCTGCGGGTTGTTCCCGGCGGGAATGGGGGTGCCGGGGGTGTTGGTCGCCACGTCGATGGGCGTCACGTTGTTGTTCGCGGAGTTGGTGACGTAGGCTGTCCGGCCATCAGGGGTGATCGCGACGCTATGCGCGTCGTTCCCGACCGGGATGCGGGCGCCGGGAGTGTTGGTCGCCACATCGATCGGCGTCACCGTGTTGTCGACGCGGTTGGCCACATAAACCGTCTTGCCGTTGGGCGTGACCGCGAGCCCTCTGGGGGCGGCGCCGACCGGAATCGGGGTACCGGCCTTGTTGGTGCGCACGTCGATCGGGGTCACCGTGTTACCGGAGTTGTTGATGACGTAGGCAGTGGCCGCGGCCGGCGTCGTGGGCTTCGGTGGCTTCGGCGGCTTGGTCGGCTTCGGCGGCTTGGTCGGCATCGGGGTGGAGGTACTCCAGCTGATGGTGACCCGGCCGTTGCCGTTGTTGATGGTCCCGGCGTTGACCGCGGTAACCAGAGCGGGGTTCACGACGCTGGGCGCGGCGAGCGAGCTCCCGCCACCGGCGCCACCACCACCGCCGCCACCACCACCGAAGGTGCCACCGCCGCCGGATCCGCCGCCGCCACCGAAGTAGCCGCCGCCCGCGCCGCCACCGGCGCCGCCGCCGGAGGTCGTGGCGTCGGGGTTCTCGCAGGGCGGGGTCTGCACCCCATTGCAGGGCAGGTTCCCGCCGCCGCCGGATCCACCTGTCCCGGAGGCGCCGTTGGCGCCGTCTCCACCGCAGCGCGGGTCCCCCGGGTTCCCGCCGCCGTGCCGGCACGGGTTCAGCCCGCCGTCACCGCCGCCGGTCTGGGTGCCGCCCTTGCCCGGGACTCCGGGGTTGCCGCCGTCCACGATCGCCCCACCGTCGACGCCGCCGGTGCCGCCGCCGTCACCACCGGCCCCGCCGAGCGCGTTGCCCTGCCCGCCGGTGCCCCCACCGCCGCCGCCACCGGCACCGACCAGAACACGGTCCGACACAGCACACGTCAGTGCCGCGCAGCCGCCCGCGGCACGGCGCACATCCGTGGAGCCGCCGCCGCCGGAGCCGTTACCGCCGTTGAACGCCGTCCCGCCGTTCGCACCGGAGCCGTCACCCGGCCCGCCCGGCACGCCGCCGTTGGAGCCGCCGAACCCGCCGAGTGCCCCCGACCCGCCGGACGGGCCGTTGTTCATCCCGCCCGAACGCGAGGCCGCAGTGCCGTCAGCGCCCCTGCCCGCCACATCGACCTGCAGGACCTGACCGTCTGTCAGTCCCGTCAGCGTCCCGGACGCCTGACCACCGCCCCCGCCCGGACGGCCGGTGATGTCCCCGACCGGGGATCCGCCGTGCGCGGCGTCACCGGCGATGAAGTAGTGCCCACCCTGAGCGCCGGTCACCGTGACCTCGACCGACGACACCCCCGCGGGGATCGTGAATGCGTCCGACCCGACCGTGTCATAGGTGCACGTCGTCCCGTTGAGGACGCCCGACGTGCCGCAAGGATCACTGGCCGCGGCCAACTCCGTGCTTGACGAGGACAGTGCCACCACGGAGGCGACCAGCCCCGCGCTCAGCGGAACCCCCAGGACCAATCCGGACCGCGCGAAGACACGTCTTAACTCACGTTTATTGCGCACGATGAACAGCTCCCTCTAACGACGTGATTCGAGTTCAGGAACCCTGGGACCCCGACCCCAAGGGAGCACAGCCGAGCCCAGCGCCACGGCGGCATCGCCAACACACCTAGCTCGTCGACACACACCGAACGTGAGCGCCATCACTGAAACGGGTGACAGATCCGAGCGCAAGATCCGCACCCGAATATCGCCCAAATGGACGCATCTGCGCCTGCCAGTCCAGGTCAGAGTCGCTTCTGCGGAAGGTGCAGAGCGCGCTCACCCACCGTCGCGAATGCTCGTGGTGAACGCGCGGTCCGCGCCCGGGCGGTGAACAGGTGAACATCAGCACCGGTCCGCCGGATCCTCCTGTCGCGCACGACCAGACACCGGCGATGCCGGTCAGCAACCTTCACACGGCAGCCGCCGTCGCTGTTGCGGTAACTCGCCTTGCTCCCCTGCATCCGGCAACGTCCTCGCCGAGCTGCAGAGGGCGGCATTGAAACAACTCGTCTCGCCAGCTGTGTCACATTCGGGAGACGATAACCGATCCATAGGTATGGGTGAGCGTTTAGGTAATCTGAGTTCCCGGGAACGGGAACTGGTGGAGGCAGTCGCGGCAGGGGGCGTGCTGAGGTGCGCTCAGCTGTCCCCAGCGCAGCTCGCGAGCACTGGTAATCCCGCACACATCATCAGAGCGCAGGTGCTACGGGACCTGCTGGTATCGCAGCGGTACGCACCACCGGACCCGCGAGGTATCTGCCTTCGCGGAGCGCGCATCACCGGCATCCTGGAACTCAGTGAGGTTCAGGCCGCGGTCGGGATGGAACTGCGCGACTGCTGGGTGGATGAGCAGATGCGGTTGCGCGATGCCAGTGTGCCCTGGCTGAGCCTGTCCGGATCTCGCGTGCCAGCTCTCGTCTGTGACGGGCTACGGGTCGACGGTTCCCTGATACTCCGGGAGGGCTTTCGCACGACCGGTGGCCGCAGACTGGGGGGTGTGCGAGTGCCCGGGGCCCGTATCGGTGGCCGGTTGGACCTGTCGAACGCACAGCTGACCGGCCAGGACTGGCCCGCGCTGATCGCTGACGGGCTCCAGATCGGCGGTGACCTGATCCTTAGCTCGTTTCACGCCACCGCCCACAGCAGGCTTGGGACGGTGCGGCTAGCAGGAGCTCACATCTACGGCCAGCTGGACCTGTCGAGCGGTATCCTGATCAATCAGGATGGCGCCGCGCTGATCGCTGACGGACTCCAGGTCGACGGCGACCTGATTCCAGCGGGTCTGTTGTATTGAGCGATCACAAGTGATCGCTCAATACAACAGACCCCAGATTCGGGTGGGACAGCGGCTGCCAGGGTTCAGGTCAAAGGTCTGTGGATCCGGATCCACTCGTACTCGCCCCGCCGAACGACTTCCACGGCCAGCGACTCTCCCCGGTCAGCGCTTTCATGGTCAACATACCAGCGGTTCAGAAAACGGTAACACTACGAGTCGGTTCGCGATAATTAAAGACGAGAGGGTGCAATGAACGGAGCGATCATGGTTTCCCATATTCCCAATACGCCATCCGCTGATACCGCATGTGGTGCCACAGCTTCCCCGACCCAACCGCCCACCGCGGCTCAAGTCGTCACCCGACTCGCCCAGCGCGTCCCTGACGCCAGCCCCGGTGTGGTCTACGCCGCCGACACGGACCCCAATCACATCATGGGTCGCCCGGGGGGCTACCTCTCCAAAGCATCCTTTACCGACAAGCGCATCACCGCAGAAAAACCCGCCAACGTCAAAGAAGGCTCTGTCGCCCTGGGCGGCTCCGTTGAAGTGTTCGCGGACAGCCGAGCCGCTCACCAGCGCAAGAACTACATCCAGGCCCTCGCCAGAAGGCTCACCGAAGTCGCCGAGTACGACTACGTGGAGGGACCAGTGCTGGTGCGGGTCGCGAAAACGCTCGCCGTGGCCCAGGCCGGTGAGTATGACAAGGCACTCCGAGAGATCGCCTTCTGATCCGGGACTTTTCGGTCATTCTCCATTCAGAACCAACTGGTCGAACTGGCGAGTCGCGATCATGGCCGGGTTCGGATGCGGCGCCGGCACACGCAGCGGTCGGCATCCGGATGTCACAACATGGGCGGCGAGGAACTCCCGATTGTCAGGGTCGGCGGTGGAGCTTCGACCGTGGTGCTTGGCGGGGGCGGTGTGCTCGGCAATGGGGGCGGTGTGGTGCTCGGCGGGGGTGGCGATGCCGTCGTGCTGGGCTGCGACGGGATCGGTTCCGTACTCGTTGGTGGAGGCTGAGTCGAGGTGGTGGGCGGCGGCGCGGCCGGCGTCGGCGGCGGGGTCGAGGTGGTGGGCGGCGGGGTTGAATTCGTGGCGGGGCGGGATGGTGGCGCGGGTGTGCTCGGTGGCGATGGTGCTGGAAGCGGCAACACGTTGAGCGCGAGGGGTCCGGCGCTCGGTTGCTGGGCGGGGGGCAGCAGCGGGACCAGCGCCTGAACTGGTGAGGTGACAGGCAGCGGCCCGATCGCCGAGCCGCCGCGTTCATAAGCATCGGCCCAGGCCAGCACGGTGGTGACGTAGGCGTCGGAGTGGTTGTACCGGAAGACCGCTGCGTAGCGCTGCTGCGGATTGGTCAGGTCCACGTTGCCTGAGCAGAGGTAGCGCCCGGCCGCAGTCGCGGCGTCGTAGACATTGTGCGGATTGGCCCGGCCGTCCCCGTTGCCGTCAACGCCATAAGCTGACCAGCTTGACGGGATGAATTGCATCGGGCCAACGGCGCGGTCGTAGGTGGTATCCCCGTCAAGTAGGCCGCGGTCGGTGTCGAGAATGAGGGCCGTGCCGGAGCCGCCGGACAGCCGGGGTCCGAGGATAGGTGTCAGTGTGGTGCCGGATGGGTCAGTCAGACCACCGCGAGCGTGACCGGATTCGATGCGGCCGATCCCGGCCAGCAGCGACCAGGTCAGGTGGCAGCGCGGATTGGTGATGGCGAGCCTGGTTGCCGCTACCCGGTAGGCGTCCAGGACGATGCCGGGAACACCCAACCGGCCTCTCATGGTGGTGGCCCGATCTGCCGGAGCTCCCGCTTGGCCTATCGGGGCGAGGACGCCCGGCGGGGGCGCGACCGCCTTGAGTTTGTCGGCGTCGAAGAACTGGCCGGTGGCGCCGAACGGATCGTCCGGGAGCAGGGATGGTGCCGGTATGAGGTCACCGACCGTCGAGCGTGCATCTTCCGCGGGTGCGATGAGCGCTGGGTTGTTCTGTACCAGTGTGCCGGAGACCAGCATCGTCATGGCGATAACGACCATCGCGGAGTTGGCAACAAGGCGCCACCGGGAACGCGGTGTCAGCATTTCCTCTCCTTCTTCCGTGCCGGAAAGAAACGGTGGCCCGGTATCACCCGAATCGGCCGTTCACATAGTCAAGGGTTCGATCATCCGACGGATCGTTGAAGATCACGCCGGTCGGGCCGCTCTCGATGATGGCTCCGGGCGTTCCTTGCTCGGCAAGGAAGAAAGCACATTGCTGCGACACGCGGGCCGCTTGTTGCATGTTGTGCGTGACGATCACGATCGTGACCTCATGGGCGAGTTCGGCGATGGTCTGTTCGATGCGCCGCGTCGAGGTGGGGTCGAGCGCGGAGCACGGCTCGTCCATCAGCAGCACCCAGGGCCGCACAGCCAGGGATCGTGCGATGCACAACCGCTGCTGCTGCCCACCGGACAACGCGCCTCCCGGTTGACGCAACCGGTCCCGCACTTCCTTCCACAATCCGGCTTTTGTCAGACACTCCTCGACGAGATCGTCTCTTTCGGATTTCCGTACCCGGGTCCCGGTCAGTTTCGGACCGGCCGTCACATTGTCGTAGACCGACATGGCCGGAAATGGGTTCGGTTTTTGAAACACCATCCCGATCTGCCTACGGGCGTCGGTGAGCCTGCGGCGCCGATCATAAATGTCCTCACCAGAGAGCAGCACCTCACCGGCCAGGCTCGCGCCTGGTATCAGCTCATGCATTCGGTTGAGCACTCGCAGGAACGTGGATTTTCCGCAGCCGGACGGTCCGATCAGCGCAGTGACCGAGCCGGCAGGCATGAACAAAGAAACTCGATCCAGCACCTTGCGATCCCCGAACCACGCCGAGATGGACCGGCCCTCCAGTGAGGCCAGGTCCGGAGATTCGTCAGTTCCGTGATCACCTTCCGGGTGTTCGCCTTCTAGGTATTCTTTCACTGGTGGAAGAGGTGCAGCGGCTTCCATCGGGCAGCGTCTCCTTCGAAAGTGCGGTAATGGAGCCGATCCAAACCCTGTGATGAACCCACGAGACACCGAAAGTGGAATCCTCGGCATCCGCGAGCGCCATGAGCGTCACCGAAATCTTGTTCGCGGCCGGCGGCCGGCGATACGCAGCGCCAAGCCCGAGATGATCAGAATCAACCCGGTGACGAGCATGCGGTCGATGGGCGCACCGGTCTGGCTTAGCGCACCGCTCCTG
>DASXOV010000148.1:0-9991 GCA_036494005.1 Pseudonocardiaceae bacterium | reverse complement strand
CTATAACTCCATTTGGGATCGGCCGGCCCGATCCTGACCCGATGGTCAGCTGCCCGTACGGCGGCGCTGTCCTCGTCGGCGGTGGAATACACAATCACCGGAGAGATCCCCATGTCCCGGCAGGTACGTATCACCCGCAACCACCCCGAAAAGATCAACCAACCTAAGCCAAGATCGACCTATCCACTACTCGCGGAATCGGGTCAGAGCTGCTCGCCGGACAGGAGTGGTTCGAACCGCTGGTAGGCGTCGTAGTTGCGGAAGTGCCGCGAGTACAGGTCCGCGTCCCGCGAGAGGTCCGCGTCGAGTGCGGGATTGACGTCTATCACGTGTTTCAGCCTCCAGGTGATGGTCTCGCCCTCGGCGTTGCGGTAGCTGGTCTCCCGCTCCCGGCCACGCTGGGCCGCCCGCTCCTTCGCCGCGTCCTGGGAATCGGCGTACAGCAGGACGATGTCCTCCTGGTAGAGTGGCCGGTAGTCCGCCGAGTCCGGAGAATGTGATTCGTACAGCAGAATTGTGATGTATGGCGTGCCGGGCCCTTGCGTCATTTCCGTACCCTTTCTCATTGCTTGTGTGCATGGCCCGGCGCGCCAACAGTGCAGGCCGGCCGGGTTACTTCTCGAATCGTTTGTCGTTGAGCAGCTTCCAGGCTTTCTTGTCGTTGGCCGAGTTGCCGTTCCTGATCTCACCGAGGTAGCGAGAGTAGTGGGTTCCGGGGTACTCGCGGCGGATGGAGCCCTTGCGGCAGCGTTCGATGAACCCCGCAGCGAGCTCGTCGAGGTTGTTCAGTGCCACGCAATCGCGAGGGCCCGCCATGGTCGCGGCCACCACCGGCGCGGGCTGCACCGAGGCACTCGCCTCGGGGGCCACCCCACCGATGGCCACCAGGGCCAGCAGCGCAGGCACGATCCACTTGACAGGTGCGTTCATTGTTTCCTCCCCATGTTCCATGTTGCGTCGATCACTGAGGTGTTCAGCTCAACTCGGGTGTTCAGCGCAGTGGTGTCGCGGGTGAAACCCGGCCGGTAGGCCTCGGCCAGTGCCCAGGCGCACCGCACGGTGGTCAGCGGGTCGCCGGTGGTTGCGCCGTGCCAGCTGCCGGCGAACCCGCCGTCCAGGCAGGTCGCCAGGAGGAGCAGGTCGACTCCGCGCGCGATGGTGGGCCGGTGCCCGAGCCCGGCGACCAGGGCGGCTTGGAGCACAGTGGCACCGGTCGGAAGATCGTTGCCGTGCACGGAGTTGACCAGCCGGGCGTCCAGCGCCAGCGCGAGCCGCTCCGCCGAGAACGCCGTGCCGTGCAGCACAGCGGCGAGCACCTGCTCTGGCTCGGCGCGCAGCAGGTTCGTCCAGTCGTCGTCGAGTATTCGACCGGGAGGAGCTACCCGGGTCGTGACCTCGGAGTTCGTGCCGTCGAGCGCCGCCGTGCACAGCCGTTCTCCGGACGAGGTGCCCGACGCCCGGCACCAGTCGCGGCACCCCGCCAGGCACCGCCGCAGCTCATTCGGCGAGAGCACGACGCCGCCGTTCTGACGCCGCCATCGCGGCCACCATGGTGGTGTGGAAGCACGTCCCAAAGAGGTAGGCAGCTCTCTTCTCGCCCTGTACCGCGGGCACGATTGCCGGATCGTGCAGTGGGCTGGGCACCGCGCCGTCGGCGCGTCGTGCACCGGCCATGAGCCGCCACCCGTGGTCGAGCAGGTCGTGCTGGTGCGCACCGAGTGTTTCGGCACAGAGCATCAACTCCCCGGCGAGGTCGAGGTTCCCCCGCGCCAGGTAGCCGGCCAGCATGATCAGCACGAGTTCCCGTACCCGCTCGCGTTCGGCCGGGTCGACCGGGAGCGGGCGCACGCCGAAGTCGGTGAGGTAGAACAGCACGTGAGTCACGGCGTAGGCGTCGTCGTCGCCGAAGAACAGGGGCGTGTCCCGCGCCGCGACGATGCTGCTCGGGTACAGCTCGCCGAGCGTGGGCAGCGGGCAGGCGATGCTCCCGACGTCGAGCACGTACCGCAGTTCCATGAGGGTCGGTGCCGGCCGGTCCGCGCAGGTCACGTCGCCGATGTTCGTCTCCACGATGGACCGCACGGAGTCGCGCAGAGATCTGGTGTCGCGACCGGCTTCGGCGAGCACGCACACGAGGTAGGCGTAATAAGGGAACGTGAGGTCCGCCCGGTGCAGGCCCTCGCGGAACTCCGCGCGCCGGGTGACGCGCTCGGCGAGGTCCAGCCCGGCCTCGACGAGGGCTCCCGCGAGCTCCGCGAACGGGCCCCTGCGCAGGCAGCGCAGCAGCACGACCAGTTCGAGCAGGGGGCTCGCCGGGAACCGCCGCCGGGGCAGGAACCGCTCCCAGCGCTGCGGATCGAACCACTCCAGGTTGTGGTGCAGCCAGCCGACTCCGGAGCGCAGCACCGACTCAGCGGGTGCGGTCATCGTCCCACCCGGAGCCGGATGACTGCGCCTGCCGCCAACCCCACGCCGAGCAGCACGACCAGGTCGGCCACCGGCGGCAGGAACCCGCCGCCGAGCAGCACGTGGCGCACCAGGTCCACCGCGTAACTCATCGGGTTGACGGTGATCGCCGCCGCGAGCCAGCCCGGGATGGCGTCGGGGCGGAACACCGACCCGGACAGGAACAGCATCGGGAACATCGCGAGCGACACGGCGGCCTGCAGTGACTGGATGTGCTTCATCGTCGTGGCGAGCAGCAGCCCGACCGTCGCGAACACGATGCCGGTGAGGGTGTAGGCGAGGGTCGCCATGACGAACCCGCCTGCGGTCAGCGGCACGCCCAGGATCGGTGACAACAGCAGCATCACGGCGCTCTGCACGCACCCGATCACCCCGGTCGCGACGACCTTGCCCGCGGGAAGGCACACCTTCGGCACCGGGGCGACGAGCATCTCGCGCAACACGCCGAACTCGCGATCCCACGCGTATCCGAGGCCTGCGTTGATCCCGACCGTCACCACCTGGATCGCGATGATCCCGGGGAACACGTACGCGCTGAACGGCAACCCGCCGCTGGGCGGGATCATGTCGTTGAAGCCGACCCCGAACACGACGACGATGAACACCATCTGCATGGCCTGGGTCGCCAGCATGCCGGGATGTTTCACCTGGCGGATCAGATCTCGCTGGGTGATCACTGTGATGGCGCGGGTCGCGCTCACCACGGGACGCTCGCCGCGCTCGAGTGCCTGGGTCATCGGTGTCTGGGTCATCGGTGTCGCTGTCATCAGTTCCTCCCCGCGCCGGTCGTTACGGACAGGTAGACGTCATCGAGCGTCGGGTGCCGCACGGACACCTCCCGGACACCGATGCCGGCCAGCCGCACCACCTCGGGCACGGATTTCTCCGGTTCGGCGCACCGGATCGCGAGCCCGGCCGGGTCGGCGGCGACGTCCAGTCCAGCGGAGACGAGGTTGGCCAGCGCGAGCGTGTCGTCCTGGGTGCGGAGCAGGATGCTCGACGCCGCGAGCCCCAGTTTGAGCTGCACGGCGGTCCCCTGGCGGACGAGCCGCCCGCCGCTGATGATCAGGATGTCGTCGGCGAACTCGGCTTCGTCCATGTAGTGCGTGGCGAACAGGATCGTGACACCGAGTTCCGAGCGCATCCGGCGAAGGTCGGCCCACACCATGGCCCGGGCTTCGGGGTCGAGGCCGGCCGTCGGTTCGTCGAGGATCAGCAGGGCGGGCCGGTGCAGCAGCGCCCTGGCCAGCTCGACCCTGCGCGCGAGGCCCCCGGAGAGCTCCCGCACGGTGCTGTCCCGGCGATCGGCGAGCTTGAACGCGTCGAGCACGTGGTCGATCCGGTGGCGGGCATCGGCCGAACCCATCCCGAACAGCCGGGCGTGGAACCACAGGTTGCGGTACACCGACAGGTCCTTGTCCAGGGTGCGTTCCTGGAACACCAGGCCGAGGTGCGCCCTGGCCGCGGCGGCGTGCCGGCGGATGTCGTTGCCGAAGATCCGCACCCGCCCCGAATGGATCGGGACGGCGGTGCTGATCGCGTTCAGCACGCTCGACTTACCCGCGCCGTTGGGGCCGAGCAGCGCGGTGATCCGCTCCGGCGGACACCGGTAGGAGAACCCGTCCACGGCCAGCACCGACTGGTAGCGCACCACCAGGTGCTCGATGTCCAGCGCAGCGTCTAGCGCAGTCCCAGGCAGCGGTCCCATGCCGGTTCGCCTCCCCTGGTCACGGTGTGCAGGGTCGCGGCCACCCCGGCGGCGCCTTCCAGCAGACCCGGGACGTCGGCCGTTGTGCAGCTGCGCCCCGGTGGGGCGCTCCCGCGCGGATAGCGCATCCAGTGCGGGAACACGAACGGCGCGTCCTCGTCGGCGAACCCGAGCACCGTGGCGACCAGGCGCGCGGCCCCGGCGCGCAGCACCGGGTCGCCCGAGCCGACCTCCGCGTAGACCGCGAGCAGCCCGGCGTAGCCGTGACAGAGCGTGGGACCGTCCAGCGCCAACGCCGCCTCCTGCCGGGCCAGCGCGGCGCGCAGTGCGTCGAGCGCGTGCCCGGTCCATTCCGGTTCGCCGAGCGCCGATCCGGCCGCGTGCAGCGCGGCGGCCACACCCGGCGCGCCGTAGCACCACGCGGTGCGGGTGAACGAGCTGTGCCGCATCCGCCGGGGCGCCGTCTGCTCGGCGAAGCTCACCCGGCACGGCCAGTACCCTCCCGCGTCGTCGAACAGCTCCCAGCCGAGCAACCACTCGGCCATCCGGCGGATCGCGCCACGCTGGCCGTCGACCTCGTGGCCCCGGCGCAGCGCGTGGGAGAGCACCGCGAGCGGACCAGGAATCCCGTGCGCGAGGCCGAGGTTGAAATCCCCCTCGGGGTACTCGGCGCGGTCGCGGTCGCTGATCTGCTCGTGCGCCGGAACCCACCAGCCCGGGACGCGGTGGCCGTCGACGGTGATCGGTTCGCTGATCGCCACGAGGTGCGCCAGCGACGCGGACAGCGCCGAGGACACCCGCTCACCGGATTCGGCGGGATCGTGCGCGGAGTCCAGCAGCAGCCGGGTGGTGCCCGCGGCCCCGTTGATCAGGTCGTAGGACGACCAGCCGCGCTCCCGGCCGAGCCGGGTGAGCACGGAGGTCGCGAGCCAGTCGGCGAGCCTGGCCCGCATCCCGGCGTAGTGTCCCGCGCCACCCGCGATGGTCTGTGCCGCCGCGAGCAGCGACGCGGGCCCGGCGTACAGGCCCCGGTCGGGGATCTCGCCGGCCAGGGCGACGGCCCGTTCGAGGTGGGAGTGGGCGACCGCGCGCCAGGCCGGGTCGGAGCGGGCCAGCTCGCCGTAGCAGGTGGCCACCCCGGGCCAGCCGTTGGACAGGGTGAGCGGCGCCCACATGACCTGGTGGTAGATCGGGTCCCGGTTACTGTCCCGGCCCGCGATCTCCGCGACCCGGCCGGGGTCGGCCAGGCGACCGGCGACGGCGGCGATCGCCTCGTCAACACGGTGGTGCTGCGCGTCGGTGAGCGGGATCGCGGGCGTCGCGGTGGGGGCGTTCATCGGGTGTGCTTCCTGCGGTTCGCCGCGTCCTGCACGGCTCCTCTGGCCACCGCCACCACGTCGCGTTCCCGGGTGCTGTCCCCGCCGAACAACCGGTTGCAGGTCATGTGCATGAGGCTGCCGATGAAGCGGCCCTCGTCGGTACCGCACTGGTCCTCGCCGGTACCGCAGTGGCCGTCGGCGCGCAGCGCATCCAGCTGCCGCCGGGTCGCGGTGACGACGTCGTCGCGGGCGCGCAGCGCGGCGAGCACCTTGTCGCCGAACACCTCGCCGCGCAGCCCCGGCCAGCCGCCGGCCGGGTCGACGAGCCGCGCCCACCGCGCCGCGTCGCGGCGGAACGTGGCGGGCAGGTCGCGGCGGGTCCCGGTCCGCGACAGCCATACCTGCGCGGGCTCCCCGGTCTCGCCGGTGGGCGGCCCGAACGCGTGCGCCAGGCCGGCGACCGACAGCGAAGCGAGGGTGTCCAGCGAGTACGGGCACCCGGGATCGGCGGCGGCGGTCAGCAGCTCGATCGCCGCGGCGCTGTCGGCCTGGAACAGCTCCTCGACCACCCCGGCCAGGCCGGTGCCGCCGTATCGCTCGTACTCGGGGTCGTACTGATCGACGCGGTGCGCCTGAAGCAGCCCGCACTCCTGCCAGCCGAGCAGGATCCGGCCCAGCGCGGGCGCGACCGCCGACCACAGCTCGTCCGGCCTGCCGCGCAGTCGCAGCCGTACGTGGTGGCCGTCGGTGTCGGTGTAGCGCAGGAAGAACCAGCGGTCGGCGCCGTGCCTGCGGGCGGCGTCGACGAGCGTGCACAGCCGGGTGCGCAGCAGGTCGTCCTGGCTGCGCGCGGTGCCGTAGAGCTTGAGGTAGAGCCAGTCACCGCCGAGACCGTGTAGTCCGCGCTCCGCCCGGTAGGCGACCGTGGGCCTGCGGTGTGGCGTGGGGTCCCTGCGCTGCAGCGAGACGACGAACTCGGCGGCGTGCCCGGCGATCTCGCTGTCCAGCCAGCCCTGTTCCTCACCCGGCACCTCGTGCGCGACCAGGCCGGGGTCCTTGCGGATCTCTTCGCGCAGCAGCTCCGAGTGCCACGAGTTGTCCAGGTCCAGACAGAGCCGCTGGTCGTAACTGACCACGAGAACGTGGCGCGGTACGGCATACCGTTCCCGCCATTCCGCGACGGCCCGCGCCCAGTCCCCGGCGCCTTGACTGTGATCGCCTTGACTGTGATCGCCGCCGTGACGTTGATCGACGTCCTGAAGCTCGTCGAGCCGCCACACCGCGGGTGCGAGCACGAACCGGCCGAAGCGAACCCGGGGGACGAACGGGGCATCGGCGAGCGTGCCCCATTGCCACGGCTCCCACAGCCGCTGCCCTTCCAGCCCCACCTCCCAGAGCAGCCGGGCCGCGTTGGGCGCCTGAGCGGTGGCGCTGATCATGTTGGCCAGCACCGGGGCGACCTCACGCCCGCTCGGTTCGTGCACCACGCACAGCCGCTCCAGGGTGGCACCGATCGCGAGGTCGGCCAGGCGCAACTCGTCCGCGACCGGGGACTGCACCACCCCGATTCCGATCCGGCTGCCGGTGCCGGGGAACGTGTGGGCGAGGTTCGCGGCCTTCCCCGAGCGGGGCAGGAACGCGATGTCGGCCCCGATGGCGCCGCGCACCTGGGCCGGCAGCGAGCGCTGCGCGGCACGCAGCCGATCGTCGTACTCGCCCAGCGCGCCGATGAACCGCATCGAGGTGGCTCCGGCGTGGTGCGAGCCGGGACTCGGGGACAGCGTCACCAGGAACTCGCCGTCCGCGAGCGCGTCCGCCGACGGCGCGACGACGTGCACCGTGACCTCGCACGAGTTGGGCACCTCGGCGGGAGCCGGGGTTCCCCGGTACAGCCTGCGCACGGTGTGCTCGTCGAGCACCACCTCGCGGCTTCCTTCGCGGACGGCCTGGGCCAGCAGCGAGTGCAGTATCCGCTCGCGATCACGGTCCCTCGGCGACTCCGGCCGGGTGTCGGCGGCGTCGCTGGCCGGCCAGCCGTAGCCCGGTGGCGGTCCGAGGCCGACGTTGCCGTCGAGCAGGTCGAGCAGCGGCACGAGGCGGTCGGCGCCGTAGCGTTCCAGGAATCTCGCGTGGTAGTCGCGTAGTGCATGCAGCCCGAGTTTGGGGGTGGACATCCGCCACATCAGCTCGACGCCCCGCTCGACCTCCTCGGCCACCGAGCGCGGCAGCGACGTGACGGCGCCCAGCCGGGTGTCGACGTGCAGGGGTGTCGGGTGGTCGTGCAGCCGCCGCGCCATGGTGACCGTGGTGTCCAACGCGGCGCGGCCGCGGCCGGCGGGGATGCGGTCATAGGCCCGGCGGCGCTGGTCGATGTCGCGCAAGCTCTCGCGCAGCTCCCGTTCCCCCACCCGCTGCAGCACCGCGAGCACATGCTCCAGCGGGTCGCCGCCGTCCAGCGGCGGGCGCAGCTCGCTGAGCAGCAGCTCCTGCGAGATCAGCGAGTCGAGCAGCCCGCGCACGGGAGCACGGGTGCCGAAGGCCGCGGTCAGGTCGTCGATCACCGCACCGAGCGGGATCGGGTGCGCGGCGAGTTCGAGGGCCAGGCGCACGGGCTCGGTACGGCGCACGGACACCGTGGTACGGCTGCGTGTTCCGGGCGCGGCACCGAACGTCGACGCACAGTCCAGCATCATCCGGTCCCCGCGCACCGTGAGCGCCGGGTGCGCCTGCACGCGCAACGCGGGCAGCAGGGTCGCCTTCGTCTCAAGCGGCCGCAGGACGGCGAGCAACCACTGCATGTCGGCGTGCGTGCGGGTCAGCGGCTCGCGGGCCCCGCGTTGCGCCTGGGGGGTCGGGCCGGAGGTGAAGTCACCGCACGCGACGCCGGCGAACAGCCCGAACGGCGTCGGCCGGGTCCGCATCCGGATGTCGTAGCGCAGCACGGCGAGCGCCGCCCTGCGCAGCTGGGAGTGCTTGAGGGTGCCCACCGCACCGTCGGCGACCTTACCCAGCAACGCGGAGAGGCTCGGGCTCGCCAGCGTGATCGCCTCCCGCAGCTGCTCATCGGCCGCGGCCCCGGCGAGCAGGTCGGCGTAGCCGGTGCCGCCCAGTGGGGACCGCGTGCCGCCGATCGGGGCGCGCATCAGATAGCAGTCCCAGGCCCGGAACACGCCCTGGACCACCGGTTCTGTGCCCATCTCCACGCTCCACTCATCCACTCATCGGGGGGTGAGCGTTGGACCGCGCATTTTCCGCGGCCCAACGCCCGTTCGGTGTTCGGCGCTTTCCAGTAGCCTCAGCAGCAGAAACTGCAGCCGCTGCCACCGCCGTCACTCGTGCACCCCGGGGTGCAGTAGGACCAGCTGGTGAAGGCCGGGCTGGCCGCCGTTGCCTCGAAGCCCACCTGCAGGTCGAGGTCGAACAGGTTGACCTCATCGGTCGCGGTGATGTCGTCCACAGGAGCGGACATGGTTTCCCTCCTCGGTGATCGGTGCCTTGCCTGCTCCGCCGCACCCGATGTCCTCACCCGATCGGTTTCATCTGGCCGGTGTCATCTGGCGGGGCGGAGTCCTTTCACCGAAGCAATCACGGCTGGACCAGGGCAATCTCATCGGAGCTGGATGGCAGGAAAGTCAGCCGGTCGACAGTCGGGGTGAACCGCGGCCCGCAGGCGTGCTACGTACATACGTGTGCGGAGCGCATCGGGTCTTTCCGACGACAACCTGCTGGTGCGGGTCTCCAGCGGCGACGAGGACGCGCTGTGCGTGCTGTACGAGCGCCACGCGAGTGCGATGCTGCGCATGATCCGGCGGCTGACGTCCGACTCCGCGCAGGCCGAGGAGATCCTGCAGGAGGCCTGGCTCGCCGTGTGGCAGTCCGCGGCCGGCTTCCGCGCCGAGAGCGCCCCGCGCGCGTGGCTGCTCGGGGTCGCCCGCCGGCAGGCACACAACCGGCTACGGCGCCAGGTGGTGCCGACGGTGGAACTGGACGCGGCCGCCGACATCGCGACCGGAGGGCCGGACGTGGAAGACCGGGTGCTCGCCGGAATGGAGTTCGACATGGTGCTCGCGGCGGTGCGCAAGCTGCCTGATCATCTGCGCGACGTCCTCGACCTCGTGCTGGTGGAGCGGCTGTCCTATGCCGACATCGCGCGAATCCTGGAGATCCCGGTGGGGACGGTCAAGAGCCGCATGGCGCAGGTGAAGAAGCGAGTGGCGGATGGAACCCGATGGGGCGACGAGCCCGAGGACGCGCGAGCTGGGGAAGGGAGAGCCTGATGACACACCTGACCGAGCAGCAGGTCCTCGACGAGGCGGTCCCGGCCGGTTCGCGGCAGCATGCCGGGCATCTACGGGTCTGCCAGGACTGCCGGTTGCGGGTGGCAGCGATGGCGAACCTTGCGGCGGCCGGGCATGTGATGGCGGCGGAATCGCTCGTGGATGTCACGGTGCCCGCGTTCGACCGGGTGCGCAGCGCACTGCCCCTGCGCACCCCGCCC
>DASXOV010000147.1:0-4426 GCA_036494005.1 Pseudonocardiaceae bacterium | reverse complement strand
TTGGTGGTGCAAATAATCGTGCGGATTTCGGTGTCGAACCGCAGGAACGGCACGAACTCCGCCCAAGCATTGGTCCAGAGCCGGATGATCGCGGGATACTTCTTCTCCCATTTCCCGCTGAACTCGGCGAACCCGTCCAGCGCGGCCTGCTCCGAAGGTGCCGTATAGACGGGCTTGAGGTCCTTAGCGATCGCCGCCCAGTCCTTGCGCGAAGCGTACTTGAACGAGTTGCGCAAAAGATGCACAATGCACGTCTGCACAATGGTCTGGGGCCAGACCTGCCCGATCGCCTCGGGCAGACCCTTCAGGCCATCGCAGACCACGATGCAGCAGTCCTGGGTGCCCCGGTTCTTGATCTCCGACAGCACCCGCATCCAGCTGTTCTGAAGTGGTTGTCAAGTGCCTTGTTGGTGTGTTTGGCCGACCTGGCTGGGGAGTCAGGTTATTGATCTTGTGTGTGTGGGGGTCCGGCGTGGGCGGGTTGGGGGTGGCCAGGCCCGTGGCGGCGCTTACTCATGTAGGCGCGGTCGTGCCGCTGGCTGTTGTGCGCGCTCGCGGTGATGGGACAGGCCGGACGTCTTGCTGGATACGCAGTCCGGTTCGGCTGCTGATACTTGACGACGTCGTTCCGGCCTGTGCCACCGGGTCCTCGCGGGTTGCGCGAGGAGTCTTCGCCGGTGCTGACCCCGGGTTATGGTCGGTGGGCGGGGCCGGTTACGTCGTTCTGGTCGCCTCAGCGGTGGCCATGACGGACCGGCTTCGCCCGTGTGTGCGGCTGGTGGACGCAGCCCACCGGGTTGGCTCGTAAGGCTGCTGGGAGCGGATGATCGCGAACGCGAGTCGGTGTGCGCGGTGGGCGACGGCGATGGTCGCGACGATCGGCTTCTTCCCGGCGTCGATGAGGCGGCGCTTGTAGGCGGCGAACTCGGGGTGGTGCAGGGTGATCCCGGTACCGAGGGCGATGATCGCCTGGCGCAGCTCGACCGAGCCGACCTTGCTGATACGCACCTTCGTCGATCGCCGTCCGGCGGACTCGTAGCTGGTCGGGGCCAGTCCGGAGTGGCGGTAGGCGGCGTCGGCGCTGGCGAACCGCCTGGCGTCACCCAGCGCGGCGCCGTAGTAGGAGGCGGTGAGCACGCCGACGCCTGGGATCGAGGTCAGCACCTGGGCCGGGGTCTGGGGGAGTACCTCGGCCAGCCGCCGGTCGCAGGCGTCCAGCTCGGCCAGCAGAGCCTCGAACCGGGCCGTGTCGCCGGCGAGCAGCCGCGCCGCGGTGGCACGCTGGCGTTGCGGCACGCACACCGCCTGCGCCGCGGCGGCGATGACCTGGGCGGCCTTCGGCCGGACCATGCGCACCTGGTGACCGGCCGCGTGACGCACCACCTCATCCGGGCTCATGGTCGCGACCCGGGCCGGGTCGGCCAGCGTGGCCAGCAGCATCCGCAGCGTCTTAGCCTCCAAACCGGTGCGAAAACACGCGGTCAGGCCCGGAAACGCGACATCGGCCAGGGCGTGGATCTGGCTGCCCAGCGCCTGCGCGGCGGCCAACTTGCGCCGTCGGTGAGCCACCAGCGCCGCCTGCTCGGCTACCGCGCCGTCCTCGCGGTGCAGCGGCCATCCCTGGCCGCGTACCAGCAACTCGACCATCGCCATGCAGTCACGCAGATCGGTCTTGATCCTCGCCTGCCCCAGCTGCGCCCGTGCGATCTTGACCTGGTAAGGGTTCAGCTCGACCACGTCGAAACCCTTGCCCCGCAAAGTGGTCGCCAGCGCCTGGTGGTAGTGGCCGGCCGCCTCGATCCCCACCCGAACACTGTCGGCCGCCGTGCGCCGGGTGACCCCGTCGATCACGGTGACCAGCCTGTCCACACCGGACACCGTCAGGCGAAACTCGAACGGATCTCCCACGATCTGTCCATAGTGGTCAGCCACCAGCGCCATCGCGCTGTGCTTGCCCACGTCCACCGGGACCACCAGGCACCGCTGCGGCGCCAGATCCCGGACACGAGCCATGTACCCCGCCTGAGCCACACCACCGGCGAAGCCCGTCACATCAACCTCCCTGGAAGAACTGGTCCAGCTCACACTCTCGCAAGAAGGTGGTCCCGAACCTGGGACCTACTATGAATACTTGGCGCCCTCCCCGTCGCCGTGCTCCCCGGCCCACAGGCCCAGGATGTCCCGGGTCCCCTCGCAGGTCACCCCCAGCGCGACGTAGATCGGCCGGTTCGCCACATTGCCATCCCGGATCTTGACATTCACACAATCGATGAACATCACCGGATACACCCCCGTCCAGCGGCCGGCTCTCCCCACGCCGCCATCCCCTCCATCACCCGATCAGTAATGGCCGAAATGGTCTGTTTCGACACCTGGGCACCGTAAATCTCTCCCCAGTGCGCGGAAATCTCTCCCGTGGTCAACCCTTTAGCCGACAAGGAGATCACCAGATCATCGACTCCCGACAGCCGGCGCTGACGCTTGGCCACGATCTTGGGCTCGAAAGACGACTCCCGATCCCGGGGAACCCCAATCTCCACCGGCCCAGTCTCGGTCACCACCGTCTTGGATCGCGTCCCATTCCGGGAATTCCCACCATTGCGACCGGCCGGATCATGCTTGCCGTAACCAAGATGATCGTCCATCTCGCCCTCCAAAGCGGACTCGACCACCACCTTGGTCAACCGGGCCAACAAACCATTCTCACCGGCCAACGTCACACCCTCAGCCCGGGCCCGACCGACCAACTGCCGGACCAGCTGCTCATCCAGACCCTCTCCCCGCTCGACCGACACATCCATCGCCTCAACAGTCACAGGTGCATCCTCTGCCTCAGGAGTTACACCGTTGATCTTACAGTCCCGGCCGAGGTGCCGGTGTTCGCCTCGAACGAGCCGATCCTGCTCACCGGTGGGCGGGCGCAGCAGATCTTGCAGCGGCGGATCAACCAGTCTGTGGCCGAGTACGAGGTCCTGAATATGCTGGAGCTGTCGTGGGGCGGCACCTGCACTCATGTTCGGGAGGGCTACAACATCGGCAAGCCGCCGTACGGATACCGGGCGAAGACGATGCGGCACCCCAACGCGGCCAAGGCTGAGAAGGGCGTGATCAAGACACGGTTGGAGCCGGACGGGGCGCGGGCGGAGACGGTGACGTTGATCGCGAAGTGGCGCTACCACGAGCAATGGGGGTTCGACACGATTGCCGAGTGTCTCAACCGGGACCTCGACCGGTTCCCGCCACCGGAGCCATCGGATGGGACTCGGGCACGCGGGGCGTGGTCGAAGTCCAGCGTGGCGGAGGTGGTGAACAACCCCAAGTACACCGGATACCAGGTCTACAACCGCCGTGCCCGACGCAGCCGCGGGAACCGGGCGAACCCGCCCGAGATGTGGGTGTGGTCCACCGAGCCCGCACACGAGCCGCTGATCCCGAAGTGGATGTTCGACGACCTGATCACCACCCGCACTCAACGCCAAGGATCACGAGACGGCGCGGGTGTGAAGCGGGACCCGCGGGTGAAGCGGACCTACCTGTTGCGCCGGCGGGTGCTGTGTGACTGTGGGCGCCGCATGGTCGGCATGGTCCGCCCGGCGGGTGTCTACTACCGCTGTCACCCGGCGGGCAACAACCGAGGACGCCCCGACAAGCACGAAGGGCATCCGCCCACGGTCTACATGCGCGAGGACCTGATTCTCGACCAACTCGACGCCTTCTTCTCCGAACGACTGTTCGGGCCACACCGGCGCGAGTTGCTTCTCGCCGACATCGACACCAGCGTCGACACCCAGCGCCACGAGCGGGAAGCGCAGAGACAACGCCTGCAACGCAAGATCGCCGACGTCATCCGCAAGGAGGACAACCTCCTGCGCCAAGCCGAGGATGCCGACCCCCGAGACCCCTTCACCCAAGGGCTGCGGCAGCGCTACAACGACCTGGAGACCCAACGCCAAGCCCTACTCGCCACGCTCGACCAACTCGATCAGCACACACCTGAACCCGATCAACCCACGACCCGGCAGGCCGACCTGCTCGACGCCCTACCGCATCTGGCGATCAACCTGCGCCGCGCACCCGCTGGCCTGCTCCACCGGTTGCTCGACCTGACCCAGCTCACGATCAAGGTCCACTACCAGACCAACCAGGCCACGATCACAGCCGTCCTACCGGCCGACACCACACCCGACATCGCCGCCACAGGCCAAGCGGTCGCTGAACAACCCGAGACACACAGCCCGCACTGTCAGAAATCCCCAGGTCAGGAGGGAGTGTGTGCATCCAGCGAGTGCCCCCGGTGGGAGTCGAACCCACACTGGACGGGTTTTGAGTCCGTTGCCTCTGCCGGTTGGGCTACGGGGGCGTGCGGCCTGCGGGATCACAGGCTGTTCGCGGGATCACTGTACGGGCCTGCCTCATGCGCTCCCGA
>DASXOV010000146.1:0-13763 GCA_036494005.1 Pseudonocardiaceae bacterium | reverse complement strand
CAGAAGTGCCTCGTTGTCACTGCATCCGTTGAGTACGTCCGTGAGTTCTGATCGGGCGGCGAAGATGTCGCCGCACCGCAAGAAGGCTGCTGCGCGATTGACTCCGAGGAGCCCATTGAAGCGTTTCCACTGCCAAGTGTGTTACAGCCAAGATTGAGCTCCTGGCCCCCACGAGACGCCGAAGCCGCCCGTCAGCGAAGGGTTGGGCGCCCCTACTTCTGCCTCGGGTCAGCGGGGTAGGGACGGACGGTCTCCCGTATCCGACGAATCTGCTCGCGCGGCAGTCACGCGGGCAGGTTATCGCCGTGTGCGCCGCCGTCATCGGCGGACCCGGTTGGACCGCTAGGCGGCGATGGCGTCGGTTATCTGGTCGATGGTGGGGTTGGTCAGGGCCGAGCCGTCGGGCAACAGCACGGTGGGCACGGTCTGGTTGCCCCCGTTGACACCGGCCACGAACGCGGCGGCCTCGGCGTCGTACTCGATGTCTACTTCGACGAATCCGATGCCGGCTCGCTCCAGCTGTGCCTTGAGCCGCCGGCAGTAACCGCACCAGACCGTCGTGTACATCGTCAGCTTGCTCACGCCAAGCAGCAACATCGCGACCCTTCGCGATGTTCCTGGCTACCCGGTGACCTAGCGCATCCCGGCGCCGAGCCGGTCCGGGTGCGGACCGAGCAGATGCTCGGCGCGCTGCGCTGGACCGGGCCGGCCGAACAGCGCGCCGACCGCGTGGTTCGCGCCTGCACCCCGCCACCAGCTGGCCACCGGCTCGGTGTCGACCAGGCAGGCCACCACGTTGATCTCGGCGCTGCGCAGGCTGGTCAGCAGGGCGTCGAGCACCTGCGCCGTGATGGCGGAGGGACCGTCAGCCACCTGCTGGGCGACCGAGCGGGTGATCCGTACCGCCGCGACGCCCACGTCGGCCAGCAACGCCAACTCGCGGATGTCGCCGCCGAAGTCGTGTACCGCCGTGCGCACACCCAGGCCCGCGAGGAGCTCCAGGTTGTCCCTGGCCACCGTCCTCGGTGCGTTGCCCACCGGGCGAAGCGCCGCCGCCGGGACGCTCAGTTCCAGCGCATCGGGTGCCAGGCCGGTGCGGTCCAGCACCGCCCGGGTCTGTACCACCAGGCCGGGGTCCTGAGCCTGGGGGTGGGACAGGCCGATGACGGTCGGCGGCAATCTCTCCTGCCGGTTCTGCTGCCACAACTTTCGCTGCCACAACGCCGTCTGCTCCGCCGCGGTGTCCAGCAGGTACCGCCCCACCGCGTGCCCGGCGCCGGTCCGCTCGGCGAGCTGCACGCACCGGTCGGGTGACAGTACGACCAGCGCTGAGTGGTGCCAGCTCAGCACCGCCTCGACACCCACCAGTTCGCCGCCGTCCAGTGCCGCGACCGGCTGGTACTCCACCCGGAGCCCGCCGGCCTGCATGGCTCCGGGCAGCCCCGCGGCCAGCCGGAGCTCCGCCCGGTCGGCGGCGGCGGTGTCCGCGTCGAACATCGCCCATCGGGTGCCGTTGTCGCGGGCCCAGCGCAGGGCGGCGCCCGCGGCGCGCATCAGCTCGGCCGGATTCGTGGTACCCGCCTGCCGCTGTACCGCACCGATCCTCGCGGTGACCGCCACCCCCACGTCGTCTCGATAGACCGTCCTGACGAGTTCGGTGTTGACGGTCTCCGCCAGCCTGCCGACGTCAGGGATCGGGTTCGCGGGCCGCAGGAGGATCGCGTACTCGTCCCCGCCGATCCGGGCGACCATCGCATGCTGATCGGCGACGACGGATTCCAGCCGCCTGGCCACCAGGTCCAGCACCTGATCTCCATGGTGGTGGCCGAGCCCGTCGTTGATGACGGAGAAACCCTCCAGATCCAGGTGCAGCAGGGTGACCGTCTCGGACGGTTCCAGACCGCCGAGTACTTCTTCGAGATGCGAGACGAAGTAGTGCCGGTTCGGCAAGCCGGTCCGCAAGTCGTGCAGTGCTTGATGGTTCAACCGGTCGAGGACCAGGCGCAGTTCGGTGTGGTCGTCGACCATCATCACCAGACAGCGGGGCTGGTGCGTCGCGTCACGGAGCGCGGACACGGTCAACTGGGTATGGACCGTCTCGCCGTCCTTGCGGCGTAGCTGAAGGTGCGTGCGAAACCACGGCTCGTCGCCCGCCAGCAGACGGTGGCAGCCTCGCTGGACGGCGGGCTGGTCATCCGGTGCGAAGAGCTCGCTCAGCGCACGTCCGGCCAGATCGTCCTCGGAATACCCGAGGATCTCCTTCAACGCCGGGTTGGTGTGCGCGATCCGCCCGTCGGGCGCGCTGATCACCATGCCCAGTGTGGACGAGTCGACCAGTTGAACGAAGGCCAGTGACCAGGACGGGTTGCTCCGGGGTTCCCCTCCGGGCTCCTCCCGAGATTCGGGGCACTCAAGGTGAACCACGGCGAGCAAGGTAGCGATGTGCCCGTTGTGCGGGCGATCGGGAATTCTCCCTAGCGGGGCCGTCCCGGTGCTGGTGTCAGGGGCGCGAGCAAGCGGTGTTCCACCGCGAACAGGGTGGCTCCCGCCCGGGTGGCGACGCCGATCTTGCGGTAGAGATTCTGGATGTGGTGGTCACACGTCTTGGGCGAGATCTCGAGTTCGCGGGCGATCTGCTTGGTCGTCCAGCCGCGGGCCAGCAGCTTGAGTACCTGTGTCTCCCGGTCCGAGATTCCCTGTGGCCGCGGCACCGGTGCCGGTTCCTCCCAGATTCTCGCCTCGCTGTGCCCGGACGCGTCGAGAACCGCGATGACCGCCTCGGGGGGCAGGAGCCCGGCCTCGGCCTCCCGCCGCAGCTCGGCTGCCGCCGCGGCGTCGGACAGCGCAGGGCGGTGTGGGCGGACCTCGGTCATCGCGTGGTACGCGTCGGCGGCGGCGAGGATCTGCGCTGTCATCGGCAGCTGGGCGCTGCGCTCGCCGCGGTGATAGCCGGAGCCGTCGCAGCGTTCGTGGTGCAGCCCGGCCAGCCTGCCCAGCTGGCGCAGCGGGGCGACGACGTCCAGGACCCGTTCGGTGTGGTAGGCGTGCAGCCGTACCTGCTCCCACTCGTCCCTGGTCAGTGGCCCGGGTTTGGCCCACACCCGGGCCGACACCGACACCCGGCCCAGGTCGTGCACCAACCCGGCTCGCCGGACCGCCGTCACGTCTGCGGGCGCCAGCCCGTACCCGGCGGCCGCGGCGGAGGCCAGCGCCGCGACTCCCCGGGAGTGCCCGACGGTGTAGAAGCTCTTGAGGTCGGCGAAGTCCGCCACCGCTGACAGGCAGTGCTCCACGTCGTCGTCCGCAACGGCCGGTTGCCCGCCGGGCTCGGCGTCGAGCATGGCCGGCCACACCGTGGGCGCTTCCAGCCCGGCGCACAGGTCGTCCGCCGCGGCGAGGAACATCGCGGCGACCTCCGGATCGAGCCCGCTGCCTGCCCGGGAGGACACCAGCCGGCAGGCGTGCGCCGTACCGCCGCTTTGCCAGGCGATCTCCGCGTCCTGGGCGACCTGCATGACCCGCACGGTCAGCGGGATCTCATCGCCGCGCAGCTCTCCCGGCAATCCCCTGCCGTCATAGCGCTCATAAAGATGTCCCAGGCCGCGCCGTACCTCGCTGTTCAGCCCCATCCGATCACCGAGCAACTGGGCGATCTCGCAGTGGCTGGCGGCCCACCGCCGGAACTCGGACAACCCGCCGACCGCCGAGCGGGCCAACACGGCGACCCGCCTCGGCAGTGGCAACTCGGGATGCATCACCTGAAAGGCGGTGCCGACAAACCCCAGGCGCGGGCCCATCATCGCCGCCATCATCCGGGGGCGGGCGGCGAGCTCGTCGCCGAAGAACTTGGCATCGATCTGTCCCTCCGCGGTGCAGCCCGCGTAGTGCAGCAGAGCGACGTAGAACACGCCCAGGCGTTGCGCCGGGGGCAGCGCCATCGATGCGGACAGCCGAGTGGCGATCAGGGTGGTCCGCAGGCCGTGCTCGAGCGGCTCACCCATGGCCAGGTCGCTGGCGAGCGACAGGACCCCGACGAGCTCCGCCAACCGTATGGGCCGGTCCTCGGCACTTTCCGTCACTGCGTGAGGATACAAACAGGCGCCCGGTACCCGCATCGTATGGGTGACGTGACATGACAGCGGGTCCGTGTTCCTGGGTAAGGTTGGTCTGGTTCGGGGACCGTGCGGGCTGATAGGGAGGAACGGGACGCGGTGTTGGAACCCCTCTCGGGTGTTCCGGATACGAGCAAACAGGGTCGGTACACCATGGCGGGGATTCGTGACTGCTGGCTGGACGGATCACATCACACCGCAGCCGATCAGGACGTCGCCGAACGTATTCTGGTGGGCGCCCCGCATCTGCCGTATTCGGTTCGCACGTACCGGATGCTGCTGGGCCGTGTGGTGCGCCATCTCGTCGGTGCGGGTGTGCGACAGTTCCTCGATCTCGGATCAGGACTTCCCACGGCAGGCAATGTGCACGAAGTCGCGCAGGACATCGATCCCGAGTGCCGGGTGGTCTATGTCGACGTGGATCCGTATATCGTGACGGAAGGTCGTGATCTGCTGGCCGGTGCGGACAACGCCACGATCGTGGTCGCCGACCTGCGCCATCCGGCGGAGACGCTCGATGCCGCCCGGCGAACGGCGGTGATCGACTGGGCCGCGCCGGTCGCCGTGCTCATGATCGACATCCTGCATCACGTCCACGACGTGGACAATCCCACCGACATCGTCCGGGGCTACCTGGACGCAGTGTGCCCCGGCAGCCACCTTGTTGTCGCCCATGCCAGTGATGACGAGGCCCTCGTCGTCGGCCTGGCGTTGTTCCACCGCTTCTACCACCTGCCGATTCCGGCCCTGACCTTCCGCACCCCGGACCAGATCGCCGAGTTCTTCAAGGGGCTCGATTCCGTTGAGCCCGGGATTGTGCCCGTACCACTGTGGCGGGCAGAGTCCGGCGACGACCTCGGAACGTATCCGGAGAAATTTCCAGGGTTCTGCGGGCTCGCCAGTAAACCCTGACCTGTCACGATCACCGCACTGCCAGTGGGAGTAACACCAGGAATACGTCGGCAATCGTGACGGACAGCAGATCCCGTCGGCGCATCTTTGTGGAATCCGGTTTCCGGCCGCCGCGTAACTGACGCAGTAGGATGAGTTTCCCGAACAGGAAAGGCAAGCTCACCGCGACGCCGAGAGTCGCAATCGCCGGCCCGTAACGGTTCCACAGGCCCCAGCCGGCCAGGCCGAGTCCGGTCGCGGTCATCACGCACGCGACAACGACCGTTCGATAGGCGCCGTGGCGCACGGCGGGCGTCGTCAACCCCATGGTGTTGTCACCATGCTGATCCGGCACGGTCCACCACAGGCTGCGGGCCGTGATCAGGACCGCGATGCCGATGAAGATCAGCCACGCAGGTGCCGTGAGATCGGCGCGTACGGCGTTGTAGGCGACGAGGTTGGGCAGCAGTCCCAGGGTCAGGCCGATCGCGACCGGATTGGCGAATCCGCGACGCTTGAGCCGCGCCGGTTCGAGGTTGTAGAGCAGGCAGAGCCCGATGCTCAATGCGGTGCCGACGGCGACGAGCGGACGGCCCAGCCACAGTGCGACCGCGGTGGCGCATACCAACGACGCCATCATTTCCGCCGCGGCCCAGCTCATTGCCCTGGCGCGGCCGAGTCGCAGTACCGCATCCGCGATGTCGGCCTTGCCCTTGGTATGCCGGTCGGCGCCGACATCGACGGCGGCGTTGAGCGGGTTCCCTCCGATGATGGACAGGAGGTTCGCGGTCACGACGACCAGTACGGGCCCTGCCAGCAGCTGCCGGACGCCGTCGGCGGCGTAGCAGGCGCCCAGCGTCGCATGGCAGAGATAGTGAATCGGGAACGGGTGTTCCAGGCGGTGGATGCGGATGACATCGCGCCACCTGCTCATGCGGGCCGGTTTCGCGGTCTCCGGCGGGGGGTGACCGCCATCTGCAGCCGGTGTGCCAGAGTCAAGGCGGGACCACGTAATTCGGGAACACCGGCTTCGGGATTGACGCAGTGCAGTTCACATCGACGGAGCACCGCCGCAGTGATCATCCGAACCTCCAGCATGGCCAGTTCACTGCCGAGGCAGCGTCGAACCCCCCCACCGAAGGGGAAATAGTATCGGTGGGAGAACTGTGGACCAAGGAAACGGCTGGGGTCGAATCGGTGCGGACGCGGAAACAGTTCTGGCTGGCGATGTGCCAAGTACATGCACGGCGTGACGACGCTCCCCTTGGGGAGTGGCCTGCCGAGCAGTTCACCGTCCGTGGTCAGCGCCCGCTTACCCGCAATGATGGCGGGTGGAAACAGCCGCATCGCCTCCTGGGCGGCGGCATGGAGCAGCGGAACCTGCGCCGCATCCGAACCGTCGTCGGACGTGGCGGCCAGTTCGGACATGATGTCATGGCGGACCTGTTCGTCACGGCACAACAGGTACAATGTCCAGGCTGTCGCCGACGCGGTGGTTTCGTGTCCGGCGAACAGCAATGACTTGATCTGGTCTCGTAGTTCGTCGTCGTCGATGGCAGTGAGCGGTTCGGTGCCTTTCAGCAGCAGGGTCGCCAGCGCGGGTGGCTGGGAATCGGTGGACGCCCTCCCCATGTCCAGCAGCATGGCGTCCAGTTCGCCGCGACCCTTGAAGAAGGGCTGTAGTGCGGTGGTCATCGACGGGTGCATGGCGAGATAACGATAGGCCAGGGTGCGGGTACGCGAACCCAGCACCTTGTCGATGTGCGTACTGAAGGATCTGTGCAGTTGATCGTCCGCATGCCCGAGAAGCATTGTGGAGATGACGGTGAACGTCAGCTTCCTGACCCAACTGATGAGACTGATCGCAGTTCTCGGAGCCAGCGCACTGATCGCGTCATGGACAGTGTCGGAGATGACGCCGTGGTAGACCTGTAGTTGCCGGCCCCGCAACGGAGGTCCGAGCACTTGTCGATAAGCGGTGTGCCGCGGACCTTGGGCCCACAGCAGCGATGTGTGCCCGAGCAGCGGGCGCAGGGTCCGGCTGGGTACGTGGTGGATCGTCCGGTCGGGCCGGAAGATCCACCTGATCCCGTCCGGATGCCATACCAGGAGCTGGCGCGTCGGCCGTTCGCGAAGTTCGATGACACCTGCGGGGTTACCTTCATGAGATTTCAGGAAAGACAATCCGTGGAACGCGAAACGAAGTCCATTGCGGTTCACTCGGCTCACCCGGTCTGGGCTGATCGGGGTTTGCCTGCGCCCCGTTGACGGATCAGGGTGGCCACCGGGGGGTGACTGCGGGCCAGTTGCCGAGCGGCCACTATCTCGGCCTGGATCACCCTGATCGGCGCATAGAGGTCCTTGTCGTGCCAGAGCGGTGGGTACTCGCGGGGCGGCGTGCGACGTCGCAGGAACTCGTACCCACGGGCGGTGGCCTGCTCGGCCGCGATATTCGGGCGGTCCGCATGGGTGTGTACCAGGGTCTGGACCGCGTATGCGGTTTCCTCGTCGGTCCCGCCCCATCGCCCCCATGATCCGTCCTCATGCTGGCTTTCGAGCAGCCATGACACAGCTCTGTGCACGGCGATCGCGGATGCGTCCCGGTCGTAGCGATGCAGTGCTGTGGCACAACACACGGTCGCGTAGTAGGCAGAGGCGTGCCACTTGTCCGTCCAGCTCCCCGTGTTGTCCTGGCGGTCCCGGATCCATTGCGAGATCGTGGTGATGGCTGCCTCTCGGCGGGCGCGGCCGTCCGCTTCGTGCCCGAGGCACGTACCGAACGCCTGAAGGACATGGGCGTTCGTGCTGATCGAGGGTGTGCGCTCGCCGGGAAAGCAACTGAAGTGCGTGTCCAGTTGGTAGGCGAACAGGCAGTCCGGGCTGCGCGGGGAGCCCAGTTCGGCCAGCACGCACAGGGCGGCCGCGGTGTCGTCGGAGTCCGGAGGCAGACCGGGGGCGGCGGGAATCCCGGACTCGTCGAATGCGCTGTGCAGGCTGCTCACCAGCCCCTCCGGGATCCTCACCGGGCACCCGGCGGTGGTCAGCGCGGTCAGCACCCAGGCCCACTCGAAGAAGGTGATGGGCGTGATCCCCGGCACCGGGCCGCCGCCACGGTGCTGGACGGTGTGCAGGTAGTCGAACGACGGGTGAGCAGTGCGGTGCGTCAGCCACGCCGCGGTCGCGGCAGGCGAGCATCCCACCGCACCGAGTACCGGCGCGACGAAGGGCGCGCCCCGCGCTGCGGGACCGAGGACCTCCAGGGAGTGCAGCAGCTTGGGCGGAGGTACCTGCCCTTGGTCCACCGCGTGCCGGAGCCGCGAGAGCAGGTCGGGGTCCACTCCGTGCGGCAGCAGCAGACGACCAGTGCCGCCCCAGACGTCGAGCCCGGTCACCGGCTGCGACCCGAGGCTGTCCAGGTGCGCGTTGATCCGCGCCACCAGTGCGGGTATCACGATTTCCGCGGCGATGGTGTCCGGCAGCAGGATCTGCGGGCTGCGCCCGAGCCGGCCGAACAGGGCCCGCAGCCCGCGGTCGGTCGCGCGGACCAGGTCCCCATGGCCGGCCGCCTCGGCGTCCCCGTTCTGCTTGCGCCGCAGACAGGTCAGGAGCGCCTCGGTCGCGCTCAGCGTCGGCACGAGACAGTAACCGCCCGCTGCGCCCCAGGTGCCGTCCGGATGCTGTCGCTCCAGCAGAAAACGCACCCGTTGCGAATGTCCGGTGAGCCAGGGCACCAACGTGACCAGGCGGGCTGTCTCGTAAACCGACGGCGAGACCGCTTCGTAGGGATCGGACCAGATACCGGCGACCAGGGCCGTGCCCTTCGTACCCCATACCTCGTCCTGCATGTGCTGTGAGTTCATCTCAGCCACCCCCGATGACAGAAGTTGCCGCCTGCCACGCGGACTGCGCAGTGGGGCGGAATACACATCGTGAGTAGCTGACTACTGCAAGTAACAGGTTACTGCTACTTGAGCCACCGGGTACGGCGATTTTGAGTGCCACGTCACACTGGAAATGCGCCGCCGGGTGGCGTGGCGAGCGCGGCTCGGCGATCGCGAGGCTAGCGTGTGGTGAGATCGACGCGGGCGAGTGCGCGGAGCAATCCGGGGGTCAGACGTGCGGCCAGCAGCGTGGCCTTGGCCTCTGCGGTGATCGGTGCGATCGCGACATTTCGTTCCACCGCGCGGCGAATCTCCCGGGCCGCCTTGTCCGGGGTGAAGTTGCGGCGCCGATACAGCGCGGTCGCCTGCGCCCGCGCGGTCTGCTCGTGTGCGGTGTCGAGCCCGACGAATCGGGATGTCCTGGAGATATCGGTGCGGACGAAGCCGGGGCAGATCGCCACCACCCCGATACCGGAGCCGGCCAGTTCGGCGCGCAGGCTCTGGCTCAGGGCCAGCACCGCCGCCTTGGTCGTGCCGTAGGCGGGCAGCGCCTTCGTCGGCACGTAGGCCGCCGCCGAGGCGACGTTGACGATGGTGCCGCCCGCGCCGCCCTCGACCAGCAACCCGCCCAGGGCCCGGCAGCCGTGGATGACGCCCCACAGGTTGACGTCGATCACCCGCTCCCATTCGGCCACCGTGGTGTCGAAGAACGGCCCGACCATGCCGATGCCGGCGTTGTTGATCACGATGTCCGGGAGGCCGTGCTCGTCGCGCAGCGCCGTGGCGAACCGCTCCATCGCCTCGCCGTCCGAGACATCCAGTGGGTAGGCGTGCGCGGCAGAGCCGAGCGCCTCGACCAGCCGCGCGGTGCGCTCGGCGGCCTGCTGGTCGATATCGGTGATCACCACTTCGGCGCCGTGGTCGGCGAATTCCAGCGCGCAGGCCCTGCCGATACCGCTGCCTGCGCCGGTGATCACCACCAGCTGGTCGTGGAAGCGCCTGCGGCGCTGCTCGGTGACCTGCGCGCGGCGCAGCGCCCGTGCCTCCACGCCGCCCTCGACGCGCTCGATCAGTTCGCCCGCGCAGCGCGCCACGGTCTGTGGATGGGTGCGCGGCAGCCAATGCCCGCCGGGCAGCACGCGCACCGCGAGATCGGGCACCCACTGGCTGATCCCGGTCTGCATGGCCACCGAGACGAACCGGTCCCGCTTCGGCGCGAGGATCTGCACCGGGATGTCCGTGGTGCGGGTGGCGGGCACTCCGAGCCGGGGCAGCATGTTGGTGCGGTACAACTGCAGCCCGTTGACCGCGTCCGGTATCGACGGTGCGTCGGTGTTTTCCAGGCGGGTCAGCACCCGCTGGACCAGTCCGCTCCGCCAGGCCAGCTCCGGCAGCCACGGCAACTGGAAGAAGCCGATGTACCAGGACGACGCCGCCTGGGTGAGCAGCTCGCGCAGCGCCCGCGGTGTCGGCCGGCGCAGCCGGTCGCGCAGCCAGCGCCCTGCGTGGTCGAGGCAGGGTCCGGAGATCGATGTGAAGGAGGCGACCCGGCCCCGCAGCCGCTCCCCGGTCACGGCGTGCCAGGACTGGACCGCCCCCCAGTCGTGTGCCAGCAGGTGCACCGGGCGATCAGGGCTGACCGCGTCGAGCACGACGGCCAGATCCTCGGCGAGCTGGTCCAGCCCGTAATCCCTGGGGTCGGTCGGTGTCCCGGACCGGCCCGAGCCACGCACGTCGTAGCTCACCACGTGGTAGCGCACCGCCAGCTCGGCCGCGACGCCATGCCACACAGCGTGGTCGTCGGGGTAGCCGTGTACGCAGACCACCGTGGGCGCGCCCACCTTGCCGGACTCGTGCACCCGTAAACGCACCCCGTCGGTGCTGGTCACGTCGATAGTCATGACTGTCATGACGTCCCCTCGTCCGCTCCATGGCGTAGTTGGTTGGTCAGTAACTGTGTCAGCCGGTCGTTCCGGCGCTAGCTGCGGCGCGGTTCGTAGCGGCGCCTGGGCTGTCGGATGGCTCCGGCGGCCGCACCGGTGCCGGCCAGGGCGAGCATCACGAGCTTCGGCCAGGCCGCCGAGGACACCACGATGACCGTCACGCACACCACGGTGAGGACGGCCGCGGCGAGCACCCGGTCCAGCAGTTGCTGCGCCCGCTGGGTACGGGCCCCACTGTCCAGGATGTGTCCCAGCAGGGCCTGCCATCCGCCGGTGCTGTGGTCTGCGCCCCGCCCGGCGTCGCCTGTGCCCACGTCGTCTTCCTCCGGAATCCGTTGCTGGGACGCGACCTCGATGACAGCTCGATGACCCTGCCGCGGCCGGGTGCTCATGGTGCGGCTCCCCGATCTTGTTTCGGGGCGGCCAGCGCATCGGCCAGCACGATGCGCAAGTGCCAGCTCCGGAGGAGTTGGCGCAGCGCATAGCTCAGCTGGGCACAGCCCGGCTGCTCGACCAATTCGGCCCGCTCGGCGCGGAATTCCTGGTCGTAACGGGAGCGGTGCCGGGCGGGCAGGACCCGGACCGCGGCCCGCATCATGCCCAGGGGCAGCAGGCCCGGCCGCACCTCGGTGCGCTCTGGTGCCGTGACGACCTGGGCCGCACCGGCCAAGGTCGTCGCCAGGTCATCGCAGAGCGTGCGAGCGACCTGGATGTCGTGGACGAGTTCGCGTTGCGGCTCGCATCGGAGGTCGAGGTCCAGGATGCGGTCGAGGGCAACGGTGAGGGCCAGAACACCGTCGATGTCGACGTCGTCGGTGAGGGCGTGCGCGTGGCCGAGGGCGATGTCGAGATCGAATACCAGGACGGCGACCTCACGTGCCCGTGCGTTCTCGGCGTTGAGGTGGTCGGCCCTGGCCCGGGCCTGGGTGACCACCTGCAGGATTCCGGCCACATCGGCGACGGCGGGACGGAGCGCGTCGCAGCGGGCTGGACCTTCGTCGCGGGGCCGGGTCATTACACACCGCCGGCCAGGTCCGGTCGTAACCGTTCCAGCAGGGCTTTCGGGGTCTGCGCCCGGGCCAGCGCGGCTCTGCTGCGTTCGGTCCCGTCCGGGGTGAGCCGGTAGTAGCGCCGCCGCGGACGGTGCTTCTCGCGGGGGTCCGCATCTTCCCAGCGACTCTCCAGCCATCCGTATGCCTCGAGGCGGGCCAGGATGGGGTGGATGGTTCCGCTGGGCAGTTCCGCGGTCTGGCTGATCTGCAACCCGTACATCTCCTGGGTGGGCTCAGCGAGCATGGCGCGCAACACCAGTTGAGTCGGCAACGTCATCCGGGGCCCGGGAGCATTCGCCACGCTCCTACTCTAGCTAGCCCCTAGCTTGTGAACAACCCTGTGGCACGGCTGAACTCGGCGTGCGGGTTCAGGCCGGTTCGGGCGACCGGTCCGTGGCACGGATGCCGGCTGCGCTGCCACCCGGCGGGCGGCTTCGGTGCCGCGTAGTGGCTGGCCGGCGGTTTCCTTGATCAGCAGCATCGGGATGATCGAAACGGCAGCGGCGCCCATCAGGTAGAAGGCGGGTATGAACTCGTTGTGGGTGTGGCGCATCAAGTAGGCGATCATGAAGGGCGCAGTGCCGCCGAACAGTGACGTGCACACGTTGTATGAGATCGCGAAGCCCCCGTACCGGACCCGGGTGTGGAAGATCGCGGGCAGGGTGGATCCGACCACTGCCAGGTAGCAGACCTGGCAGAATGCGATGATCGCCAGACCGGCCGGCACCGAGGACGCTGTGTTCTTCACGAGCAGCCAGTAGGCCGGTCCGCTCAGCAGGAGGAAACCGAAGCCGGAGGTCAGCAGCAGCGGTTTGCGCCTGATCCGGTCCGACAGCGATCCGATCGGGACGATCACCACCATCATTCCCAGTAGCACGCCGAGTATCAGCAGTGATACCGATTTGGAGGGCTTGTGCAGCACGCTGGTCAGATAGCTCGACGTGTCCACGAGCACGGTGTAGTCGGCGACGTTGAGCAGCACGACGAGCCCGAAACACAACAACATCTCCCGCCAGTGGTGGGCCAGGACCTCGCGCAATCCGGAACGCGCGGTGTGGTCGTGCTCGGCGACACATTCCTGGAATGTCGGTGTCTCGTCCAGGCGAAGCCGTAGATAAAGTCCGACGACGCCGAACGGAAGCGCGACCAGGAACGGAACCCGCCATCCCCAGGCATCCATTGCGGCTCCCGACAAGGTCCGGTTGAGCAGCACGGCGAGACCGGCACTGGCACTGAAACCGGCCAGTGTCCCGAACTCCAGCCAGCTGCCATAGAAGCCGCGTCGCTTGTCCGGCGCATATTCGGAGATGAACGTGGCCGCGCCGGCGTACTCGCCGCCGGTCGAGAAGCCCTGCCCCATCCGGGCCACGACGAGTAGGGCCAGCGTACGGGCACTGGGATCAACATTCGGGAAGAACCGGGCGGCCACGATCTCCACCAGGAATGCGTAAACGCCGAAGTCGAACCACTCGATGGCATTGCCGATCGCCGCGGCGGACACGGCCTTCCTCGTCATGGACTCGACCGTCACAGGCTGCGATCCGGCCTGTTTAACTGACGTCATCGGTCCTCCGTACCGGTGACCACCGGCCGGCGGGCTGATCAGACGGTGCGGTGCCGTCCGTCGAGCAGCGTGGCGCGGCCGGAGTCGTCAGGTGGCTCTGCGAGGATGCCGGGCGTGGCCGGCCGAGGAGATGACGGCATCGCTGATCCCGTCGATGGGCTCGACGAGCAGCAGTGTGCCGTGGTGTGCGCCCCGCGGGGGCCGGTCTGTGTGCTGGCCGGAGCGGGCACCGGCAAGACCCGCACGATCACCCGCCGGATCGCTCAGCTCAACCGCACCGGTCATGTCGCCCCCGGGCAGGTTCTCGCGGTGACGTTCAC
>DASXOV010000145.1:0-15133 GCA_036494005.1 Pseudonocardiaceae bacterium | reverse complement strand
GCTAAGTGGTCGGCTCCGGAAGTTCGTCGGGGGTTGATCACGCGGCCTGTGGGGTGATAGTGGAGGTGGTGGGTGGCTGGTGCTGGTCGATCCTGGCCAGTAGGTCATCGAGGTCGGCCGGGGTGAATTTCCACTGGAAGGGGCGGGCGGTGGCGTTGTAGCGCTGCTCGAAGTCGGTGAGCCGTTGTTCGACCTGGTCCAGGGTGGTGAAGTCGTTGGGGGAGACGACTTTGCGCTGGATGACGGAGAAGTAGATCTCGACTTGGTTGAGCCAGGAGGCGTGCACGGGGGTGTGCACCATCACGGCGTGGGGGAAACGCTGGGCCAGCCGGTCGATAGCGGCCTGACCGCGATGGGAGGAGCCGTTGTCGACGATCCAGAACACCCGGGTGGCCGAGGCGTACGGCTCGGTGGTCATGACCTGCTCGACCAGGGCCATAAAGGGCTTGATCCCGGTTGAGGGCGCACAGTGTCCGAAGACCGTGGCCTGGTGGATGTCGTAGGCGGCCAAGTAGGCCAGCGCCCCACCGCGGTCGTAGTCGTGGTTGACCCGCATCCGGCGGGTCTTGCCGGGTGCCAGGGTGGGGTGACAGCGGCAGCGGGCCTGGATGGAGGTCTTCTCGTCCGAGGAGATCACGTACTCGTCCGGGCCCAGGGGGGTGGCGTCCCAGATGCGGGCGTACAGATCCAGTACCCGTGTGGCCTTGACCTGGAAGTCCGGATCGCGGATGGAGATCCAGGATTGGTGCTGCCAGGGTTTGATCGCGTCCTCGGCCAGCCAGCGGCGCACCGTGGACGCCGACAGTGCCTCGGCGATGCCGACGGTGACGGCCTCGCGGGCCAGTTCCGGGCAGCTCCACACCGACAACGGCACTTCGTGCTGGGCGGGTAGCTGGCAAGCCAGCGCCTTGACCTCGGCGACCTGCACGGGCGTGAACGTCGGTGGGCGGCCGGACCGGGGCCGGTCGCTCAGCCCGTCGCGGCCCTCGGCGGCGTAACGGCCACGCCATGTGCGGACGGTGTCCACACTGATCCCCAGTCGTGCGGCGATCTGGTTGTTGGACCGCGAACGGGCCGCGAGCAGCACGATGCTCGCGCGTGTCACGTCCTGTTGGGCGGCGGTATGGGTGCGCACCAGTTTCTTGAGCCGATGGCGTTCCGACGCGGTCAAGGTGATCTGGCAGGCGCGCAGAGCTGGCACGGACACCCCTCCACGAAGATCATAAAGAATGATCTCCGGAGAATGTCGATCACCCGCGCCCCGGTCGGCGGGACACGCCGAGACGGCACGATACGACTCGTGCCTGCGATCCCCGAGTCCACCAAGACTTCCCTGGCCCAGCGGTTGCGCGCCCACGCCCGAGCGAACTGGGCCCAGCTATCCAGCGTGCACGTGCGCTACCGCGGACCGTTCGCCTACATCGACGGCGAGCTAGCAGACGGCGAGATCCTGCCGCTGATGCGACTGCGCTACGGCGGATCGGCCGCACGCTGGGGATTCGCCATCTACCTGGCCAGCAGCAACGGCTACAAGGACTCGGTCCTGCCCACCGGCACCTTCGCCGGCAGCCCCCAAGACGCACTCGACTGTGCCTGCGATCTCTACCTGACACACCCCAACCTCTGAACCACCGCGAACACACGACATACCCTCACGTCAACCCCCGACGAACTTCCGGTGCCGACCACTTAGACTCGCTGGCCGTGATGGTCTCCACTCCGCGGTTGCTCCTGCTCGACGGCCATTCGCTGGCCTACCGGGCGTTTTTCGCCCTGCCCGTGGAGAACTTCCGCACCACCACGGGGCAGACCACCAACGCGGTGTACGGCTTCACCTCGATGCTGATAAACTTGCTCCGTGACGAGCAGCCCACCCACGTCGCCGCGGCCTTCGACGTCTCGCGCAAGACGTTCCGGGCTGAGGCCTACGCGCCCTACAAGGCGAACCGCAGCACCACGCCCGACGAGTTCCGCGGCCAGGTGTCGCTGATCCAGGACGTGCTGACCACCCTCAGGATCCCGGTGCTCACCAAGGAGAACTACGAAGCCGATGATCTGATCGCCACCCTGGTCACCCAGGCGGAACCGGCCGGCTTCCAGGTGCTGGTCTGCACCGGGGATCGGGACGTGCTGCAACTGGTCAGCGACCAGGTGACCGTGCTCTACCCGCGCAAGGGTGTCTCGGACCTGACCCGGTTCACCCCAGCTGAGGTCGCCCAGCGCTACGGGCTGACCCCACGGCAGTACCCGGACTACGCGGCGCTGCGCGGCGACCCCTCGGACAATCTGCCGGGTATCCCTGGTGTGGGGGAGAAGACGGCGGCCAAGTGGGTGCGCGAGTTCGGGTCGCTGAACGGGCTGGTCGACCGGGTGGACGAGGTGAAGGGCAAGGTCGGTGACGCGCTCCGGGCGAACCTCGCCGCGGTGCTGCTCAACCGCCAGCTCACCGAGCTGGTCCGGGACGTGGAGCTGCCCGATCAGCCCGGCGACCTCGCACTGAAACCGTGGGACCGCGATGCGGTGCACCGGCTGTTCGACGACCTGGAGTTCCGGGTACTACGGGACCGGCTGTTCGCCACGCTCAGCGCACCCGAGCCGGAGGCCGAGGACGGTTTCGAGGTACGCGGCGCGGCGATCGAGCCCGGTGCGCTGGCCGGCTGGCTGGCCGCGCATGCCCGGGACGGCGGCCGGGTGGGGCTAGCCTACCGGGGCAGCTGGGTTCGCGGTGCGGGTGATCTGGAAAGCCTCGCGCTGGCGACGCCGGACGGCGAAGGCGGATACCTGGATCCGGCCGCGCTGACCCCGCAGGATGAGCAGGCCCTGATCCGGTGGCTCGACGACCCGGCCATCCCGAAGGCCGCACACGACGCCAAGCCATTGCTGCACGCATTACGTGCCCGCGGTGCCGGCCTGGCCGGCCTGACCAGCGACACCGCGCTGGCCGCCTACCTGGTGCGGCCGGGGCAGCGCTCGTTCGACCTGGCCGACCTGGTGCTGCGCTACCTGCGCAGGGAGCTGCGCGCCGAGTCCGGCGACGGCGCCCAGCCCAGTCTGTTCGAGGGGGAGGACGCCGCCGCCCGGGGCACCGACGAGATGCTGCGGGCCAGGGCGGTGGCCGAGCTGGCCGACGCCCTGGACGCGGAACTGGACCGGATCGAGGGCCGCTCGCTGCTCACCGAGATGGAGCTGCCGCTGCTCGCCGTGCTGGCCGAGCTGGAGGCGGTCGGCATCGCCATCGACAGCGACGTGCTGACCGGCTTGGAGGCCGGATTCGCCGCCGCGGTGAAGCAGGCCGAGCAGGACTGCTACGGGGTGATCGGCAAGGAGATCAACCTGGGTTCGCCCAAACAGCTGCAGGTGGTGCTGTTCGACGAGTTGGGTATGCCGAAGACCAAGCGCACCAAGACCGGCTACACCACCGACGCCGACGCACTGCAGACCCTCTACGCCTCCACCGAGCACCCTTTCCTGGCTCATCTGCTGGCCCACCGCGATGCGACCAGGCTCAAGACCACGGTGGACGGCCTGCTCAAGGCGGTGGCCGACGACGGGCGGATCCACACCACCTACAACCAGACCATCGCCGCGACCGGACGGTTGTCGTCCACGGAACCGAACCTGCAGAACATCCCGATCCGCACCGAGTCCGGGCGGCGGATCCGGCAGGCGTTCGTGGTCGGCCCCGTAACCGCCGACGCCCGGTGGGACGAGCTGATGACCGCGGATTACAGCCAGATCGAGATGCGGATCATGGCTCATCTGTCGGAGGACACCGCGCTCATCGAGGCCTTCACCTCCGGCTACGACTTCCACGCGGTCACCGCGGCGCGGGTGTTCGAGGTCCAGGCCGCCGCGGTCACAGGTGAGCAGCGCGCCAAGATCAAGGCGATGAACTACGGCCTGGCCTACGGGCTGTCCGCCTTCGGGCTGTCCGCGCAGCTGCAGATCTCCACCGAGGAGGCGCGCGGGCTCATGGACGAGTACTTCGCGACGTTCGGCGGGGTGCGGGACTATCTGCGCTCGGTGGTGGAGAAGGCCCGCAAGGACGGCTACACGGCCACGATCATGGGACGCCGCCGCTACCTGCCCGATCTGGTCAGCGACAACCGGCAGCGCCGTGAGATGGCCGAACGGATGGCACTCAACGCGCCGATCCAGGGCAGCGCGGCCGACATCATCAAGGTGGCCATGCTGCGGGTCGCCCGGGCGTTGCGGGCCGAGGAGTTGCGTTCCCGGACGCTGTTGCAGGTGCACGACGAACTGGTGCTGGAGATCGCCGAAGGTGAGCGCCCGGTGGTGGAGGCTTTGGTGCGCCGGGAGATGGGAGCGGCATTCTCACTGGACGTCCCGCTCGAGGTCTCGGTGGGCGGCGGACGGTCCTGGGATGATGCGGCGCACTGAGCTTGGTCAACCCAGCGCTCGGTCAGCGCAGCGCGCAGGCCGGACGCGCCTCCCAAATCGTCCACAACGGACGGTAGCCCTGCCGGGGCCAGAACACCGAGCTCAGCGGATTGGGCGGGTTGTAGTAGAGATAGGACCCGACAGTGCCTGCTGCGTCGAACGTAGCGTGTGCCTGGTCGGCCAGCGCCCGTCCGACCCCGCGGTCCCGGGCGCTGGGTTGCACCGAGGCGCAGTTGACGTAACCCCAGCGCCCCGGCAGCAGTCGAGTGGCGGTCCAGGTGCCCGGTGACGCGTCGTTGTATCCACATTCCAGCAGCCCGACCGTGACGCCGGACATGTCGGCGAGCCAGATGGGTTCGTTCCCGGCCAGGCGTGCCTTCAGCAAGCTGCGTTTCAGAGCTGCGGTCCCGGCCCGTGGCACCGCACCACCCATCATCGCGGAGTAGGACTGCTCGACCATCGCGAGCCGCAGGCAGTCCTCCAGGTCGCGCGGCTCGGCCCGCCGGATCTCCAGCCCGTCGGGGACGGGCCGCCTGGGTGACTCCGACGCGGAGCGCACCGCGATCACCGACAGCGGGACGAGCCCGTGGTCCAGCAGGGCCCGGCCGGTCTCAGCATCCCGGCTGGGCCAGCTGACCACGCAGGCCGAGTCGTCCCGCGGCAGACTCAGGTCCGGCAATCGGGACCGCCACACGGTGAGCAGTGCGTCCATCCCGGCCAGCCCCGTGGCGCCCAACACCGGGACCAACTCGCTGACGTGCGCCGCCGACCACATCCGGGCCATCGATCCGGGAGGATGAGTGAACCGGAGCAGTATCCCGGCGACCTTCGTGTTCTCGCCGGCCGCGGTCAGCACCAGACCGTCGGGCACTCTGGCCCAGGGCGGCAGTAACGGGTCCAGTGCCTGCAATCGCCGGGACTGCTCGGCGACGAGCCGTTCTGCGGTGCTGCTCACGGTGTGGACCGCACGGATGTGACGCCGCGCGGGGTGCCGGTGCCACGACGGCAGCAGAAGATCGCGGTCCCCGGGAACAGCGCGCCGCGCAGCGGGCCCCACTGGCCCCACTCCCGCTGCAGCCCGGCCGGCCACTCCGGTTCCACCAGTTCCTCCAGTACCAGTCCCGCAGCGACGATCTCCCGCACCCGGTCACCCAGGGTTCGATGGTGCTCCACATAGGTGGGCCGGCCCCCGGCGTCCACCTCGACGTAGGGAGTGCGGTCGAAGTAGGACTGCGCCACCGTGAGCCCGGCATCGCCAGGATCGTCGGGGAAGATCCAGCGCATCGGGTGGGTCACCGCGAACACCCAGCGGCCGCCGGGGCGCAGCACCCGGGCGACCTCCCGCATCACCGCGGCCGAGTCCGCGACGAACGGCACCGCGCCGAACGCTGAACAGGCCAGGTCGAAGCTGTGGTCGGCAACGGGCAACCGGGCCGCGTCGGCCTGGACGAGCGGCACCCGCAGCCCGGTCCGGCGTGTCGCGTGCACGGCATGTCGCAGCATCCCGGCAGACAGGTCCAGACCCACGACGTGCGCTCCCTGGCTGGCCAGCCAGCGGGAGCACGGCGCGGAGCCACAGCCGATCTCGAGTACCCGGCGGCCGGGTAGTTCACCGAGTAGCCGCACGTCGGACTCACGCAGGCCTTCCGGACACCAGACGAAGTCCACCGAACCCAGGAAGTCGCCGTGCGCGGCGAGGTAGTCGTCGGCGTCGGCGTCCCACCAGCGCCGATTGGCGGATACCGATTCCTCGGCGCCGACCTGACGCTGCACGACGCCCGCGGTTCCCAGCAATATTTCAGCTCGCATGTGACGTGTCGCGTCGTCATCGTGTCCCGGTTGCGGCGCGCCCGTCACCGGAGCAGTCTTCCAGACGGCGCACGCGGATCTGGGGATTGGGTTTGCCGCCTGGACACCGGGCTGAGTACGATCGACATGCGCTTTGATTTCACGCTGCCCGGGTGTGTGAGCCCGATCAGCACGTCGCATCCGGAAACACAGGGGTCTGCAGGCGGTTTGCGCTGGTAGAGGCTTGGCCGGTGGTCGTGGCGGGGACGATCCGAGCAGCGGGAACGCGCAGCGCACCGCGACAAGACCACGCCCACCGACGCCCTATTCCTCCGGAGCACCCCACCGCATGACCACCGACACCACCACCGCCCCGACCACGCAGCAGGTCGCGATCAACGACGTCGGGACGGCGGAGGACTTCCTCGCCGCCATCGACCAGACCATCAAGTACTTCAATGATGGTGACATCGTCGAGGGCACCATCGTCAAGGTCGACCGCGACGAGGTGCTGCTCGACATCGGATACAAGACCGAGGGCGTCATCCCCTCGCGAGAGCTGTCCATCAAGCACGACGTCGACCCCGCAGAGGTCGTCAAGGTCGGCGACGAGGTCGAGGCACTTGTCCTGCAGAAGGAGGACAAGGAAGGCCGGCTGATCCTCTCCAAGAAACGCGCCCAGTACGAGCGCGCCTGGGGGAACATCGAAGCCCTCAAGGAGAACGAGGAGCCGGTCAAGGGCACCGTCATCGAGGTCGTCAAGGGTGGCCTGATCCTCGACATCGGCCTGCGCGGCTTCCTTCCGGCCTCGCTGGTCGAGATGCGGCGGGTCCGCGATCTGCAGCCCTACGTCGGGCGGGAGCTCGAGGCCAAGATCATCGAGCTGGACAAGAACCGCAACAACGTGGTGCTCTCGCGCCGTGCCTGGCTGGAGCAGACCCAGTCCGAGGTGCGCAGCGAGTTCCTCAACCAGCTCGCCAAGGGTCAGGTCCGTAAGGGCCAGGTGTCCTCGATCGTCAACTTCGGTGCCTTCGTGGACCTCGGTGGCGTCGACGGTCTGGTGCACGTCTCGGAGCTGTCCTGGAAGCACATCGACCACCCCAGCGAGGTCGTCGAGGTCGGCCAGGAGGTCACCGTCGAGGTGCTCGATGTCGACCTGGACCGCGAGCGGGTGTCGCTGTCGCTCAAGGCTACCCAGGAAGACCCGTGGCGCCAGTTCGCCCGGACCCACCAGATCGGCCAGATCGTCCCGGGCAAGGCGACCAAACTGGTGCCGTTCGGTGCGTTCGTGCGGGTCGAGGAGGGCATCGAGGGCCTGGTGCACATCTCCGAGCTGGCCGAGCGCCACGTGGAGATCCCCGAGCAGGTCGTGCAGGTCGGCGACGATGTGATGGTCAAGGTCATCGACATCGACCTGGACCGGCGCCGGATCTCGCTGTCGCTCAAGCAGGCTAACGAGGGCCTCTCCCCGGAGATGGAGTTCGACCCGACGCAGTACGGCATGACAGCCGAGTACGACAACGAGGGAAACTACATCTACCCCGAGGGCTTCGACCCCGAGACCAACGACTGGCTCGAGGGCTACGACAAGCAGCGTGAGGAGTGGGAGCGCTCCTACGCCGACGCGCAGGTCCGCTTCGAACAACACCGCAAGCAGGTTGTGAAGGCTGCTGAGGCCGAGTCGGAAGCGGCAGTGGATCAGAACTACTCCTCGGCGACCACCGAGGCACCCACAAGTAGCAGCAGCAGTACTAGCGGCAGCGGTTCACTGGCCAGTGACGAGCAACTCGCTGCGCTACGGGAGAAGCTCTCCGGCGGTGTGTAGGGCAGGCTGACGCCTGGTGAGTGGCGATCCGGTCGGGAACCGTTTCGTATCGCCACTCACCACGCGTCAGCTCATGGACAGGGCATGTCGCAGGCTGACCGCCCGGCGACGCAGTGTTTCCCAGCTACGTCGGGCCGGGACGCGCAGCTGGAACTGCCAACTCCGCTGGTACTTCTGGTCGAGCGCATAGCTGACCTCGGGATATACCCGGCAGTGCACCAGTCCCGGCGCGCCGAGCCGGTGTCGGGCCGGCCGTTGGGATCGGCCCGGTCCGATGGAGCGGAGCATCGTACCTCCGAAAGCTCGCAACCTGTGTGACTGTAGTGGCGCGAAGCTACTCGTGTGGTGGCACGTTTCGACGGTGCCACGCCGAGTGGAAAGTGCCGGAATGTTCGCCCGTTCGGCGTCATCGACTCGGCTGACAGGATCAAGCGGTGCTCAGGGTGGGATTGACCGGCGGCATCGGATCGGGCAAGTCCACCGTGGCGGCCCGGCTCGCGCAGCATGGCGCGTGGGTCATCGACTCCGACCGGATAGCTCGTGAAGTCGTGGAGCCCGGCTCCCCCGGGTTACGCGCGGTGGTCGATGCATTCGGTGCCCGGCTTCTCACGGCGAGTGGTGCCCTGGACCGGGCCGCGCTGGCCGCTCATGTGTTCACTGATGCAGCTGCGCGACGGCGGCTGGATGCCATCGTCCACCCGCGGGTCGCGGCGCGCTCCGCCGACCTGATCGAGGCTGCTCCGGACGATGCGATCGTGGTGCAGGACATCCCGCTGCTTGTCGAAGCCGGGCTGGCGGCGAGCTTTCCACTGGTCCTGGTGATCCATGCGGATCGTGCAGAGCGGATACGCCGGCTGGTCGAGCAGCGGGCGATGCCTGCGGCCGACGTCCGGGCACGGATCGCCGCGCAAGCCACCGACGAGCAGCGCCGGGACGCGGCGGATGTCTGGCTGGACAACAACGGTGGCCGTGACCGCACGATCGCTGCGGTCGATCAGTTGTGGGACCAGCGGTTGGTGCCTTTCGAGGGCAACCTGCGGCACCGTCGCCCGGCGCCGCGGCCGGTGCACCCGGCACTCGTGACCCCCGACGGTAGCTGGCCGCGGCAGGCGCAGCGTCTGATCGACCGGATCGCGGCGGTCGGGGGCGCCCGGGCGCGCCGCATCGACCACATCGGCTCCACGTCGATCCCCGGCCTGGCTGCCAAGGACGTGCTGGACGTTCAGATCGTCGTGGCCGACCTCGACGTGGCGCGGCGACTCACCGGCGACCTGATCGATGCGGGCCTGGTACGACGGCACGGCCGTTGGACCGACGTTGTGCGCGATGGCACCGGGCGGGACAAGGAGATGGTGACCAACGCCGATCCCGCCCGCATGGTCAACTGTCATGTCCGTCCCGCCGATTCCGCGGCCTGGCGGGACGCGCTGCTGCTGCGGGACTGGCTGCGGGCTCACCCGCAGGCGGCAGGCGAGTATGCCGAGCTCACGTACCGTCTGGTGGCGCGGCAGCGGGACAGTACCGATGCCTGCGCCGCGGCGACGACCCCGTTCGTGCACCGCGCGCTGGACCGGGCCGAGTCGTGGGCGGTGCGGACCGGCTGGCGGGTGAACTGACGCGGTCAGAGACCAGTCAGATCAGAACAGTGGCGGCCAGTGCTGCATGATGCCGCGACCAGCGAGCCAGGATCCCAGGTCGTGCCGATGGGCGGAGAGCTGTTCCAGCGCGCGGTGCACGGAATGCAGCGCGAGGTCGGCGTCGGCCCGCCGTAGCACGCCGCCCGCAACGGCGGCGGCGAAGTCCTCCGAGCTGGCGAAACGGGGTACCGAACCGGAGATCACCCGCAGGCCCAGCAGCATGTCGGTGGTCCGCCAGTGCCGGAGGTCGTGCTCGATACGCACTGCGGTGAGCATGCTGTACAGGCACCGGTCCCGACGCGAGCGGGGCCGTTGGACGGAAAGCCGCAACCCGTCGGCGGGCAGCAACCAGCACGCTTCGGACTCGATGTCGGGATCCTCCGGGGTGCTGAACTCCAGGTGCAGTCCCCAGGATTCGGCTCGGCACGTGGTGAGTCGGCGAACAGCGCCTGACGAGTACATGCGAATTCGAGTGACAGTGTCCACCACGTCAACCAGTTGGGGGGTCAGCACGGCGTCCACGTTGCGCCAGCGTAGTGGGATGCCCCTGGCCTCATCCGGCAATAGGGTGGCTAATTTTCCTCACGTTTACATACTGTCAACTGTGCACTTGCTCACCTCTCATCAACACGCGCAGCCGGGTGACGCTGCCAGGTGGGCCATGCGTCCTCACTCGCCAGCCAGCGATCCAGCCGGTAGTCGTGTCCGGCCAGCCCGTCGACCGCCCGGAACGCCGTGGCGAGCGCGGCCTGTGCGGCGCCCGAATCGAGCAATCCGGTGACGACCGCGTCCAGCAACTCATCGATGTCGAGCACTTCCGCGCCACGACCGGTGCGCACGACCAGGTCCAGGTAATGGTCTTCGGTCCGCCAGCGGCTGCCTTGGACGTCGATCCGCACCACGTCGAGATAGAAGTCCTGATCGCGTTCGTGCCCGGGATGGAAGAACCAGTCGGTGGCCCGGAGGCCCACCCCGGGAAGCAACCAGGATTCGATAGCGCGGATGGACGGGTGATCGATGACGTCGCGGGCGAGGTAGAGGCCGAACGGCTCGATCCGGTATTCCCGCACCGCGCGGACGAATCCCTTGGGGTCGGTGTTGGTCATCGCCTCGACGTCGAAGACCTCGATCTTCGGGGGGTGCACGCGAGCCGTGGTGGGCGCGGCGCCTGGGTTTGGCACGGGGACGGGGCGGGTCGCGGCCATGTGCACCCAGCCTACGCATTCGGGTACCGCGACGACCAGATCATGACGACTCGTGCCGAGGGTCGCGGGCGCCCGCGGACTGTCGGTGTACCCGCCTACTCTGGAACCCGTGGCATTCGCAACCGAGTACCCGGTGACCGCCCAGTCGCAGTTCCGTCCGGTGCAGGAGATCCCCCGGGACGGCGGACGCTTCGAGGTGGTCAGCGACTATCAGCCCGCAGGTGATCAGCCGGCGGCGATCGACGAGCTCGAGCGGCGGCTGCGGGCGGGTGAGCAGGATGTGGTGCTGCTCGGCGCCACCGGCACCGGTAAGTCCGCCACCACGGCCTGGCTGATCGAGCGGGTACAGCGGCCAGCCTTGGTGATGGCGCCGAACAAGACGTTGGCCGCGCAGCTGGCCAACGAGTTGCGCGAAATGCTGCCGAACAACGCGGTCGAGTACTTCGTCTCCTACTACGACTACTACCAGCCCGAGGCGTACATCGCGCAGACCGACACCTACATCGAGAAGGACTCCTCGATCAATGAGGACGTGGAGCGGCTGCGGCACTCGGCGACCTCCACGTTGCTCTCCCGCCGTGATGTCGTGGTGGTCGCCTCGGTGTCCTGCATCTACGGCCTCGGCACTCCGCAGTCCTATCTGGACCGTTCGGTGCAGCTCGATGTCGGCGCAGAGGTGGACCGTGACGCACTGCTGCGGGCGCTGGTCGATGTCCAGTACACCCGCAACGACCTGGCTTTCGCCCGCGGCACGTTCCGGGTCCGGGGAGACACCGTGGAGATCATTCCGGCGTACGAGGAGCTGGCCATTCGGATCGAGTTCTTCGGCGACGAGATCGAGTCGCTCTTCTACCTGCATCCGCTCACCGGTGACGTGGTTCGTGAGGTGCAGGAGGTGCGAATCTTTCCGGCGACTCACTATGTGGCGGGCCCGGAGCGGACGGAGCGTGCCATCCGTGACATCGAGGCCGAACTGGAGGATCGGCTCGCCGAGCTGGAGGGGCAGGGCAAGCTGCTGGAGGCCCAGCGGCTTCGGATGCGCACCCAGTACGACGTGGAGATGATGCGCCAGGTCGGATTCTGCTCGGGTATCGAGAACTACTCGCGGCATATCGACGGACGTGGGCCGGGCTCGGCGCCGGCCACGTTGATCGATTACTTTCCGGAGGACTTCCTGCTCGTCATCGACGAGTCGCATGTCACCGTTCCGCAGATCGGCGGCATGTTCGAGGGCGACATGTCCCGCAAGCGCAATCTGGTCGACCACGGCTTCCGGCTGCCCTCCGCGGTGGACAATCGGCCGTTGACCTGGGAGGAGTTCAGCGACCGGGTCGGCCAGACCGTGTATCTCTCGGCGACCCCGGGCCCGTATGAAATGACTCAGGCCGGCGGCGAATTCGTCGAGCAGGTCATCCGGCCGACCGGGCTGGTCGACCCGGAGGTGATCGTCAAGCCCACCAAGGGACAGATCGACGATCTGGTGCACGAGATCAGGGAACGGGCCGATCGGGACGAACGGGTGCTGGTCACCACGCTGACCAAGAAGATGTCCGAGGACCTCACCGATTATCTGCTCGAGCTCGGCATCCGGGTTCGCTATCTGCACTCCGAGGTGGACACCTTGCGCCGGGTGGAGCTGCTGCGGCAGTTGCGGCAGGGCGAGTTCGACGTTCTGGTCGGGATCAACCTGCTGCGCGAGGGCCTGGACCTGCCCGAGGTCTCGCTGGTCGCGATCCTGGACGCGGACAAAGAGGGCTTCCTGCGCAGCGAGACCTCACTGATCCAGACCATCGGCCGGGCCGCCCGCAACGTGTCCGGCCAGGTGCACATGTACGCCGACCGGGTGACCGACTCGATGCGCAGGGCCATCGACGAGACCAACCGGCGACGCGCCAAGCAGGTCGCTTACAACACCGAGCGTGGGTTGGACCCACAGCCACTGCGTAAGAAGATCAACGACATTCTCGATCGGGTGTACATCGAAGCCGAGGACACCGAGGGCGTCGCGGTCGGGGGTTCTGGGCGCAATGCATCACGGGGCAAGCGCGCCGCGGGAGAGCCCGGTCGCGCCAGCGCGGGAGTGCTGCAGGACCGCGACACCTCGGCGATGCCCCGTGCGGAGCTCGCTGATCTGGTACAACAGCTCACCGACCAGATGCTGGGCGCGGCCCGCGACCTCCAATTCGAGTTGGCCGCGCGACTGCGGGATGAGATCGCCGACCTCAAGAAGGAGCTGCGCGGCATGGACGCAGCCGGCATTCGCTAAGCATGTACTGAGCGGGACCGCCCAGCCACAATGGGGCTACCAAGGCGTATGGGAGGTGGGGCGCTCGTGTCCTCCGCGGCGGATGTTCTCACGACTCGATTCGGTGACGGCTTGGCTGTCGGCCCCGACCTGGTCCGTTCAGCGGAGTCTGCGGTGCAGCAGGCCATCGCACCGCTTGCCGGGCAGCGACCCGACCTGCTCTGCGTGTTCGTGTGCAGCGATGATCCGTCGGCGGTTGAAGCAGCGGGTCTGCACGCGATGGAGGTGGCGGGGGCCCGCATCGCGCTGGGTTGCAGTGCGGGTGGCGTGATCGGCGCCGCCCGTGGTGTTGAGACGCAGAGCGCCGTCAGTGCGTTCGCCGGGTGCCTGCCCGGGGCGAGGTGCACCCCGTTTCAGCTGGATCTTCTGCGCACCGCCGATGGCGTTGCGATCACCGGGATGCCGGATCGGCGTGCGGACGACGCCGTCGCGATCCTGCTCGCCGATGCGGGCACCTTCCCGGTGGCAGGCTTCGTGGAGCGCTCCAACGATGATCTGGCCGGCCTGCCGCTCATCGGCGGTGTGGCCAGTGGCCCGCCCGGCTCGGGGGCGGCGCAGCTGTTCATGGACGGTCGCAGCGTGCCCGCCGGTGCTGTCGGGGTCGTGCTGGGCGGCTCGGTCGCGGTGCGTCCGGTGGTCAGCCAGGGATGCCGCCCGTTCGGTCCCTCGATGATCGTCACCAAGGCCGAGGGCAACGTCCTGTTCGAACTGGCGGGAACCCCCGCGCTGACCAAGCTGGAGCAGATCGTCGCCGAGCTCGACATCGCGGACCGGCACGCCGTGGCGCGCGGACTGCACATCGGCGTCGCGATGGACGAGTACGCCATGGAGCATGAACGGGGCGATTTCCTCATCCGTGGTGTCGTGGGCGCCGACCAGGAGCAGGGCGCCATCGCGATCGGGGATGTCGTGGAGGTGGGCCGCACGGTCCGCTTCCAGGTACGCGACGCGTCCGCCGCGGATGAAGAGCTCACCGAGCTGTTCGCGAGGTTCCGCGCGGAGTCCGGCCCGGCCGGCGGTGCGTTGTTGTTCTCCTGCAACGGCCGTGGGAGGGCCATGTTCCCGAATGCCAGTCATGACGTGCTGGCGGTGCGCGCTGGTCTCGGTGCCACCGGCGTCGGCGGGTTCTTCGCTGCGGGCGAGATCGGTCCGGTCGCGGGCCGCAACTACGTGCACGGGTTCACCGCGTCGATTCTCGCTTTCGGCGCCGTGCAGCCGTGAAGCCGTGAATCAACGGGATCGGCTCTGGTGCCGAAGGTACGTCGGTAGACCTGCGGGGACACGCCCCGTTCCCGGACGAAGTGCTCGCGCAGTCCGGCAGCCGAGCCGAAGCCGGACCGCCGGGCCACCTCGTCGATCGGCAGGCCGCCGCTCTCCAGCAGCCGCTCGGCCAGCCGCACCCGCTGGGAGACCAGCCATGCATACGGGGTGGTGCCGGTGTGGGCGCGGTAGCGCCGGGCGGCAGGACGGGCTGCTCGATGAACTGGGCCTGCCCGCCGTCCCGGTAGGGCGGCACCACCATGCGGCGGGCCACCGAATTGGCCACCTCACCACCGAACGCCTGGCGTAGCAGGTACAACGATGCGTCGATGCCCGCAGCTGTCCCCGCGCTGGTCACCACCGGCCCGGCGGCCACGGCGAAGGCGCCGGTGCAGTGTGCCAGCAGCCGTGCCCCGCGGTCCACCGCGGCACGGAGCGCGTCCTGCAGCTCGGCCGACGACTCGTCGTCGTTGTCCCACGAGGTGACCACCACCAGATCGGCCGTGGCCAGTCGCTCAAGTCCGTGCTCGGGCAGGATGCGTAACCCGGTATCGGTGCGCAGCGGGCCCGGTTCACCGGCGACCACCGCGTAGTCGAAGCCCGGCAGTCCGTCGGCGGTGCGGCAGGTCCCGTCAGCTGGTGATGTCCTTGCTGGCGAACCGCCACCAGGCGGCCAACCCGAAAACCGTCGCGTAGGCCAGGCCGGAGAACA
>DASXOV010000144.1:0-9539 GCA_036494005.1 Pseudonocardiaceae bacterium | reverse complement strand
GACCTCACCGCGCCGCGCATCGGCGAGATAATGACCGACGGCCAACCGTGGCGAAAGCCTGCAGGTGGCCCCATCCCCCGCTGGGCCCTGCCGCTACCCGAGGTGACAGTGCTGCCTCGGCATGTGACGTCCTCGTCATGTGATGTCCTCGATCGGGGGGCCGAGGCGGGCGAGTACCTGGGTGGAGAGTCGCCCGAGCAGGGTGATCTGCTCGGGGGTGAGTCCGTCGAGGAACAACCGCCGGACGGCTTCGACGTGACCGGGCGCGGCGGCTTCGATGGCGCGTCGCCCGTCGTCGGTGAGCACGACGAAGGCGCCGCGGCCGTCCTCGGTGCAGCCCTCGCGGCGGACCAGGCCACGACGCTGCATCCGGGTCAGATGATGCGAAAGGCGGCTCTGCTCCCACTGCACGCCTCGCCGCAGCTCGAACGGCCGCAGGCGTCCGTCCGGGGCCTCACTGAGATGCACGAGCACGTCGTAATCGGGAAGGGACAGGCCGGAATCGGCCTGCAACTGCCGGTTGAGCCGGGCGGTGAGTTGCCCGTGCATCCGCACGTAGGCCCGCCAGGCGTGCTGCTCGCCGTCGTCGAGCCATCGAGTGGTCACGTCGCCCACCCTACCGGAATAGATGACGCATCATGTAGGTTGACTGCATCTAGATGATGCGTCATCCAGACCTGGATGACCGGACCCGAAAGAGGAGCCCGACATGACCGCGCCCACTGCCACCACCGACTTCGCCCAGCTCACCGGCACCTACTCCATCGACCCGGCGCACAGCCGCATCGGGTTCGTCGCCCGGCACGCGATGGTGACGAAGGTCCGCGGCGCGTTCAACGAGTTCGAGGGCACCGCCGTGCTCGACGGGGGCAACCCGGCCAACTCGACGGCCCAGGTGACGATCAAGACGGCGAGCATCGACACCCGCAACGCCCAGCGCGACGAGCACCTGCACAACAACGACTTCCTGGCGGTCGAGGCGCACCCGGAGATCACCTTCGTCTCCACCGCCGTCCGTCGCACCGGCGACACCGACTTCGACCTGACCGGCGACCTGACGATCAAGGGCGTGACGAACTCGGTGACGATCCCGTTCAGCTACGAGGGCGCGGCGACCGACCCGTTCGGCAACCAGCGCGTCGGTTTCGAAGGCTCCATGACGATCAACCGCAAGGACTACGGCATCACCTGGAACGCCACACTCGAAACCGGTGGCGTCCTGGTCAGCGACAAGATCACACTGGAGTTCGAGATCTCCGCGGTCAAGAACGCCTGACATGCCCACCGCCCCGCCGGCCGGCTCGTGTAGGGGTCGGCGGGGCGATTGTTCATGCACCGGCCGCGGACGCTCTAAGCTGTCATGACCTTGGAATGTCGCACGTTGTCCCCCGCGCTGGCCCCGCTGTGGCGTGCGGTGCACGAACGGCTGTCGTCGGGACGCCCGGTCAGCCGGGTGCGCGTCGGCCCGCTCACCGACGAACACCGCAGTGCGCTCGCCGACCTGCTCGGGACGCCGCGGTTACCCGGCGTGTACGTGACGATTGCGCTGTCCCGGCTCGATCGGGTCCTCCAGGACGCGGTCGGCGCCGGAAGCCGAGAGATCGTCGCCGAGCTCATCGGGCCGGTGGGTGACCGGGCGGGTGATCGCCTCCGCGCTACCGCCGAGCGCGCCGAGTTGTGGACCTGGCTGGAAGAGCACCCGGTGATCGCCGCGCAGCCGGTGCTGGCGGGCTGGGTGGCCGCTGTGCGACAGGGCGGGCTCATCGGGGGTTCACTGCCCCGGACCCGCGATGAGCTACAGAAGACGTTGCGGGTGCTGGCGGCGTTGCCCGCGTCCGGACTGCCGTTGCCGGTGCTGGCGGATAAGGTGCTGCACCACCCGCACGGGCTCGACGAGGGCACCCGATGCGCGGGGCTGGTGACGCGGGCACTGGCGATCATCTACGAGGTTCCGGCGCCGGCGGACGCGCAGCAGCGGCGAGCGCTGTGGGAGCGGGCCGGCGTCGCGGACGACGAACTGTCCTCGGTGGTGCTCGCCGCGGGCCTCCGGCCGCCGGGTGAGCACGCGGCCGGCCAGATCCTGCGAGTGTGCGCGGACGCCGGCCAGGCCGCCGCGCTGACTCTCGGTCAGATCCGGGCCCTTGGTCAGATCCGGACGGCGGCCTGGACACGGGGCCTGCCCGGCGTGGTCTGGGTGTTCGAGAACCCGAGCGTGCTGGCACTCGCGCTGGCCCGGTTCGGAACGCGCTGTCCGCCGATGGTGTGCACGTCGGGATGGCCCAGCAGCGCCGGCGTTCTGCTGCTGCAGAAACTGTCCGCGGCCGGGTGCCGACTGCACTATCACGGTGACTTCGACGGCGAGGGGATCCGTATCGCGGCGAACGTGCTGGCCAGGACCGGCGCCACGCCGTGGCGGATGAGCGCCGCGGACTACCGCAGCGCCCTGGAGGACCTGCCGTCCGGTCCTCCGGTGGGCCGGGTGACCGAAGCTCCGTGGGACCAGGACCTGGCTACCACTCTGCGTGATGTCAACATCACGGTCAGCGAAGAACGGGTGGCGAGCACACTGTTCGATGAACTGGAACCGCGGCCCGCCGGCTGACCCCCGGCTGATCGGGACTCGGACACCCCCACCGGGGTCCACAGAATCGTCAGGGCCACCCCTTACCGTACCCGGAGACAACACTCACCGTGGGCGGGAGGGGCGCATGAAAGGGCGCACAGAACAGATCCGTGTCCCGCCGGAGATGTTTCGCTTCACCAGCGGCGACCGGGCCGGGCTCTACGTGTCGGTGCTGCATGCCTTCGGGGAGGCGAACGAGCGGCTGGAAACGGCGCTGGGTATCGATGACGTCCGCGCCAGGCTGAGATCGGTGGGCTGGCTCGACGCGCTCGAGGACGACGACCTGGTCGCCGCGCTGGACCAGCTCCGGGCCTGGAACCTGGTCGACGTCATCCAGAACCACACGGAGAACTACCGGACCGCGAGTGAATACGAACGACGCAACCTGCAGTACTCGCTGACCAGGCAGGGAGAGGCAGCGTTTGCGGGCGTCGTGCATGCGATGGGTGTGCTGGCCTCGACCGGGGCATTGCAGACCGCGGTACTCGACGCGATCTCAGATCGCCTGGGCGACCTGGTCACCCAGCTGGAGGCGGGAACCGGGCCCGATCGCCGGATCTTCAGCACACTGACGGAGCTGGAAGGCCACCTCGACGCCCTGCGGGGCAACACCAAGCAGTTCAACGGTGAGCTGCAACGGCTGCTGCGCGCCGACGGCGCGGAGCAGGCGACTTTCCATGAGGTGAAGGCCGCGACCGTGGCCTACCTCCAGGAGTTCCTGACCAACCTCGACCAGCGCGCCCACGCCATCACGGTCCGCATCCGCCAGGTCGAGGACCACGGCGTCGGGCTGCTGCACCAGCGGGCGCTGCTCGGTGCCGAGCTGCCCCGGCTGTCCACCGAGGATCCCGGCCCGGCCTGGCTGCAGCACCGGCGGGCGCGCTGGGATGGCCTGCGGGCCTGGTTCCTGCCCGACGACGGCACCCGGCCCCGGGTGGAACAGCTGCACCTGGTCGCCCGGCGCGCCATCATCACGCTGCTTCAGGTGCTCGACCGGATCGCCGAGTCACGGCGGCGGGCCAGCAGCGCGGTCGCCGACTTCCGCGAGCTGGCGCGCTGGTTCTCCGTCCTGCCCGCGCAGGACGACCTGCACCGGTTGTGGTCCACGATGTTCGGCCTCAGCCCCGCTCGGCACGCCCACCTCGGCCATCCTGACCCGGAACTGGTGAGCCCGTCGTCGCGCTGGCGCGAGGCACCCCCGGTCGAGGTGTCCGCCCTGCTGCGCTCCTCGGGCCGGACCGAACGCTTCAGCCGGACCGGGCGAGTCCGGGACGTGGCCGCGGTCAGGGCCGCCCGCGCCGAGCGGGCGCTGGCGGAACGCGCCGAGCTGGAGGCCGCGTGGAACATGCTGGACACCGGCGGTCCCGTCCGGCTGTCCAGCATCGGCCGGCTCGACCACGTCGTGTTCGAACGTCTGCTGGAGCTGCTCGGCCGGGCGCTGGGTGGCGCGCCCCGCCACGGCGGAACGCGGCGCGCCACCACCACCGACGGGAAGATCGAGATCATGCTGCGTCCGCCGACAGACCTGGCTGTCGCGCACCTGCGCACCCCGCGTGGCCGGTTCAGCGGTCCGGATTACGAGATCGAGATCCGGACGCCTCGCGCGCGTCGCGTCACCCGCGCGAGGGGAGCCACCGGATGAGCAGCCTCACCAATCAGCTGGTGATCGCGGAGCGCGACGAGGTGTCCCGTGGGATCCGGCTGCTGCTGGCGACCCCGCTCATCAGTGAACGTGGCGCACCCGAGTCGTTCGATCTGGTGCGGCGGCGCCGGGAGCCGATCAGGAAGTGGTTCGACTACTACTGCGGCTGGTCGCTGGCCGTCGAGCCGCGGCTGGGATACGCCCGGCTGGCCAAGGTCCGGCCGGCCGGGCCTATCCCAGCCGCAGACAGGCCTGCGCGTCGGCACCGGTCCGGGCGGGCCCCGTTCGACCGCCGCCGATATGTCCTGCTCTGCGTGGTGGTGGCGGAACTGCTGTCGGTCCCGGTGACCACCATCGGGCTGCTGGCGGACCGGGTGACCCGGGCCAGCGGTGCGGACTGTGCGGTCGCCGGATTCGACACCGCGAGCCGCACCGAGCGGATGGCATTCGTGGACGTGCTGCGGCTGCTGGAGTCTTACGGCGCGATCGAGGTGGTCGACGGCTCGACGGACAACTACGTGGATTCGGCGGCGGCCAAGGTCCTCTACCGGATCGACACGACACTGCTCATGCGGCTGCTCGCCGCTCCGGTCGGGTTGTCGCAGCTCGCGGTGCCGCTGGACGAGGTCGCGCTGCGCTTCGACGAGCTGTTGTCGGTGGTCTCCCGGGAACGGCGCTACGGCGGCGGGAGCGCCGGTGCGGTGCCGGTGTCCGATGTCCAGCGCAACCTGTGGCTGCGGCACTCGATCTTCCGCAGGCTCACCGACGACCCGGTGGTCTACCTGGAAGACCTGTCCGCCGACGAGCGGGCCTACCTCGCCTCCCCCACCGGCAGGCAACTCCTGCGCCGGGCGGCGAGCGAGGGCGGGTTCCTGCTGGAGGAACGGGCCGAGGGCATCATGCTGATCGACCCGGACGGGCTGGCCACCGACAGCCGATTCCCCGACGATGCGAGCAACGCCAAGGTCGCCGCCCTGCACCTGCTGGACGGTATCGGCACCACGGCGGTGACCATCGAGCAGCTGCAGCGGGAGGCCACCGCCCTGCTAGGCAGGTTTCCGCGCTGGGCCAAGGGATACCGCGGCGAGGCCGGCGCGGGGCAGCTGGTGTCCGACGCGCTGGCGGTACTCACCGGGTTCGGGCTGGTCCGCCTGCACGGCGGGCTGGTGCACCCACTGCCCGCCGCCGCGAGATATGCGGTGGGCGCGACCCGCACAACCCATCCCGGCATCGAGGAGTCTCCTTCATGACCGTGACCGAACTGCCTCGACACGCCGCCGAGCCGGGGCAGCGCAGCGCACCGAGGTGGGTGCCGTCCAGGGCGGGGATCCTCAACGTCTGGCGTTACTACGACGAGGTCTTCGAGTTCCACGACGGACGCCTGCTGCTGCGCGGTGAGAACGGCACCGGGAAGTCCAAGGCGCTGGAGCTGCTGCTGCCGTTCCTGTTCGACGCCAATCTGCGGGCCAACCGGCTGTCGACCTTCGGCACCGGCGAGCGGACCATGCACTGGAACCTGATGGGCGAAGGCGCGTCGGGCACCACCCGGGTCGGTTACGTGTGGCTGGAGTTCCGGCTGGCCGGGGAGCCGCAGCGCTGGTTCTGCTGCGGGGCACGACTGCAGGCCAGCACGCACACCACCACGGTGCACCCCGACTTCTTCACCACCAGCCTGCGCATCGGAATGCCGGATGGCCTCTCGCTGGTCACCGACGCGGGCCAGCCGCTGACCAGGACCGTGCTGGAGCAGCAGCTCGGTGACGACGGGGTACTCCACCCCAGCGCCACGGACTACCGGTCGGCCGTCCGGGCCGCCCTGTTCCCGGGCATGACCGAGCAGCGGTACGACGCGCTGATCACCGCGTTGCTCCAGCTGCGGATGCCGAAGCTCTCGCAACGGCTGGACCCGTCGTTGCTCTCGACTCTGCTCTCGCGGGCGTTGCCCCCGCTGGGCCAGCAGGAGATCGCCGACCTCGCGGAGGGCTTCGAGCGGCTGGACCGGCAACGGGAACGGCTCGCCACCCTGGACGAGGAGGTGCTGGCCGCCCGCACCCTCGCCGGACGGCAGCGGTCCTACGCGCAGCGAGTGCTCCGCGCGGGGGCGGGCACGCTGATCTCGTCGACCACCGAGCTGGACAACCTGACCAGGACGGCCCGCCAGTCGGCGGAGGAGTACGAACTGCTCGCCGAGCAACGGCAAACAGCCGAAGAACAGATCGACACGCTGACCCGCGACGCGGACGACACCGAAGCGAGGATCACCGGGCTCACCGAGAGCGATTCCTACCAACAAGGCCGGGAGCTGGACCGGTTACGCCAGCAGGCGGCGCAAGCCCGCACACAGGCGGCCACACTGCGCGCCGACGCGGACCGCACCCGCCACGACGCGGCCACCGACGCCGCCGCGCAGCGGGACGCCGAACGGGCCGCCGAAGCGAACGCGGAGTCCGTCCGGACCCAGGAGGCCGACGCCCTGCGCGCGGCGACCAGGGCGGGCCTGGCCGGTGTGCACGGCGAGATCGCCGCGAGCCTCGACACCGGCTCGGCCTCGCCTCGGTTGTTACTGCGAGCCGCGATCCGGGGGCGTCATGATCAGCTCGATGCCGTCGGGGAGGCGCTCGCCGAGCACGACCGGACAGTGGAACGGCGGCAGAACGCCGAGACCGACCTGGACGAGGCCCGGACGAACCTCGCCATGGCGACGGACCGGCACAGCGACGCGGTGCAGCGCTACGACCTCGAACTGGATCGGCTGGCCGCCCAGCTCCAGGCGTGGGCGGCGTCCTGTCGCGAACTGACGTTTCCCGACGTCGGCGCGCTGCTCGCGGTGATCGATTCGGAACCCGCACTGCTCGCGGTGATCGACACCGCAGCCGCGGCGGTCCTCCATGAGCTCACCCAGGGCGAGACGATCATCGAGGCGGCTCGCGGCGCCGCCACCACCAGGCGGGACGAGCTCGTCGCCGACCTCGAACGGCTGGGCACCGAGCAGGAACTGCCGCCGCCGGTCCCCGCCTGCCGCACCGCGGATCGCACCACGATGTCCGGTGCGCCGCTGTGGCGGCTGGTCCGCTTCGCCGGTACGACACCGGAAGCCGCGCAGGCACCGATCGAGGCGGCACTACAGGCGTCGGGACTGCTGGACGCCTGGGTCGGCCGGTCCGGCGCGATCGACGGGCATGACATCTTCGCCGACCCGGACGCGGTGGGCCGGGCACCGGACAGATCACTCGCCGAAGTCCTCGTTCCCGAGTCCGGCTCCGAGGTGGCGCCAGACACCGTCCTGCGGCTGCTGACCGGGATCGCCTACGGGGATCGGCTACCCGCCGGGCATCCCGCCGCGGTGGGCGCGGACGGCTGCTGGCGCCTGGGGAACCTCACCGGTAGCTGGTCCAAGGACCACCCGGCGTTCATCGGTGCCCTCGCCCGGCAACGTGCCCGAGAACAACGGATGCGGGAACTGCGCACGGAGATCCAGGAGACCGAGCTCGTCCTCGCCGAACTCGACGCACAGCGCAGCGCGCTGGGTGCGCGACGCGCGACGGTGGCGAGCGAGCGGGCGGCCCGCCCCGATCACCGCGACCTGGTGGAGTCCGCGCACGCGGTGACGCGCACCGAGTCCGACGTCAACGCGGCCGACGGCGTGGTCCGGCAGCGAATCACCACGCTGTCCCAGCGGGAACGAGCGGTCACGGTGGCCTTCCACGCGCTGACCCGGCTCGCCGCCGAGCACGGTGTGCCCACTGATCGCCCGGCGTTGACCACGCTGGCCCAGGCCGTCGGCACGTTCAGCGACCAAGCCGAGATCTGGCTGGACGGCCACGGCCTGCTGATCACGGCACGGCGGGCAGCGGATGGCTCGGCCGCCCAAGCCCGCCGTTCTGCGTCCCTCGCCGAACAGCGCGAGAACGAAGCCGCCGCAGCTGATGCCCGGAACCGGAGTCTGTCGGCCACCCTCGACGCGGTCGAAGACGCCGTCGGCATGGACTACCGGCAGGTCCTGGCCGAACTCGACGCGCTGCGGGCGAGGCTGACCGATCTCCGCGGCGAACGCGCCACAGCCACCCGGTCGGTGACCGGCCTCGCCGAGCGGCTGGGCGTCCTCAGTGCCCAGCGCACCTCCGACGCGAGAGCCCGGGACGACGCCACGCAAGCCAGGGACTGCGCGGCGCGCCGATTCCGGCACCTGGCCACGATCGGCTTCGCCGCCGACAGCGGTCTCGACGATCTCGCCCAGTTCGACCACATCCTGTCGGTATCCGACGGCGTCCGTGCGGCGCTCGACGCCGCACGGATGATCGCCGCTGCCTGGTCTGCGCTCGCGCACGCGCCGAACAACCTCGGCGACGCGCTGCACCGACTCTCCGAGTCCGTGCACGGCTGCCGCACCGCGCTCAGCGGCCGCTGCGACCTCGATCTGGAAACCGACGAGGACGTGCAGGTCTTCACCGCGATGGTGGACGGGGTCCGGATCGGCGCCGCCGAACTGCTCAGGATCCTGCGCGACGAGGCCGAACAGAGCCGCCGCGACATCACCGACCGGGAACGGGAGCTGTTCGACCAGACACTCACCGGCGACACCCGGCGGCACCTGGCCGCGCGCATCCGCCAGGCGGGTGGCCTCGTCGACGCCATGAACGCCCGGCTCGAACGGGTCCGCACCGCATCCAGGGTGGCGGTCCGGCTGGTCTGGCAGGTCGCGCAGGACCTTCCACCCGGTACCAAGGCGGCCCGAGACCTGCTGCTCAAGGACCCGGTGCGGCTGACCGAAGCCGACCGGGAATCCCTGCACCGGTTCTTCCGGGATCGCATCGAGCAGGCGAAGGCCGACGACACCGCGGCCAGCTGGGAACAGCAACTCGCCCAGGTCTTCGACTACACGACCTGGCACCAGTTCGTCGTCAAGGTCGACCGCGCGAACGGGGCGGGATGGCAGCTGCTCACCAGGAAACTGCACGGGGCGCTGTCCGGCGGAGAGAAGGCGATCGCCCTGCACCTCCCGCTGTTCGCCGCGATCGCCGCGCACTACCAGGCCGTCCCGGAAGCACCACGCGTCATCCTGCTCGACGAGGTGTTCGTCGGCGTCGACAGCAACAACCGCGGCCAGGTCTTCGAGCTGCTGTCCGCCCTCGACCTGGACCTCATGCTCACCTCGGACCACGAATGGTGCACCTATCAGGAACTGAGCGGCATCGCCGTGCACCAGCTGATCACCGGTGGTGACGGTGACGACGCCGTCACCACCGCCCGCTTCGTCTGGAACGGCCACGACCT
>DASXOV010000143.1:0-33989 GCA_036494005.1 Pseudonocardiaceae bacterium | reverse complement strand
AGCAAGCCCACCACATCGCTCATGACGTGGAACACCGACTCGTGCACGCCGTACACCGGCTGGCCGCCGTCACCGTCCACACCGAACCCGCCGCCCGCGCCCACGCTGCCCACAACGTCCTCGCCCACCACCGCTGACGGGAGCGACGGGCACCTTACGGAGCAAACGCTCAATCTGAGGTCGGGATACTTGTGGAGAACGGCGCAGGTCTGTGACGTGCGCTGCGGTGGCATTGTTACAGCCGGTTGGGCCCAACTGGCGACAGCGCTGCTACCCGGTGCCCGCCTGCCACTGTGGCATCCGACCCGGCTCAATACCCGCTACCACTCTGCTCTGCGTATCTCCGAGCTGGTGTTGCATAACCAATCCTTCGAGACAGGCTCCGGTGGCCTGCGGGTCGCAGCATTTGTCGTGGACATGGACAGGCTGTTCGAAGACTTCGTCGGAACTGCGCTACGCGAGGCATGGGCTGCCTACCCCGGAGAGACGCGGACACAACACGAGGCCTATTTCGACGACGCCGGATCCATGCGGATCAGGGTTGACGTCGTGCACTGCGTGGATGGTCAGCCCCGGATCGTCGTCGATGCCAAGTACAAGCTCGAATCCAGCCGCGGCCGTTACCCCGTCGACGACTACTACCAGATGCTCGCCTACTGCAACGCGTTGCACGTTCCCGCCGCCTGGCTGGTCTACGCACAAGGCTCCAAGGGCATGATCACCCGACGAGTGCGCAACACCGACATCGACATCGTCGAGTACCCGCTACGACTTGATGAGTCGCCCTCCTCGCTGCTCGCCCAGATAGCCGACCTCGCCGTGGCAGCGTGGCAGCGCTGGTTCTCCGCGCCGCCATAGTTCTCGGAAGCACGACAGGAGCGCTCGGCAGTGGTAGAGCCGATTGGCCCAGGTGGCTACAGAGTACTACACTGTAGTCATGAGTTCGCCACGGTCAGTTCGGTTCGACGACGAGGTCCTTCGTCGTCTTGAGCGTTATGTGCGCAGCAACCCCGGAGCATCAGCATCGTCGGTGACGAATCTGTTCGTCGATGAGGCGTTGCGGGCCGACGAGCATCCCGGGGTCGTGTTCCGGCCCGGGCCTACCGGCCGGCGCGCGGGGCTGGTCGGGGGCCCGGATGTGTGGGAGGTCATTGACACGTTGCACACTGTGCGTGCGGCCGAACCCGAACTGGCTGACGACGCGTTGGCGCAGGCCAGCGCTGAGGCAATGGGGCTGTCAGTGCGCAAGGTGCGGGTCGCGGTGCGCTACTACGCAGTCTTCCGCGCCGAGGTGGACGAGCGCATCGCCGCCCATCGGGAGGTCGTCGCGGACGCTGAGGCGGCGTGGCGGGCCGAACAGGACCTGCTGCGTGGCGGTGACCGCGCGTCGTGACCGCCGACGTAGTTTTCTCCGCGGAGGCGGCGTTGTGACCGTTCGCTTGCTGCTGGACGAGATGTATCCGCCGGTCCTGGCTGACATCCTGTGCCAGTACGGCCACGACGTGGTGGCTGTTGCGGCGAGAGCCGACCTCGTGGGCTTGGACGACGCCGCGGTCCTCGAGACCGCGACCGGCGATGAGCGCTGCTTGGTCGATGAGCGCTGCGTGGTCACGGAAAATATCCGTGACTTCGCGGTCCTGGAACGGCAGGCCAGCCACGGCGGCGTCCTGTTCGTGCACGGACAACGCTGGCCGCGGACCCGCACTGGTATCCATCGCCTCGCCACCGCGCTGGACCAGGCTCTCTCGGAGAAACGGATACCCGGTCCCCACGACATTGCCTGGCTCACCTGACTTCTGGGACCGCTGCAATTCTGACCGGCGAGGCGGCCCCGCTGGGTACCTTGTCCTCTTGCAGCGCGTGACGAGCGTGTCACGCAGCCCAGGACACGGAACGGGTACAGGGCATCGCGATCATGGCTGATCCTCGGGAGTTGCCTGCGACGCCGGCCGCCGTGGACGGTGCGGCGAACCCCAAGCACGAGCTGGCCGCCGAATTGCGGCGTCTCAAGGAGTCCTCGGCGCTGAGTTTCGCGCGCCTCGGTGCCAAGACACACGTCAGCAAGTCCTCGCTGGAGCGTTATCTCAACGGCAAGTTGATGCCGCCCAAGCAGATCGTGGCCGCCATCAGTGACACCTGCGGCGGTGACACCCGGCGGCTGCTCACACTGTGGGACCGCGCTGCCGGATACCGTCCCACCGAAGACGACCCTCCGACGACCGCAACCCGGCACGGGGCCCGGCTGATCGCCATCGCGACTTTCTCGTTGGTCGTGGTCGCCGGTGGTGTGCTCGGCGCGGTGCTCTGGTCACAGCGCACCGCTGCTCAGGGCCCGGCACCGCCGGTTGATTCCACCGCGTGCACGTATCCGTATGTGTGCTTTTTCGACCGCGGCCTGACCGGGAGCTTCCGGGATTACAGCGACGATTTCCAGCCGCTGACCGACAGCCGCGGGGCCGCCATGATGGTGAACAGCCGCCACGACGACGTGGTGTGGTTGCGCTGGAGCGACGGTCACGTCGAGTGCACCCTGCCTCGGGCCACCTACCGGCTCAGCACGGAACCGGCGGTGGACGGGATTCGCATCGCCCGTGACGGGAACTGCGGACCGCCCACGGGTGGCACGCGAGCCACTGCGGTCCCCCCTCGATGACCCGGACCGGCCCCGGCACCGGCCGTGCCCACGCCGCGAGGACGCATCCGGTCGTGGCGGATGCGTCCTCGAAGCGAGAGCTGACGGTTGTGATGTGAATCAGCTGTGGATGGTCACGCAGGCCACGTCCAATCCGGCAATGGAACCACACACCTTGTTCCCATTACGCATGATGCGATTGTAGTCGTGCCGCCACGACTGATTCTTGTACAGGACGGGCCCGGTCCAGGTGCCGCCGTCGTAGGTGCTGGAAATGTTCGCGCGACCGGAGCGGCTGCCCCTGTTGGTCACTGTCGCGTAGTTCACCCGCAGGCCCTTGCCGTTCACGAACAGACACGTCTGGCCATGGCAGCCGGTCGCGCTGTACAGCTGGGCACCCGCACTGTTGTGGAGCGTGACGACAGTGCCGGCATTTCCCGGCAGTACGACAGGAGCACTCGGCGTGACACCGGCCGGAGCGCCTTCGGAAACAACGGATGCGGTGGCCGGGCTCACCGCCGCGAATAGTCCCGCGGCGACAACGGCTGATACGGACGCCATCTTTCGGATACTGATCATGACTGCCTCCTGGATCTCCCTCGAAGGAACGGGGCGTGAGCGAGCACTCCCGCTCGGTCACAGCATCGATGCTGGACACCCGGACATCTCCGCCACCAGCGAAAACGGCCACCTGGGACATCGTGGGACGGTGGGACGCCCGGCCAGCGCACCTGATGCGGCCGTGGGACGCGTGGGGACAGAGCATCGCGGGGATGTGGTCTTGCCGCGTACGGGGTACCGCTGGTGATTCGCCCCACCGCGGGACGCGGTCAACGGGCTGTCACAGAGCTCTCACAGATCAGCGCCGTACCGTATCTCTACCCAAGGAGAGTCATATGCCTTACATCACCGTCGGCCAGGAGAACTCCGGTCCGATCGACATTTACTACGAGGATCACGGGGCGGGTACGCCGATCGTTCTCATTCACGGTTACCCGCTCAACGGTCATTCCTGGGAGAAGCAGGAACGCGTGCTGCTCAAGGCCGGTTACCGCGTCATCACCTACGACCGCAGAGGGTTCGGGGCCTCCAGCCAGCCGGTCGTCGGTTACGACTACGACACGTTCACCGCCGACCTGACGGTGCTGGTGGAGCAACTGGACCTGCGCGACATGATCCTGGCCGGTTTCTCCATGGGCACCGGTGAGGTGACCCGCTATCTGGGCACCGTCGGTTCCGACCGGGTGCGCAAGGCGGTCCTGATCGCGCCGATCCCGCCGTTCCTGCTCAAGACCGCAGACAACCCCGACGGGGTCGAGCAGAGCGTGTTCGACGACATCATGGCGGCGATCGTCGCCGACCGGCCCGCCTACCTCAAGTCGTTCCTCGACAACTTCTACAACGTCGACAAGCTCGGTGGCACCCGGATCAGCGAGCCGGCCTGGCAGGTGAGCTTCAACGTCGCGGCCGGTGCCTCGGCGACGGCCACCCTGGCCTGCGTCCCGGCCTGGCTGACCGACTTCCGCCGCGACCTGCCCAACATCGACGTGCCGACGCTGGTCGTGCAGGGCGATCAGGACCGCATCCTACCCATCGACGCCACCGGCCGCCGTCTGCCGGATCTGATCAAGGACGTCCGGTTCATCGAGGTCGCGGGTGGACCGCACAACATCGGCTGGACCCACGCCGAGGAGGTCAGCAAGGCGCTGCTCGACTTCGTCACGGAGTGATCAGGGCTGCTCGACTTCGTCACGGAGTGATCAGGGTGAGCGCCCCGGCCCGGACGGCTCACGGCCGCTGGGCCGGGGCAGTAGACAGGATCGCGGCCTGGTGGGCGAAGAAGTACTGCAGCGCGGTGCTGACCGTCGATGCCGACCCGGACTCGCCCGCGCCGGACCCCTGCACCAGGGCGGTCACCACGACTGCGGGGTTGTCGAGGGGGGCCGCTGCGGTCATCCAGTGGTCCTCGCCGCCGCCGGGGACTCCCGGGTCCTCCGCGGTGCCGGTCTTGGCGCCGACCGGGACGCCGACTCCGCTCAGTGAGGTGGCGGTGCCGCCGGTGACCGCCGCCCGCATGCCGTCGCGCACCGGGCCCAGCGAGGCGGCGAACGGTAACGGCGCCGGCGCCGGGACCGGCAGCAGGACCTGGGTGCCCGGGCCGGTTCCGGTGGCCAGCCCGAGACGCGGGGTCACCAGGCTTCCGGTGGCGGCCCCGGCCGTCCACCGGGCGTCCTGCAGCGGGGTGGTGGTGAGGGCCCCCTGCCCGATGCCCAGGATCACCGTGGACCCGGGGTACCAGGTGCCTCCGTCCGCCGGCACCGACTCCGGAGTACCCAGGTAGCCGCCTGCCTCGCCGGGCAGGTCGATACCGGTCGGTGATCCGACGCCGTAGGCCCGGGCGGTGTTGATGATCGCGTCAGGTCCGAGCGCCCAGGCCATCTTGTAGAAATAGACGTCGTTGGACCACGCGATGGCCTGGATCATGTTCATGGGCCCGAGCACCTTCCAGTTGTTGAAGGTGTGGTTGCCCAGCGTGAAGCTCCCTCCGGTGGGGATCACCTCGTCCGGCGGGATCCACTTGTGCAGCAGGCCCGCGGTGGCGACCACCAGCTTGAACGTGGAGCCGGGCGGCACCGCGGTGCGCGTCACGTGGTCGATCAGCGGCGATCCGGGGGTGGTAGCGGCCCGCTGCAACGCGGCAGCGTCGACCGGCGGGCCGTAGATGTTGTTGTCGTAGGAGGGCTGGCCGGCCATCGCCAGGATCTGCCCGTTGCGCGGGTCCATAGCCACCGCGCCGGTCTGGCCCCGTCCGCCCGATGCGGCCTTCCACGCGTTGTCGAGGCTGGTGCTGAGTTGCTGCTGCAGCCCGAGGTCGATCGACAGTGACAGGTTCGCCCCGGGGATCGGATCCTGCCACGGACCCATCGCCACCGGGACGCCGGTCGGGTCGACGTAGACGCACTGTTTGCCGTCCACCCCGCGCAGTACCGGGTCGTACTGCGCTTCGATTCCGGCCCGGCCCGTGACCTGCCCCGAGGGCAGGCCGGGCCAGCGCTGCACCTCGGCCGCGGTGGCCACCCCGACGAATCCCAGGACCGGGGCGAGGTGCGGGCCGGTCGGGTAGAGCCTGCGCTGCTGCGGCACGACCACCACGCCCGGTATCCGGGCGGCGCTGATCCGCTGGCCGGTCGCGGTGGGTACGTCGGCCACCGGGACCGAGATGGTGGTCGCCTGCGCCCTGGTGACCGCGGCGCTCACCGCCGCGGCGGGCTGCCCGGTCAGCGTGGCGAGGCGGGTGATGTCGGCGGTGTTGCGACGCAGCAGCTCGGGAACCGCGACGACCTGGTCGGCGGTCGCGTTGCCGCTCAGCGGGGTGCCGTGCCGATCCGTGATCAACCCGCGGGGGGCCGGGATGGCGATGCACCGGGTGATCTGGTCCTGGCCGGTGAGCTTGAGCGACTCGCCCTGCGTGGACAGCAGCAGCCAGCCGAAGGACGCGAACAGGCACAACACCGCGGTGACCCCGATGGCGGCGGCTCGGATCAGCCTCGGCCTCGGGTTACGCCAGCGCGGTGGGGACCACAGCTTGCGGCGCACCCCGTCGCGCTGGATGCCCAGGACGACGCCGAACGCGGCCAGGTGCGCTATCGCCGCGGTACCCCCATAGCTGAGCAGCGGGAACGGCACGCCGGCCAGGGGCAGCAGGCCGAGGTTCCCCCCGACGGAGATCATGACCTCCGCGCCGAGCAGCACCGCCAGCCCGGCGGCGACCAACGCGGCCTGCCGGGTTCGCGCCGCGCGGCAGGCCAGGACCGACCGCCACACCAGGATCATCGCGGCGAGCACCGCGACGATCCCGGCGACCAGCCCCCAGTGCTCGATCAGGCTGGCCAGCGCGAGGTCGGTGTGCCGTTCGGGCAGATACTCGGCGTAGAGCGTGTGCAGCGGATCCCTGGCGGCGCCGAACAGGCCGCCCCTGGCGATGGCGATGTGCGCCTGCAGCACCGCCCAGCTGGAGTCCGACCCCGATCGGGTGCCCGCGAGGAAGCCGTTCAGCCGGTCGAGCTGATAGGGCCGGAGCAGCCGGATGGCCAGCGGCGCGATCACCACGGCGGCCCCGAAGACGGGCAACAGGAACCGCGCCGGTATCCGGCCCATGATCAGCATGGCCGTCGCCAGGGTCAGCAGCAGCGTCGCCGTGCTCAGGTCCGGCTGAAGCACGGTGAGCACGATCGGGATCGGAGCCAGCACCATCACCAGGCTGAAACGCCGCCACGGTGACAGCGCCGAGCCGAGCACGGTGGCCAGCATCAGCAGCAGGCCGAGCTTGGCCAGCTCGGAGGGCTGGAAGGTGAACGACCCGATGGCCAGCCAGCGCGTCGCCCCTTTGGCCTCGACGCCGGTCACCATCACCACGAGCAGGAAGAGCACCGCTGTGCCGTAGCAGGCCCAGCTCAGGCCGGTCAGGTGACGTCCGCGCTGGTTCCAGAACACCCCGAGCAGCACCAGACCGGCCACCGCGGTCTCCAGATGGTGCTCGGCGAGGTCCGGCTCTCCCATCGCGTAGAAGTTGAGTACCCCGAGCGCCACCAACACCACGACCGCGACGAGGGCGAGCAGGTCGAAGGCACCCCCCCAGTTGATCCGGCCCCACAGGTGTCGCAGCCGCCCGCGCTCCCGCTCCGGCTTGTTCCGCCGCCGCCGGCGGAGGCGTCCCCGTTTCTTCCCCTTTCCTTCGTCGAAGTCGCCTGGCCCTCCGCGCTCGACACTCAGCACCCCGTCCCCCTTCCCGGCCGCTGGACAGCTGTGCGGACCGGCGTCAACACGACCCCTGACGGTCTGGCACCGGCAGAGGCCGACTGGCGGCACTCGCCGGTTGACTCGTCACTGCGACCACCGCGAGCGAGCGCCCCATCGGCACCGGCACCGCGCTCACGGCCTGCACCTGAGCACCGCTCGGCGGCACCGAAACGGACCCGCCGGCCGCGGTGCGTTGATCCCCTGTGCAGCGATCGACCACCTGGAACGTCCACGCCACCTCGCGCGGCGGTACCTGGCCGGTGTGCCGCGGAGCCGCGGCCTGGGGCTGCAGACGGACCAGGACCCGCACCGTGCAGACCGTCCCCGGCGTGCACGGTTCCACGGCCCGCAGGTCCACCCCGGCGACGGCCCCTGAGCTGGCCGGCGCCGGTGCCCGCACCGCAGGCAGTTCCGCGGGCCGGACCCCGGCCTGCGACTGCGGGTCCTGTCCCGGCCGGCCGGCTCCCTGCAGCACGTGCAGATCGTGGGTGAGCCGTTCGTGCAGGAAGGCGAACTCCAGCGTCACCACACCTGCCAGCACCGCCAGCGCCACCACCCAGGCCCAGACCCGCTGCCACAGCAGGCGCAGCGCGCGGGCCACCCGCACCTCGCGGGGATCGCTCTCGGGGGTGAATGCCGTGGCTGCGGACGAGACGGGCGGTGGGTACCGGGACGGTGGCAGGTTTCCGGTGGCCGCCGCGACCAGCGCGGCGAGTTCGGTCCTGGCCACGGCCGGTCTGTTCGCTGCGTAGACGTGCTCCAGGGGTGCGGCCATGAACTCGGCATCCGCGCCGGGCAGTGCGGCGCAGCCCACGGCGGTGTCGAGCGCGGCCAGCAGCGCCAGCGCGCTCCCGGCGGGGACGGGCGGTGAACCGCGCACCGCGTCAGCCAGTGCGGCCAGCAACAGACCGGCCGCGGCGACATCGGCACGCTTGCGCTGCTGCGCCTGCGCCGGCTCGGTCAGCTCTGCTGCCGCCCAGCCGTCCAACCGGGTCCGGCCGTCGCCACCGACCCGGATCTGCGCGGGGGAGAGGCTGCCGTGCGCGAAACCGGCCGCGTGCACCGTCCGCAGACCGCGCAGCACGTCGAGGCCGATGACGACCGCCTGCGCCGGACTCGGTGTGGTGAGCTCGAGCAACCGGCTCAGCCAGACGCCGTCATCCAGCGCCGACACCAGCCAGAGCGCCCCGTCCCGGTGCTGGACGCCCAGCACCGGCATCAACGACAACGCGCTCGACGAGGCCAGCGCCACGGCGCGCCCGGCCGCCCCGTTGGCGTCCGTTGCCGTCGGATCCGCCGTCTGGTCTGCAGCCGGATCCGCCGCCGGGTCGGCCGCATCGGGCATGTCGACCAGGCGCCGGGCGGTCACGGACCTGCCGTCCGCGTCCCGGCCCAGCCAGGTTGACTCCCCGACCGGGGCGATTAGGCGCAGGCCGGCCGGTACCCGATCGGGCCCGGATGCTCCGTCCCCCACCTGCTCCGGTGCCTGCTCCGGCACCTGCTCCGGCCCAGCAAGATCGAGCTGTGACATCGCGGCCCCCCTGCGAGCTGTGGCATCCGTCCCCCCCGTCGGACGATCACCCATGAGTGTGTCCTCCGGACCGTCAGCAGCATCCCCCGGTGCAGACCGAACCGAAATCGGCCAAATGCCTGGCAACGCGGCATGGAATGTCGGACCACCCACAGTCCGGTCACCGCTCGGTATTCGAATCACTACCGACGGCGTAGGTCGGAATCTGCCTGTTGCGCTGTAAGGATGAAAATAGTTGCGCTAGCTGACTTAATCCTATCAAGATTCGATTGTTGAGGGGGTGACCCGCGGACAACCAGAACTTTACGACTGCTGATGTGTCGCAGGTCGCAAATTATGACGAGGCGGTACCTCGCTCATTTCTGTGGCTGCCCGACCGTGGCCACCCTACTCCGGCTGCCCGGCGATGACCGATCACTATGCAGGGGGATCCTCGGGGTCCGAAAGGGGGGGCAGTGCGCGAACTGGGTATCGATCTCGGGACGGCGAACACTGTGGTGTGCCATCCACAAGACGGCATCCTGCTTGACGAACCGTCGGTGATGCTGGTACGCGACGGTGTCCGTCGGCACGAGGTGGTCGCGACGGGGCGGGACGCCGTCGAGTTGCTGGGCCGCGCGCCGCTGGGACTCACCGCGTCCCGCCCGGTGCGCGACGGGGTGATCACCGACCTGGAGGTCGCTCGGGCCTACCTCCGGGTGCTGCTGCGCAGGCTGGCCCCCCAGCCGTGGCAACGCCGGGGCCTGCGGGCGGTCATCGGGGTGCCGGTGGGGAGCACCGCTCTGGAGCGCCGCGCGCTGCTCGAGGCCGCCGACGAGGCGGGCATCGGCAAGGCGACCGCACTCGCCGACCCGATCGCCGGAGCGGTGGGCTGCGGGCTCGACCCGATGGAGAAGCGGATGCAGATGGTGATCGACATCGGCGGGGGAACGGCCGAAGCCACCGCCTTCTGCTTCGGTGGCGTGGTCACCTACCGGTCGACCCGGACTGCGGGCAACGCGATGACCGTGGCCGTGTACCGCTACCTGCGTGAGCAGTACCAGTTGATCGTCGGCGAGCTCGCCGCCGAGCAGATCAAGTACCGTACGGCCACCGAGGACGGCGCGTCTCTGCTGGTCGAGGGGCGCGACGCCGCCACAGGGCGGCCCCGGCTGGCCACCGTGCCGGTCGCCGAGATCACCGAATCCCTCCGGCCGGTGACCGAGGCGATCGTCCAGGACCTGGTCACCTGCCTGGACGACATGCCCGCCCAGGGCGTGGGGGACGTGATGGCCGCGGGGATCCTCGTCTTCGGTGGCGCGTCACTGCTGCGGGGCTTCGATCAGTTGCTGGAGAAGGCCTTCGGCTTCCCGGTGAAGCGGGCCGAGCAGCCGCTGACCTGCGTGGCGGAAGGCGCGGCGCGTTGCCTGCGAAATCCCGCCCTGCTCGAGGCGTACCGCGGCTAGCGCGCTGCGATTGCGCGGCTTCCGCGGGATATCTAGCCTTTCCGCATGGAGGACCCGGGTTCCGGGGACCCGATCTCACAGCAGGCCGCCATGCGCTTCGCCGCGGTCCAGCGGACTCGCGGCGAGCTGCGGGCGTTGTTGCAGGCAATCGTGCCTGTTCTGGACGCCGTGGTGGCCGCGCGGGAGAATGCCGCCAGGAATTACCGCACGATGGCCCGGCGCGGTGGAGTCCACGCCGCGCACTATCGCCGGCGGGCCGAACAGCTCGACGCGCTCGCCGCCCGTGCCCGGGAATTCGCGATATCCGAAAGGGACGCGTTGGTCGCGCTCGACGCCGATGGCGAGCCGACGTAGCGTCTGTTCCGGCGACCGATGCATCACTACTCGCCAAGGATGGTTGCCGCTACCTTCGTGGCGTCCGGCCCGCTGATCCGCACCGCCATTCCGGTCACACCGTGCGGATAGCCCTGCCATGCGGTAGGTACTCGGGTGATCCGCCAAGAGCGGTGCGGCGGGTGAGGTGTCAGTTGTTCGTTGACGAGTGCGGAGCGAGCTGGTGGGTACTCTCGTGCTCGACGACGCGCCGTGATCAGCCGGTGGGTGGCCGTGACAACCGGTAAACTGATGGTGCAGATCTGCCCCTGGCTGCGGAGGGACCGGGAGAGCACTGAGTTCAGCAGAGTGGTACAGCTCGGCACCCAGGTGCCTTCCCTGTGGCCAGCGAGCCTTGTTGAGCAGGCACGCGGCCAAGCGGCTCGCTGTCTTCGCCGGGAATCATCTCGTCGTGTTCCGGTGCCCGCAGGTGTCCGAGGGCTGGCACGTCTGCGCACCGGAGATCGAGATCACCGTGCGAACCCGGACCGGCGCCTGAGCGCTCGGTGGGCACGGGCTTCGCAGGGCGCCCCAGGGTCAGGGCGGGTCGAGGGAAAAACCCGGCAGGTCGGACCGGCCGCTGATCGCGAGTTTCCGGTAGACCCGGGTGAGGTGCACCTCCACGGTGTTCGTGGTGATGAACAGGGTCTGGGCGATGTCACGGTTGGAGTTGCCCGCGGCGGCGAGCTCGGCGACCCGCCGCTCGCTCGGGGTGAGGGCGCCGGGCCCGGATGGCACCGTGTGCCGGGGACGGGCACCGCTGGCGCGCAGCTCGGTCCACCCGTGCCGGACCAGTGGAGTGGCCCCGCAGACGTAGGCCAGCTCGACGCCGCGCCGCAGCTGCGCACGGGCCTCGTTGCGCCGGCCGGAGCGGCGCAGCGCGGCGCCGAGGTCGATGAGGATCTTGGCGTGGTCCAGGCGGGCCGGTGAGGACGCGATCACCGTGGCCGCTTCCTGGAGCAGGGCGAGTCCGCCCTGATCGGGCTGGACGAGGCCGGCCACCCGCAGGGCGCGTCCGATGGTGGTGGGCGCCCCCCAGCGCCGCGCCAGGGTGATCTCCTGGTCCGCCAGTCCGCGGGCCTCGTCGACCCGGCCCAGGTGGTGCATGGCCAGGGCGGCTCCGGAGCGCCAGGACACCACGGCGGGGTTCTGGCCGCCGTGCGCGGTGAATCGGTGCCCGCAGGCCAGCCAGGTCTGCAGACCTTCCTCGATCCGCCCCCGCAGGGTCAGCAGGCGGGCGCGGCTGCTCAGCAACCAGGCCCAATAGCCGGTGCTGGGTAGCTGCTGCGACGGGCCTGCCTGGCCGAGGACCTTCTCGGCTTCGTCCAGGTTGCCCTGCTCCATCAGGACCTCGGCCAGATACGAGGTCATGACCGGCACCCCGATCTGCTGCGATGTGGTGGTGGTCGCCCACAGTGCATCGCGCAGGTTCGCCTCGGCCTCGACCAGCGCACCCGACCAGAGCCAGGCCACGCCGCGGAAACACTTCGCCGGTGCCAGAGCGGACACCGACCCTCGGCGGTGTGCCACCGCGATCCAGGCGTCGAGCAGCGGGATCACTTCGGGCAGATCGGCCGAGAGCAGGACGGAGCAGCCGTAGACGGCGAGTGTGTTGGTCTGCTCGATGAGGCTGCCGTCCGCCAGCCCGCGCCGGGCCAGCGCCACCGCGGAGTCCGGGTCGGTGCCCGCCAGCAGGTCGTGGAACGCGATCGTGACGTCGAGTGCGCGGCTGCCCAGGCCGGTGTCGGGTGGTGCGTCGCGCAGCGCGCCGACCGTGGCGGCGCTGTCCTGGCGCCGGGCCGGGTCGATCAGCATCGTGTGGATGAGCAGCGCCTGCAGTCGCTGCTGCAGATCGGGGTGCTCCCCGTCAAGGGTTCCGATCGCCTGCGCGATCACCTCGCCCGCCTCGGCGACCCGGCCTGCGTTGAACAGGTTGAGACCGAGCGCCTCCGTGATGAGCACCCGGTACCCGGTGTCCTCGGTGGCCTCCAGCGCGGCGATCATGTACTCGGCGCTCCTGGCCGCGCAGAGCAGCTGGGTGGCGACGCCGAGCTGGAAGAGTACGTCCACTCGCTGCAGGTCCGGCGGTGGCTCCTGCAGGCAACGGCCCAGATAGGACACCGCGCTGTCGGGTGAGCCACGGGCGAAGGCCTGATCCGCGGCCCGCCGCAGCGTTGCGGTGACGAAGTCGTCCCCGGCAGGCGGGATGAGCAGCAGATGGGCGGCCACCCGTTCGGCGTCTTCTCCGCCGTCGGCCAGCAGCCGGGCTGCGCGGGCGTGGCCGGTCAGCCGGGCGGCCTGCGCCAGCCCGTCGTACACCGCGGCTCGCACCAGCGGGTGCACGAAACCGATCACCTCGGTGCCCGGCCGGTCGGCCGGAGTGGGCGAGCCCCGCTGCAGGATCTCGATGTCGATCAGCCGGCGGGTGGCCTGCAACGCCTCCGCAGGATCCAGCCCGGCCAGGACGGACACGTGGGCCGGATCGGCCCCGTCACCGAGAACCGCCAGCGCACCGCAGAGCGCGGCGGCCGACGGATCCAGCCGGGCCAGCCGCAGCGCCACCCGCCGCTTGAGTGCCTGGGGGCCGATCTCGCTCAGGCGCACCGCTCCGGCCGCGGTCGCCGCCAGCCCCTCGGCAGCGGCCGTGTCGGCCAGTTCCCGCAGCAGCAGCGGATTACCTCCGGTGGCGGTGTGGCAGGCCAGGCAGAACTCGTCCTCGGCCGTAGCGTCGAGCACCCCGCGCACCAGCTGTGCCGAAGCCTGGGCGCTCAGCGGCGCCGGGCGGACCATCGTGGCCAGCGGATCGGTGGTGATCTGGGCCAGCAGGTGCTGGTCCGCCGCGGACTCGGCGGGCCGCAACCCCACCACCACCAGCAGCGCCAGCCCTTCCAGGCGGGGCATGAGATAGGCCAGGAAACGCAGCGACGGCGCGTCCGCCCAGTGCAGATCGTCGACGACCAGTAGCAATGGATGCTGCGCCAGATTCGCCGTCAGCCAGTACAGCCCGTGCAGCAGCGCGAACGAGATGTCCCCTTCCGCCGCCCCGGCGTCTGCCTGATCGAAGAGCACCGAGGATTGCGCGGCGGCGCCGGCGAGCAGCTCGTCGCGCCCAGCGTGGTCGGCGCTCGCCAGGACCGGTTCGAACAGCTGACGCACCACGCCGTAGGCGAACGTCTGCTCCAGCTCCGAACCCCGGGCCAGCAGTACCCGCATGCCCGACCGCTGAGCCTGCGCCCGTGCCACGGCCAGCAGCCGGGTCTTGCCGATACCTGCGGCGCCCTCCACGGTGACGAGCCGACCGGCTCCGTGACAAGCTGCGTCCGCCAGTGCTTCGAGCACCTGCAATTCGCGTTCGCGCTCCAAGAGCTCCAGATCGTGCACTGCTCACCCAGCTTCCTCCGGCTGCCCCCCGCTGTCGAGTCGGGGGCGGGCGAGCGTGCCCCCTTGAGTCGTGTTCTGGACGTGCCCGAAACGTAGGGGGTGCCGTCGTACAACGTTGGGGGTCGCAGTGGGGGTGGCGCTGATGCGGCGGGTGGCCCGGCGCACGCACTATTTATCTGGCAGGGCGGGTGAACCTTATTCGGCTCCGCGTCGACGTTCGTGCCGGATCTCCGGATCCGTGGGGGCGAGTCGACGTCGTTCGATGGAGGCTGCATGCCCTGTTCGGGTAGCCGCACGCTGTGGCAGCACACGGGCCAGCAACTCAGGTCACTTTGCTACGGGACGGGCCTCGGTAATGCCACTGAGGGGTGCGTGCGGCTCCTGCATGATCTGCTGGGCAGCGCGGGTTCCCGATCAGTGGCCGAGCCCGCGCCGTGGCCCTCGTTCGTGGCCGACGACCATACGCCCGTCGAGTTCTCGCTTTCCTTCCTGCGAAGCGAGCGGCCAGAGCTGCGGTTCCTGGTAGAGCGGCTGGCCCCGGACGTCAACGCTGGGCGCGCCACCCGGTGGTTCACCGAGCAGCTGGCTCATCGGTACGGGCTGGCGCTGGATCGGTTCGACGCGGTCGCCGGGCTCTTCCTCCCCGCGCAGCCGCGGGGTCGCTTCTCGCTGTGGCATGCGGTGGTGCTGCGGGCCGACGGCAGGCACCACTTCAAGGTCTACTTCGATCCCACCGCGCGCGGCGAGGACCGCGCACCGGCTCTGGTCGCGGCGGCGCTCGAACGCCTGGGACTCGGCGCCGCCGGGCGCACAGTGGTCGCTCCGGCTTTCGGGCCGGGGCCTCGACCGGACCGGTTCATGTTCTTCAGTCTCGACCTGCACGCCGGGCCGCTGTCGCGGACGAAGGTGTATGTCGCCCATCACGGGGCCGGGCCCGCCGATGTGGAGCGCACCACGCGGGCCGTGCCCGCGGCGGTGCCGGGAGCGGCCGCGGAGTTCTGCCGCCTGGTGGGCGGCGGGCAGGGCAGGTTCGATGCCCGGCCGCTGTTGTCGTGCTATTCGTTCCTCGGGGATGACGGGGACTCGCCGAGCGGCTACACCCTGTATCTACCGATCCGCGACTACGCCCCTGACGACAAGGTGGCGCGCGACCGGGTGGCGACTCTGCTGGAGCGCAACGGCGCCGATCCGATGGTGCTCGACCGGGCGCTGAATTCCGTCGCTCACCGCCCGCTTGCAGCCGGGGTGGGCCTGATCTCCTACGTTTCCCTTCGGATGGGGCTGCGGCCCGCGGTGACGGTGTATTTGTCCAGCGAGGCTTACAGAACGTCCGCCGAGCCCGCGGGTGCCCGGCCATGACAGCGCCCGTGCCGGGGTGATAGTCGCGGACAACGTCAGCACTGTTCGCGGTTCTACCACCAGCGACAGTGCAGGAAGCTCAGCCGGGAGACCGATCGGAACCGGGGGCAGCCCACCGGACCACAGAGCGCGCAGTCGGTACCTCGCCTGTAGTGCTGGTGGGATTGCTGGTCATGACCACATCGGCACATCTGGTTATGCATATTTATGCTACCTCCTGCCGTGCTCTGGATCCCATATCGACATCCCGGGCACACCAGTCACTGTCCCGTCAGTGTAGGGCAGTTTCTCGGTGCCACCACTGACGATGAAGAAACCACATACACCGGTGTGTTTCTTTGGTGCTGAGGTAATCTGCGGTTTTCCGGCCGGACAGCCGGAATCTGTTCCGTGGGCTGGGCGGGCCGGCTGTTTCACTGTTCTTTGACCCCCGTGCCATAGTATCCAAGTTGTGCTCTCCCAAAGGGGTGACGTGGTGGCGGTTCCGGTGGCCCGGCCGGTCGGCCGCAAGATCCGGTTTGTCGTGGTGGCGGTGTTACTCGCGGCCGGAGGCTGCACCACCGGCCACAGCGGTGCCGGCCCGGCGCCCGGTCCGGCGGCTGGTTCGCCTCCGTGCCTGCCCGGATCGGCACAGACCGCGGCGGCGACCGTGGATCCGCACAGCGCGGCGGCGATCAATGGATGGACCCTGACCCAGCACGACGAGTTCGCGGGCACGTGTCTCGACGTAGGGCACTGGGGCGTGTACGACGGCCCGGGCAGCGGTGGCGTCGGCCTGCGGCGCCCGGCGGCCATCAGCGTCGGCGGTGGTGAACTGCGCATCACGGCCCGGGGTGAGGTCTCCGGTGGGATGGCCTGGGTGGGCGCTCCGGCCACGTACGGCCGCTGGGAGGCCCGGATGCGAGCCGACCGGGCAGTGGGTTACTCCGCGGTGGTTCTGCTGTGGCCGGACTCGGACCGGTGGCCGATGGACGGCGAGGTGGACTTCGCCGAGGTCAGCGCGCCGGATCGGGACCGGAACCATTTCACGGTGCACTGGGGCAGCGACAATTCTCAGGAATCAGCCACACTGAACGGCGACTTCACCCAATGGCACGACTACGCCGTTGAGTGGCAACCGGACCACCTGACGATCTTCGTCGATGGTCTCCCGGTCTATCATACAACCGATCGGACGAAGATTCCCCGGGTTCCGATGCATCTCGCCGTGCAGCAGGACGTTCTCGACAGCCAGGCCGGGAGGGTAGCCGCGGGGGTCGGCTCTCCGGATGGGGCGATCATGCATGTCGATTGGGTGCGTATGTACCGACGGTGACATCTGAAGGCTGACAGTGGCTGGGTCTGATACGCGGGTGCACCGCATTCCTCCCGCTGTAACGATTCGCCCTGTCCGGCCGAAAAAACTCATAGCACGTGACGCGAAATGGATGCGGTCAGATGAGTTTCACCGGCACGAACATCGCAAAGATCCGCAACATGGTCAGCCCGGCGCCGAGGCAGATCTGGGAGGACGTGCTCCGCAGTGACCCGCTGGCACTGGAGACCCAATCCCCGGCGTGGGCCGACGCGATCTGTGCGGTGAGCGGGTTCGAGGACGCCAGCCGGTGGTACGAGACGGTGGACGGACGATCACTCGTCCTGCCCGTCCTGCGGCGTTCCTTCGCCGGCCGGGGGGTGGTGTTCGAGGCGTCGAATCCGGCGTACTGCGGGATCGGTGGCCTGCTCGCCCCCGGAGGTGCCCGCGCAGAGGATGTCGCCGCCGTCTTCGGTGATCTGGCCCAGCGCCGGGTGCTCTCCCAGAAGATCCTGCCACATCCGCTGCTGGCGGCGGCCTGGTCCGCGTGCCGTCCCGATCGCGCCACCGTCATTCCGCGCTGCGCGCACCTCATCGATCTGCGCGGAGGCTGGGAGGACGTCTGGTCGAAGCGCTTCTCGCGGTCGACCCGGCGCGGAGTCCGGCACGCCGAGCGCGCCGGAGTCACCGTGGAATGCGGGACCTCGGGACGGTTTGTACCCGAGTTCTACCGGCTCCTGGAGCGGTCCGCGGCGCGCTGGGCGAGACTGCAGCACGAGCCGCACTGGCTCGCCGTGCGCCGCCTGCACCGTCGCGATCCGCTGGCGAAGTTCGAGGCCATCGGGAGATTCCTGGGTGAGCGGTGCCGCGTCTGGCTGGCCCGGGTGGACGGGCGGCCGGTGGCGGCGAGCCTGGTGATCCAGGGAACCAACGCCTGCGACACCAGGGCCGCGATGGACGAGGAGATGGCCGGCTACCGGGCCAACGACCTGCTGCTGCGCCACACCATCGAGGACGCCTGCCGAGCCGGCTGCCACCACTACTACCTGGGTGAATCCGGGTCCTCGGCGTCACTGGCCCAGTTCAAGGAACGGTTCGGAGCCGCGGCACACCCTTATGCGGAGTACCGCCTGGAGCGGCTGCCGATCTCGCGGGCCGAGCGCGAGATCAAGACGGTGATCAAGCGAGTGATCGGCTTCAAGGACTGATCCCGGTCGTCCCCAGGACGACCCGAAGGATGCAGGTGGTCACCGCAAGGACGGCGAGTACCACCGCCGCGATGTCGAGCCTGCGGACCAGTGCCGGTGGCACGAACGTCGGCCCGCGCTGCGACCCGGTGCCCGCCGACCGTTCGGCCAGCAACGTCCTGATCACCAGGGTGACGGCGAGACCGGCCAGCAGCAGGGCCGACAGTGCGACGATCAGCGTGTCATTCATCTGCGCTCCCAGGGGATCCACGGCGCGGGGGTCTACGGCGCGGGGGTCTACGGTGCATTGCCGGAAACCCCGGCACCGGCGGTGACGTCCGCCAGCACCAAGCTGTCGTCCTGCGTGTACACCAGCTGGTACTTGCCCGAGGCGATGAGCTGACGGACCAGCCGTCCGGTCCAGCCCGCGGGATAGCCGTAGTAGATCCGCCCGGCATTCTCCTGCGAGGGCGTCACGACGAGGAACGTGCTCGCCCGGTCCAGGATGCAGCTGTCCATGCCGGTGAGCTCATGGCAGGTGCCCTCGAACGAGATCGGGCGCACCTCGCCGATCCGCGCATAGCCGAGTGGGAGATCACCGGTCAGCCCGCCGATGGTCTGGCCCGGTGCCGCGTGCCGGTAGGCGAACTGGACGGCGGCGAGGTCGGCCCGACTCAAGCTGGTGTAGGCATCATTGCCGCCCCTGGCGGTCACAGTGGCCAGACCGAGCCCGGTCAGTAGCACCACGACCAGGGCCAGGGCACCCGCGCGCATCCCCGGCCTGGTGGTGGCCAGCAGGTCGTCCAGCGGCAGGCTGGCCAGGATCGCGGCGAACGGCAGGGCGAAGAGGAAGCAGCGGAGGAAGACCTCGCCGCCGTAGGACTGCAGCGCGATCAGCCCGAATGGTGCGACGGCGAGCAGCGGGAGCGCCCAGGAACGGATGCCGCGGCTGCGCAGCCACCACCACCCGCCCGCGGCGAGCAAGGCGACCACGCAGGTCAGCCCCACCCGCACGTCCAGGATGAACGTCCGCCCGGCGTCGCCGACGAACCGCTGGCTCAGACCCTGGTCCACCGAGGAGCCGATCCGGCCGACGTCGCCGATCACCAGCTTGAGCTGGCCCTGCCAGAAGTCCCTGGCACCGAGACAGAACCAGGCCAGTGCCGGGATCAGCACCACCCAGGGCAGCCACGCCGCCCATAACCAGCCGGTGAGCAGCATCACCAGCAGCGCGCCCGCGAACATGAACGGTGTGAGCTGGTGGGAGGGCGCGAGCCCCAGCGCGATCAGCAGGACCGCGGCCTGCGCCACCAGCCTGTCCCGCGGAGTGTTGAGCGGCACCGCCCGGCCGCGCGGCCGCGGGCTCAGCAGCATGCCTGGCCCCGGCCGCACCAGGTACTGGACGGTCAGCGCCAGCCCGCCGAGCATGAGCACGTACGTGGTGGCCTGCGGGGAGAAGTAGTCCTGCTCGGTCCATTCGGTCAGCAGGAACAACCAGGTCGCGATCCAGGCTCGCCGGTCGGCTCCGAGCACGGCGACGGCCAATGCCCGCATCCCCAGGGTGGCCAGCCCGGCCAGCACCACGGGAGCCCACTGCAGCAGCGATGTGAGGTCGGCCTGGCCGCCGGCCCGGGACACGAAGGCGCCCAGGGAGAAGAAGCCCGGCCAGGAGAAACGGCCGTCGTAGCTGCCCAGGGCCTGCCCGTGGTCGGCGATGTACCGGGCGAACCCGGCGTGCAGCCAGGCCACCGATATCCGGGCGATCTGCTCACTGGCCGGCTGCAGGCCGTAGACGAACAGCACACCGAGTGCGGTGTAGGCCGCTATCAGGCGTTGCCGGGGCCGCTGCGCCGCCAGCTCGATCACCACCGCCGCCAGCAGGATCGGGTACGCCACCAGCAGGATCAGTGACAGCTGGTCGATCAGCCCCACGCTGTCCATCTGGCCGGGGGCGATCGGGTGCAGCCCGAACAGCCACAACGCCAACGACAGGACGGCGAGCGCCGGGCTGCCCGGTCGGTTCACCCGCTCGCGCCGTCTGGGGGCGGACGCCGCGGCCGGACCGGGAACGGTTGCTGTGGTCATGATGCCGAGCCCTCGGGGGCGCCGGCCCGGGGGTGGTTCCCCGCGAACTGCCGGACGACGACGAACACCGCGGCCACCGCGACGAGCAGTTGCACGGCCGCGAAACCGACGCCGAGCACGGTCAGGTCCCCCACCGGCGCGACGGCCACGATCCCGACCACCCCGACCACGCTGCTCGCCTCCAGCGCGGCGACCGTCACGCCCCGTCCGTGGGCCAGGCTCAGCGCCACCACCAGAGTGGTCAGCAGCCGGGGAACGCACCCGAGCAGCACCAGCTGCAGCAGGGTCGTGCCGAGGTCGGCGTACGCCGAGCCGAATATCGCGAGCACCGGCCCCGCCACCACGACGCCGAGCAGCAGAGCCGGCACGAACAGCACCGCGACCTTCCGGACGGCGACGCCGAAGAGTTCCCTCGTGCGCTCCGGCTCATGGGCGATGCGGACGATCACGGAGTGGGTGAAACTGAGGGTGGCGTAGTCCACCGTGTTGCCCGCCATCCACACCACGAAGAAGACGGCACCGGCGGCCGGCCCGAACCGTCCGATGACCAGCAGCGGGACCAGGTCGACGAGCATCCCGGCGCACACCTGTGCGGGGTAGACCGGGCCGAGTAGCCGCCACACCTCGTGCCGATCGGGCAGCACGGCCTGGCGGTCCGGGGCGGTGTGCCCGGACGGGGACACCGGGCTGTCGCGGAGCACTCGACGGATCAGGATCGAGATCACGACGACGCCGACCACCGCGGGACCCACCCAGGACAGCAGGATGCCGGTCGTGCCGAGCAGCGGGCCGACCGCGACCACGATGCCCACCCGGGCCAGGCCGATGCCGGTGTTCTCGTAGGGCACCCACCGGGCCCGCCCGATCGCCACCAGTACCGAGTCCTGGAACTGGAACAACGTCCAGGTCAGCGCGGCGAACATGAACAGTGCCACACCGAGGTGCGGCACGGCTTCCATGATCTCGTCGCCGGTGGGCAGCACCAGCACCACGGCGGCCGCCGCGCAGGACCCCAGCACGATCGCGCCGTAGCAGCGCAGGATCAGCGTGGTCCGGTGCTCGCCCGCTCTCGGGATCCAGCGCAGCAGACCGGCGCCGAGTCCGAGGTTGCCCACACCCGCGACGAACAGGAATCCGGAGACGAAAGCCGAGGCCTGGCCGACCTCCTCGCGCGGCAGCAGCCGGGCAGCCACCACCCAGGCCAGCATCCCGGCCGCGGCGGTCAGGCAGGCACCGATGGTGAGGGACAAGCCGTCCCGGATCATGACTTCGCCGGTCCCCGGTGATGTGTCGCGGCGGTCGCGTGCGGCCGGACCGAACCGACGGCGGGCCCGAGGCGCGGGTGGCGCCGTCTCGGAGATCATCGCGGTTCCGCGGCCGGTGCGGCGGGACCCGGCGGGGCCGGATCCGATTCGGGGGGGCGAACCATGTGGTGCAGCAGCGCCACGAGGGTCAGCCCGGCGAGGGCGAGCAGCCCGCCTTCCGGATGCCAGAAGCCCGCGGACACCATGACCTGCGCGATCAGGATGGTCAGGGCAATGCCCATGCTGACCGCGGCCGACCAGATCAGCGCCTGCTGGTCGGTCCGCAGGTACGCGGCGAGCGCCCAGCCCGGGGCGAGCACCACGAACGCCACCGTGAGGTAGAGCCGGACGGGGCTGGTGACATCTGCCGCGACGAGCCCGGCGGTGAGCAGCGTGAGCAGCGCCAGACCGGCGGCGACGATCTGCCGGGTGGCCGGCCACCCGGACGTGACGACCTGCCTACTAGCCGGCGGCGGGCTCACCGGGCACGCACCGCGGGTGCCTCCGCGGCCCGGGTCCGCCGCTCGTGCCGGACACTGCGGGCCAGCGCGACCGGTCCGCAGGCCAGGCCACGGAGCTGGTCGAGTGCCAGGCCGCGCGTGCGGCTGCTGCCGGGAGCCGCCTCCTGGCCCGCTCGTCCCGAGCCGGGCAGCACGACCCGGCGCAGCCGTTCCGGCAACACCCGCGCCATCTGGATGAGGTCACCGGGCCTGCGCAGCAGGTGCAGCAGCAGCATCGCCGTCAGCCCGACGCCGTATCCGCGGATGCGGGTACGCAGTTCGGGCCACTCGGTGCCGTGCTCGTGCCAGGCCACCGCGTCCGGGGCGTAGGTGACGCAGCCACCCTCCCTGGTCAGGCGCAGGAACAGGTACAGATCCTCACCTGCCCGGCTCGGGGTGCCCGGACCGAGCAGCGGGTCGAACCCGCCGAGGCGTTCCAGGGCCGACCGCCGCCACAGTGCGCAGCCTCCGGGGCCGAACCGGCCGGGAGTGAGCACGTGGCCGGGTTCCCGCTCCCAGAGTCCCGGGCCGAACCGGCGGCGCCGCGCTCCCTGGCCGAAGCCCTTGAACTCCTCGAAGGCCCGCTGCGCGCGGGCGTCCAGATGGGCGGGCAGGACCAGGCTGGTGACACAGTCGGTCCCGGGGTCCGCGAGCTCGGCGGTGAGGTTGTGCAGCCACCAGTGGTCCACCTCGATGTCGTCATCGACGAAGCCGACATACTCACCACGCGCGGCGGCCAGACCCGTGTTGCGCGCAAAGCTGACGCCCCGCCGGGGTTCGGTCAGGTAGCGGATGCGCGGATCGGTCGCGACGAACTCCTGCCACCGGGCGCGCTCCGCCGGATCGGGACGGTTATCCACCACCAGGACTTCGAGGTCCGGATAGCCGGTGCCCAGCAACGACTTCACGCACCGGGTGAGGGCGTCGGGCCGGTCCACCGTCGGCACCACGATGCTGACCGAGGGAGACGGGGACAGCCGCCGATCGGGCTCATCGGATTCTGTGGTCAGGGCCGGCCGGGTGCGGCCGGCGACGTCGAGCATTCCGTCGCGGACCGGCAGCCGGATCACGTCGACGGTCCGCCTCCCGTCGCGGAGCAGCACCTGGGCCTGCCGGTAGCGCCGTCCCCCCGGATCGGGAACCCGCACCTGCTCGGGACCGTGCCGGACATCGAACTCGGTCACGTAGATCGCGTCGGCGTCGGGCTCGGGACGGGCCTGGTCGCGCCGGATCGCGATCCCGCCTCGGTGCCGCAGGCTACCGACCAGGTAGCCGGCCGTGGTCCAGAGCACCGCCAGCACGATGGCCAGCGCTCCGCTCCACCCGCCGCGGTGACCGCGCAGCCCCCGGCTCACCTGGCGCAGCAGAGCGCTGGGAAGTACCCGCGCCAGGTAGGCCCGTTCGGTGGACAGTGCGGTGCCGGGATCGGCGAGCCTGGCGACCATCGACTTGGACACCCCTTCCGACCAGCAGCGGCGGCGCAGGTAGGACCAACGCGTCCGCGCGGGATGCACGTGGTGGTCGACCGTGGCCCGCGGTTCGAACAGGATCGCAGCCGGTGGGCTGTGGCGCCGCAGCTGGATGCACAGCTCGGTTTCCTCGCAGCCCAGTGGGGTCGACCCGATTCGGCCGATCCCCTCGGTGAATCCGCCGGTCAGCCCGAACACCTCGCGCCGGAAGGACATGTTGCAGCCCATCAGGTTGCGCACGGTAGCCGTCCGGACGGGCAGGCCGGTGTAGGTACAACCCACCACCCAGTCCAGTTCGCCTGCGCCACCACCGGCCGGGCCGATGGGCAGGAAGGCCGGTCGCCCGGAGGAGGTCCAGACCGGAAAGGCTGAGCCGCCCACCGCCATGACAGTGGGGTCTCGATAGGCGGGCAGCAACTGTTCCAGCCAGTCGGGGTGGGCAGTCGCGTCATCATCGAGGAAGGCGACGATCTCGCCACCGGCGGCGGCGAATCCGGTATTGCGTGCCCCGGAGAGCCCGTTTCGATGGGTGTTCTCGAGCACCGTGACCCCGGCCAGGCCACCGCGGGCGCGCGTGGCCAGGACCGGGTTGTGATCGACCACCAGGAGTACCTCGTGCGCAGGCACGGTCTGCGCATGCACCGAGGCGATCGCCGCCACGATGTCGGTCCAGCGATCCTCGGTGTAGGCGCAGACGACGACCGAAACAGCCGGGACGAGAGGACTCACCGCGTCTCTCCCGCAGCGAGGTTCCTCGGGTACTCCGGCAATCCGCCACCCGCGGGTGCCTTCCTGAACAGATCAATCGGCGGAAGGTGATCGGCTTCGTCCCGCGCCTTGCGACGGTGGGCCGAATGGTGCCATTCCACGGCGATGGTGCGCAGCACCCGGGTTCCGTCGGCGAAGGTCCGCAGGTTGGTCTGGCCGAAAATCCTGGCGCGTTCCACACTGGGCACTTCGATGATGGAAAGTCCAGCCGTGGCGACCCGGCAGTTGAGCAGGGTCTCAATCTCGAATCCGTCGCCCCACTGCACGTGATCTCCGGTTGTGACGTGGTCGGCGGGCGGTAGGTTCAGCAACGGCACGATGTCTCGCCAGAAGGCGTTGTAACCGTAGCACAGATCGCTGAATCTGGTGCCGAAAAGGAGATTTGTCGCCGAATTGAGGAAAGCGTTACCGGTCTTTCGTAGCATTGTGATGTCATCGCTGCCGCCATTGCGGTGGAAACGTGTTCCCTTCGCGAAGTCGGCACCGGCGACCAATGCATCGACGAATGCCGGTATTTCAGCCGGATCAGCCGAGCCGTCCGCGTCGAACATTACGATGATGTCTCCCGTCGCGGCGGCGAAACCGCACGCCAGGGCGTTCCCCTTACCAGCCCGGGTCTGCTGGACCAGCGTGATGTCCGGCCGGAGGCGACGGGCGACCGCCATGGTGTCGTCCACGGAGTGGCCGTCGACCAGGACGATCTGTTCGACAGGAGGCAGCCCGGGAAGTACGACTTCCAGGTTCTTCGCCTCGTTTCGGGCCGGAATGACGATGCTGATCGTGGGGTCTGCGCTGCGCTGCGCCCTGCGGGCGAGAAACGCTGTGTTCGCGGTTGCCGTTCTGGCCCCCCTCGGTAGGCCAGGTGCCGCGCGACGCGGTCCTGGCGGATGGAACGGTAACGTCGCTTTGCGAAGTTCATCGCCCGTGTCATACATCGGCTGCTCCGGATGTGCGTCCCCTGCACTGGGAAATCGCTACCGGCCCCCTCGCTGTTACCGCGAAGTCGGACCGAATTCATCCGGCGTGGCTACCCCGTTCACCTGTGGTTCGTCCGGTATAATAGCTCGATCACGGTTCGGCCCAGCGCTCAGCGCAAGAACCAGGGGACCAGTTGCGGCCTGCCGTGCGCCAGGGCGTCGCCGAGGCTGTGGCCCTCCAGCCCGCGCTCGGCCAGGCCGTCCAGGATGCGGCGCACGACTTCGGCGCGGTCGATCCGTGGTACCGGGCCGTCGGCTGCCCCGTCCTGCGCGTCGGCGAACCCGTCGTGCGCCAGCAGCATGGTGCCGCGACCCAGACCCCGCAGGGCCTGCGCCGCGAGCTGAGCTTCGGGTCTGGGCAGCCAGTCCCATGCGCAGGGTCCCCACAGCACGGGCTCGAGACCTTGCCTGCGCACCGATCGCCACACCGACGGTGTCTGTGCACCGTAGGGCGGCCGGAACCAGCGAACCGCCGATCCCACCAGGTCCTGCAACTGCGCGTGCCCGTCCGCCAGGTCCCGGCGTACCTCCTCGCGGCCGACCCGGGTCAGCCGGCGGTGGTCGAGGCCGTGCAGCCCGATCTCGTGGCCCGCCGCCAGGACTTCGCCGAGCAGCGCCGGGTACCGCTGTGCCCGGCGGACCAGCACGAAGAAGGTCGCCGTCGCACCACGTTCGGCGAGGGCGGTGAGCACCTGGTCGGTGCCACCGGGCTCGGGCCCGTCGTCGAAGGTGAGCACGGCGTGCGGCTGCCGGGTACGGACGCCGACGACCGATCCCACCGCCGTGGTGACCGGGCCCGCGGCGTGCAGGGCGAGCCGACGGAGCCGGGCGAGCCGGGAATCCGCCTCGGGGATCCCGCCGGGCTCGGAACCCGCCCCGTTCTCGCTCACGGCACGTGACACGAGACCCCCTGCCCGGCGCGGGCGACGGCCCGCAGCACCGCGTGAACGTTGTGCCGCATCCACACCGGGTTGGCGGCGTAGCGCGACGACTTGGCGAGATTGCCCGACACCATCTGCAGCCATCCGAGCAGCACCAGGGTGCGGGCGTCGACCTGATCACAGTCCAGCCCGCGCTGGACCGCGGTCAGGGTGCTCAGCGCCGCCGGGGACACCGCATCGAGCCACCCCCGCACCACGTGTCCCAGCTGCTGCCCGCCCACCTCCGACTCGGTGGCCAGCAGCAGGATGACGACGTCGGTGACCAGCAGCCCGTCCCGCTCGGCCTGTGCCCAGTCGACGACCCCGGTGACCCGGGCGTGCTCGTCGAGCAGGATGTTGTCCGCGGTGTAGTCCCCGTGCCGCCAGCCGACGGCCGCCCGGCGTCCCCGCAGCGTCGTGCTCAAGGTCGTGGTGAGCTGGTCGAGGATGGGTCGGTGCCGGGCCGCGATCGCCGCCCGGACCCGCGCCGCGGGCCGGTGGATCCAGCGGTCCAGGAGGTCTTCGTCGACCAGCGCCGGGTGCGCGGTGCGGCGGTGCAGGTCGGTGATCGCGGCGACCGCGGCGGCGACAAATGGTGCGCCCTCGCGGGCCAGGGAGCCCCGCGCGTCCCGGCCCGCGAGCCGGCTCTCCACCACGTAGTAGCTGCCTGCGCCGGTGCCGGAGCAGACGATGTGCGGTACCAGCTCCCGCCACGCACCGAGGCGGTCATCGGCCAGGACCTCGGCCAGCACGGCGCTCTGCCGCCGCAGCTCCAGCCGTCCGCTGGCCGTGTCGGCCACCTTCAGCAGCGCCTCGCACTCCCCGTCGGGGCCGACCATCCCGGTGGCCGTGTCCGAGCGGCCCCGTAGCCGGCCCTGCACCCGCCACGGCCGGGCGGCGTCGTCCGACAGTCGCGCCAGTACCACCGGCGCCACCCGCGCGAGCACACCCGCGTGCCGCAGGCCCGCGAACGGCCCGACGATCGGCCGTGGCAGCCGCTCGGAGCGCGCCACCAGCACCCCGGCGGCGACGACCACCTGCGCCGTGAGCAATGCCAGGCCCACCCCGCTGATCCCCATGATCGGCATCAGGATCAGCGACAACCCGATCACCAGCGTCGAGAGGGTGCCCAGCACGGTCACCACGACGCTCATCCGGCGCTGTACCCGCGCCACACTCACCGTGGTCGACGTGATCACGTTGGGCAGCGCCGACAACGCGGCCAGCCGCAGCGTCGTGGCGCCCGCCTCGGCGTAGCCGGGTCCCAGGATGCGCAGCACGGCGGGCGCCGCCAGGCACAGCACCGCGACCACCGGCACGAGCAGTACCAGCGCCCGCCGGGTGACCCCGCGGCGGGTCTCGTCGAGGGTGCCCGCATCGACGCTGGTGTGGGCGACCAGGGACTGACCCATCCCGGCCGGCACCAGGTAGAGGGTGTAGGCGATGGTCCACGCCATGGTGAAGACGGCGGTCGCGGCGGTCCCCGCCCCGGCGAGCACCAGGACCGGGAGGAGCTGGGTGCAGACCAGCCAGCACAGCGTGCCGAGGTAGTCCCCACCCGCATACCGGGCGATCCCGCGCAGTTCGCCCGGCTCACCGGTCTGCGCCACCGCTTCCGGAGCGGTACCCGCAGCTGCCGTGCGGTTGCCGAGAACCCGGGTGAACAGGTATCCGTTGGTCAGCACCACCACGACCGCGGTGGCCGCAAGCCAGGAGACGGCGATACCCAAAGTCGACAGCGCGCCGGCGAGCACGACGACCAGACCGAGCTTGAGCAGCGAGAACACCAGGTTCTCCACCGGCACGACCCGGGCCCGCCGCAGCGCGACAAGTACTCCGTCCTGCATCACGAAGATCGCCCAGACTCCGCAGGCGAGCGCGAACCCGGCCACCGCCCAGCCGTCGTGCAGTAACCCGGCGAGATCCGGCGACCACCACCGGGTCCCGAGCGCGAAGCCCAGTCCCACGGTCGTGGCCAGCCCGCCGCCGACCAGGTATGAGGTGATCACCAGCCGGCGGGTCCGTGGCCCGGCGACGGGGACGAACCGCACCAGCACGTTCATCAGATTGAGCTGCGCGACCCCGGCCAGGAACATGATCGCGTAGACCAGGGCCGAGTTCGTTCCCACCACGTCCAGGTGGTACCGGCGGGCCGCGACGATCCAGAACAGGAAACCGACGCCAGAGCTGAGTACGGAGCTCAGCACCAGCGCATAACCGCTGCCGTAGACCGGACGCCGGCCGCTGCGTATCGCCGCGACGGGCCGGTCACCGGCCACCCAGGTATCGGCGGTCATCATGCCCCTCGCAACCGGTGCCGGAGCCCGCGGACCACCGCGACCGGCAGCCCCCGTGCCCCGGCGCGCTGTGCGTCGAGCAGGGTCAGCAGCGCGGCGCTGCCAGCCGTGGGTACCGGGGGGCGGCACATCGGGCAGCTCCCCGGCCGGTGGCCGATCAGCCGCTGCACCGCCTGGGCCAGGCCTGCGGCGTACCCTCGCCGCAGCAGGTGCACGCCTGCCGCGCGGACCTGGGCGTCGGCGTTGGCCGGCGCATACGAGTGCCGGGCCAGGGCGAGCATCGGCAGGTCCGCGGCGGAGTCGCCGACCGCGAGCGCGATCCCCTGCGGATCGGTGCAGGTACCGAGCAGGTCGGCCAGCGCGCGCAGCCCGCCGCCCTTGTCCACGCCGGCGGCGACCAGATCGGTCTGGCCGTCTCCGTCGATTACCCGCAGCCGGTGCCCGGTGCCGATCCCGGCGAGCACCGTGCGGACCAGCGCCGCGGGCAGCGACCGGCGATTCCCGTCGGGTCCGCTGCGGTGTGCCCGCACGATGTGCCGGTAGTCCTGGTCCACCGACACCCCCGGCGTTGAGCACAGCGCGTCGCGCACCTCGGCGAGGGTGCGCTGATCCGCCGCGGGCACCCGATCCAGGACGGTCCCGGTGCTGTGGTCGTAGGCGACGGCACCGTACTCGGCGACGCCGCCGGTCAGACCGTAGCTTTCGCACCGTTCCCTGACCTCGTCCAGCGAGCGGCCGGTGGCCAGCACCGGCCGATAACCGTGGGCGATCACCGACCGCAGGGCCAGCGCCGCCGACGGTGTGATGATCGGGAAGCCCAGCGCGTCCGACTCCAGCACCCCGTCGACGTCCAGCGCGCACAACGGGCCGTCCTGAGATCGGGTCAGCCCGCTGAGGAGCGCTCCGGCGACGTACCGTTGCACCGCACGGGCGGATTCCCGGTGGGCTGCGGCTCCGGTTCGCCGCCGGTCCCACAGGTGCACCAGCTGGTAGATCAGGAAGCGCTCGTCGTCGCAGGCCATGGCGTCGCGCAACGCGGCGACGACCCCGGCGTCGCGGGCCCCGGGATCGATCCCCGCGAGGTCGTACACCGGGTCGTAGCAGGCAAGATCGGTATTGGCGAAGGCGCGCACGTCGGCGTGCACCTTCCGCAGCGCGCCCTGGTCGCGGAACCAGTGGGTCACGCCGGTGGCGCCGTCGATCACCGAGGGACGCGGCACCGAGCACAGACCGCGCAGCACCGGGTCGAGCAGCACCGGGCGCAGCAGCACCCCCAGCCGTCCGTACCCCTCCTGCAGCACCCGGCTCCCGGCCTCCCACACCGGCTGGCGCCCGGCGAGCCGGGCACTGTGGTCGTCGGCCGCGGGCAGCGCCGCTGCCCTGGCCCGCACGTACCCGGCCAGTTCGGGCACGTCCTCGGCGCACACCGCACCCAGCCGCTGGTCGGCGGGCAGCCAGTCCCGGAAGACAACGCCGTCGACGAAACCGTGGGTTCTGGGCAGGTACCCGGGCAGCGCACGAGCCACCGCGAGGGCGTGCCTGCCGAAGTAGCCCACCCCGGCACCGGCGGCGACCACTGTGCGGCGCTCACCATCGGGCGACACCACGTCGAACAGTGCCCGGTGATGCCCCCGGCCCGGTAGGTCCGGGTCGCCGGGCAGGTGATGCACGCCGGCCGGCGGGCGGCCCCACAGCGACGCCAGGGCCGCCGCTGCCGCGGCGGGTTCGAGCCGCCGGTGGATCGACCACTCGCCGACGGGCAGCACGATCGAGTCGTAGGTCCGCAGCGGTGCGGGGACCTCGTCGAACAGCGGCAGCAGCAGGGTGAGCGCGCGCTCGGCGACCCCGCCCCGGACCACCTGGCGGGCGACCTGCCGCACGGCGTGCCCCGTCGTCGGCGGATCGTCGACGATCGCGACCCGCCCGCCGCGGCGCGTCACCCACCGGCTGCTCCGGCGGACCGGGGTGCGCAACCGGTGCTCCGGGCGGGCGGTCTCGGACCGCACCTCGGTGAAGCCCTGGGCCAGCAGTGCCGCCGCGACGAGCGGAGCCAGGTAGCTGCCGGAGGTTCGCACGCCCAGCACGAGCACGGCCCGGTCCCGCTCCGGGTATTTCCCGGCGTACCGGGTCGCGAGCACCACCATATCGTCCGGGTGCTGGTCGAAGCTGCGGAAACAGGACGGGATACGCAGCACCGCACCGGGCAGCCCAGGGTGCAGCGCCGCCACCCGGCCGGTCAGCCGCCGGGCCAGGGTGATCTCGTCCCCCAGGGGGGCCGCGACGCCGGGAGGGGCGATCAGCCTGCGGGCCAGGGTGTCCCGCAGGCGCGCTGATTCGTCCCGCCACCGCGCGGTCCGCCGCTCCGACGGCCGCAGGGCCCGGAGCCGTTCGCAGCCGGTGGCCAGTGCGCTCAGCACGAAGGTGATCCAGGCCGGCACACCGCGATCACGCAGGTGACCTGCCGCGCGCCGCAGGGCCAGCGAGTCGCGCTGCAGGTGATCCTCGACGATCTGGACGGCGCCCGCCGCCAGCAGGTACGCGTCGAGTACATCGCCCGCGGTGATCCGGTCGGCCAGCAGGCGGGCGACCTCGGCCAGATCGGCGAGCAGATCCGCGACCGTGAGGCCGTCACCTGGTGGCTCAGTGGGTAGTTCCGTCACGTGATCGACAATTGGCGGATACCCTCCGCAATTGGTCATGTGACGCTCGCCGGCTCCCCGGCGATCGTGGCGTGATGTACCGTTTTGTGGAGCTTCATAGTCGTTTGTCCCGTCAAACTCGCTCCTTGTATGTCTGAAATTCGGGTGCGGGTCGCCATTCGTTACCGCAAGCGACACATTGCGGGGCCGGCAACCGGCGGGCACTCAGTACAACGCGCCGGGGCGCGTCAGGAGACTGCGACACTCTGTGATCACCGATTGGGGTGATCACCGATACGGTGCGTTCGACGACAAGAACTGTCGCTGGCCACACCCGAACCGCGATCATTGGGCACTCTCACTCGCCGCAGGTGATCGCGATCGCGGTCAGCACCAGACCGGCACTGATCAGCCACCGGCCGTCGAACCCGGTCAGCGGCCGGCCCTTGATCATCGGTCCCGGCACCAGCAGGCGAGCCGAGAACGTTCCCTGGGCAGGGGAGGCCGTCCCGGGATCGATCGTGCCGGGGTTGATCGTGCCGGGGTTGATCGTCACGGCGGCGTCGGCGAATCCCAGCCAGCGGTGGGTGAGTGGGAACCACGCTTTGTACACCGTCTCCTTGGCGCAGAACAGGATCCGGTCCCAGCAGGGTGCCCGGTCCGCGGCGGCCAGCTCGGCGATCCGCGCCCGCTCCTCGTCCAGTGCGATGGCGCCCTGCACGTCCGGTGGCAGGGGCTCGTGCGGCTCGGCGTCGATTCCCAGGGTCAGCACGTCATGGGCGCGAGCCAGCGCGGCGGCCCGATATCCGGCGCAGTGGGTCATGCTGCCGACGATTCCGGCCGGCCAGAGCGGCTCTCGGCGCTCGCCGGAGAGCACCGGCGCCGGGGGTATCCCGAGCTCGCGCATCGCCTGCCGGGCGCAGTGCCGGACGGTCCGGAACTCGCGCCGCCGTTTCGCCACCGCACGGCTGATCGCGGCCTGTTCCTCGGGGAACAACACCGCCTCGGGCGGATCGTCGAACGCCTCGGCACAGGCCACCTTGTCGGGCAGGATCGTCTCGACCACGTGGCCAGTGTGGCGGGGGAGGGGGACGACGCGATGCGCGGTCTGGCGACGTTGCCGAAGGCCCACCTGCACCTGCACCTGACCGGGGCGATGCGGCCGTTGACCCTGCGGGCTGACGGACCGGCAGCTCGCCGCGATCGCCGAGCACAGCATCCGGTGCTCCGCCGGGCCGCCCCCGGATTCAACGAGAGTTGCTGCGCGGGGTGCACGACTGGCTTACTGGAGACGCTGGTCACAGGTCGGTCTCAGACTTCGCACAGGTGCACCACAGCGACCGGGACGACACTCGAGGTCAAGCACGGCAGGCAGGGAGGCCATGATGCTCGGTGGAGGCATTCCTTCTCCGTCGCCGTGGTGGCACTCCGCCAGTGCGACGGGACTTCGCAGGGTCAACGCCGACTCCGCGACCGCATTCACCAACCCGGTCACCCAGGACGTGGTGTTCGCGCTGGCCGACGGGATCGGCGACGACGCCGCCGCGGCACATGCTGCGGAGGTGGCCGCTTCGGTGGCCGCGCGCACCCCCGCCGACGAAGGCCCGGTCTCCGCCGTGCTCACCGCACAGATGGCTTTGCGGGCGCAGGGTGGGCGCGGGGACTGTGTGCTGGTAGTCGCGGTGCCGTGCACCGGCGAGGGCGGTCCCGGCTACCGCATCGGCTGGGTGGGCGACGTCCGGGCCTACCTCCTGGAGGGCCTCGTGACGGGCGACCGGTTACGGCAGCTGACCACTGATCACACCCTGGCCCAGTATCTGCGCGACCGGGGTCAGCCGACCAGCCCCCGGATGGAACACCTCGTCACGACGAGCGTGCGCACGGTGCGCCCGCACCAGGTCGGCAGCACCGAGATCCGCGGGGCAGGCACCCTGGTGCTCACCAGTGACGGGGTGCACAAGGTCCTGACCTCCGCGCAGTTGCGCACCGTGCTGGCGGCGCAACCGGCTCAGCCCGCCCGCGCCCTGGTCGACGCCGCGATCCGGCTCGGTGGTTCGGACAACGCGACCGCCATGGTCATCGACGCCGGTGAGCGCGCCACCGCGACGCTACGAGCCGCCTAGGACGGGCAGCGGGCGCCGAGGAGACTCCGGGACGCGCCCGCCGGTCGGCTTCCGCCCGGTGGACGCGTGGCGGCCGGATGTCGGTCGAATCCGAGCAGGCGTTCTCTTCTCGGCGAGGGCGAGTGACCTCGAACAGGACTGTTGACGCAACCAGACGGTTGCCATAAAGTAGCAATCAATCGGTTGCTACTTTATGGAGGCTGTCATGGGTTTTCCTGATCGCATCGAGCGGACCGTGGAGGTCGCTCACCCGCCGGGCACGGTGTGGGCGGCGCTCACCACGGCCGAGGGGCTGGGCGCCTGGTTCGGCAACGAAGCGACGATCGACCTCCGCCCGGGCGGTGCGGCCTGGATGACCTGGACCGGCGGCCACCAGGCCGACATGCGCATCGAGCGGGTCGAGGAGCCGACGGTCTTCGGCTTCACCTGGCACATCTACGGCCTGCCCGAGGACGATCCGCGCCGCACCTACGTCGAGTTCACTCTCGAACCGGTCGGTGCGGGCACGCGACTGACCGTGATCGAAACCGGCTTCGCCCAACTGACGGAGGACGCGCACCACACGGCGTTCGACGGCAACACCCGGGGCTGGGCGAGTGAGCTGAGCGAACTGGTCGACTATCTCGATGCCGCCTGACGATGCCGCCTGACATCGAGGCGATCGCCGAACAGGTCTTCACTGCCCTGGCCGACCCCACCCGGCGCGCCATCCTGGCCGCGCTCGCTTCGGGTGGCCCGGCTACGGCCACGGACCTGGCCGACCGCCTGCCGATCACGCGGCAGGCGATCGCCAAACACCTGGCCCTGCTGGCCGAGGCCGGCCTGGTGACGGCCGAACCGGGGGAGCGGCGCCGGGTGCGGTACCGGCTGCGCTCCGCGCCGATGCGGGTGGCGCAGCAGTTCCTG
>DASXOV010000142.1:0-4132 GCA_036494005.1 Pseudonocardiaceae bacterium | reverse complement strand
CTGGGTCCGACCGGGCGGTGTGCGCGGCGAACTGCTGAACGTTGGTCATGGTGAACAGCAGCCCGAGCATCATGCCGGTCCAGATGAACCGGTCGGTCACGCCGCGGATCCGCTCGACCCGCAGTGCCACCACATCGGGGTGGGTGAGGGCGTCGCGGACCTCGGCCGCTTCCCGGGCCTCAGCTTCGAGGCGCTGGCCCTTGGTCATGGGCGTGCGGTATGGGGCGCTCACCGGGGCTCACCACCCTCGGCCTGCTCGGGAAGCAGCGCCAGCACCTCGGCGTGCCGGGCCGGGGTGATGTGGCCGAACCGCAACTGTCCAGCGGCCCAGCCACGCAACCCGGCGATGAGCTCGTCGGCGTCCAGGCCCATCGCGGCCGCCACCTGTGCGTGGTTGGCCCGGCGTTGAGGGCCTCGCAGGCGACGACCCATCTGCCGTACAAGGCGCGTTCGGCCAGCGCTGCGGAGTAGGCCGGCTGGGCGAGGGAATGCCCGGCACGCTGCGCGTCGGTCAGCTGCGTGAAGCCATAGCGATGATCAAACAACGACGCGGCGTGCCGCTGATGGCGCTGGGCGAGTTCGGTCAGCCACACGTCGTGCGGGATGTCACCGGGCCGGGTGGGGTCAGGCATGACGGCTACCCCTTGCCGTCGTCGGCTCGACCAACTGAGCCGGGAAGGTCCAGCCGCCCCAGGAACGGCTGCTCAGCCGGCCGGACGCGAAGGCGACCGGGTCAGGCTCGAAGGTGTGCCGGCAGGCGTTGCTGCCGCAGGTGAGCACGCGGCCAGCGGTGGCGCGGCCGAGGGTGGGATGAGGACCCCGCGTGACCGTAGCCGCGGTGCGCGGGGCCGCCTATATGTCAGGCGGCCCCATCAGGATCACCACCCCCGTTCTCGCCACTCCACGAGGTGAGGGCGCTCCGCGCCGAGGGTCGAGTCCTTTCCATGACCCGGGTAGAACCACGTCTCGTCGGGGAACTGGTCGAACACCCGGGACTCCAAGTCGCCCATCAGCGACTGGAAGTCCTTCGGATTTGTTGTCCGTCCAGGACCGCCAGGGAAGAGCGAGTCCCCGGTGAACAGGTGCGGGGTGCCGTTGGTGTCCCGGTGCAGCAGAGCGACCGATCCCGGAGTGTGCCCGCGCAGGTGGATCACCTCCAGTGGCACCCGTCCGACGTTCACCGTGTCGCCGTGGCCCACCAGGCGGTCCGGTGGCACCGGCAACTTGGCGGCGTCGTCGGGATGCGCGACGGTGCCCGCACCGGTGGCGCCCGCGACCGCGCCGAGGGCCTGCCAGTGGTCTCCGTGCCGATGCGTCGTAACGATCGTGCCCAGATCGGGGCGGTCCTGACCGTGACCGAGCAGATCCATCAGCCGCGGCGCCTCGTTGGCCGCGTCGATCAGGAGGGCCTCGCCGGTCGACCGGCACACCAGCAGGTAGGCGTTGTTGTCCATCGGCCCGACCGACAGCTTGGTGACGGTCAACGAGCCGAGTGTCCGTCGCTGGGCAGGCCCGCCTGGTGCGACCGCCCCGTCATAGTCCTCGATCACGTCCACGTCGCCGACGGTATCGCGCCCACCCACCAGCGGGCACTCCACCACCGTACGGGTACCCTCATGCGTCGATTCTGCGACTGAAAGCGACCCCTATCACCCATGCCCGCTCCGAGCGCCGCCCGGCAGCGCATGGTCAGTTGGGACGTTCTGCGGGTCCTCTCCGTGCTGATGGTGCTGGCCTATCACGCCACGTTCATCGGCCCGATCGTGGAACGGGTGCTGCAGCCTCGTCAGATCAACTTTCCGTGGCAGGTCGGTGCCTCGTCGTTGCTAATGATCTCCGCCTACTTCACCGCCCAGTCGTTGAGCCGCGCCGACCCCTGGAGATTCTGGTGGAGCCGGATCTCCAGATTGCTCCCCCCGTTCGTGGCCAGTGTGCTGTTCACCTGGGTGGTGTTGCAGCTCCTGGCGCCGGATGACTGGTGGCGGCCCACGCTCAAGCAGCTGGGCGGGAACCTGCTGATGCTGTGGTCGGTGTATCCGCGCGACATCGGCTACATCGACGGTTCGTACTGGACGTTGCCCCTGCAACTGATGGCGTTCAGCGTGGCGGCGGTGCTCGTCGCCTGCAGCTGGCGCAGCGGGCGCCGGTTGTGGTTGGTGCTCTGGTCGGCGGTACTCGTCCCGCTCGCGCAACTACCGATCCGTCAGCACAATCCCCCTGAGCTCTACCGCATCGTGGTGGACACCGCCGGTTGTCACCGGATGCACCTGTTCGTGCTGGGGGTCGCGCTGTGGTTGTGGTCGACCCGGCGGATCGGGCACCTGCACGGGCTGGCGCTCGGGTCGGTATGCCTGGTCGCCCACGCCGTCCACACCGCGGTACCCGGTGTCGGCGTCGATGTCGGGGCGGTCGTGGGGTTGGCCGTGGTGCTGGTGCTGGCCTGCAGCGCCGCACGGGGGCCCGACTGGGGACGGCTGCTGCCACCGGCTGCGCAGGTGGGGGTGCGTTGGCTGGCCGGGATCTCCTACGGGGTCTACCTGCTGCACCAGACTGTGGGCTTCCTGGTGATGCGCTGGGTGAACCACCTCGGCGCAGGCCCACTGCTCGAAGTGCTGTCCATGACCGCGACGTCAGTGCTGCTCGGATGGTTGCTCACCCACTTCGTGGAGCGTCCGATCTCACGCGCCGCCCGTCGGTGGTCGCCACGCCCGACCGCCCCGAAGCAAGCCCCGAGGGAAACAGTCGGTAGCAGCGCCTAACATGGTGTACACGTCGAGCGGCTACGGCACGCCGACGAACTCAGCCAATTCGCGCAGTCCGCGCCGGCCACGGCGATCACGGCGCAGCATCTGGCGCAGCATGTCGTGCACCCGGTGGGTGCACATCAGCTGCTCGGGCGCGGCCACCCTGGCGTTGACCAGCACGATGAGCGCATCGTCGTCGCGGCGGCGCAGGTAATGCGACCAGGCGACGGTGATCAGGTGCGAGGCGCGGCGCTCGGCCAGTTCCGGGGGTAGGGCGGTCTCGTCGACATGCGCGGCCTGCTGGAGGGCGTCGACGGGGTCGCCCAGCTCGGTGGCCAGCCATACCCGGTGGATGGCCACATTGGTGGGGCCGAAGGCGAGCCAATAGTCGTTGCGGTCGCCGGTGAGCGCCGCGGCCCGGTCGCACTCGCGGAGGTGGTCGCGGACTGCGCCATGATCGCCCAGGCTGGCGGCGCCGACCGCGCCTTTGAGCATCAGTGCCCCGTACACCGACGCGTGCTGTGGGGATGTGGCCACCAGGGGCCGAAGCGCGTCGGCAGCGGCGAGCGGCACGTCGGTGGACTCCTGGAGCCGTCCGTTGTGACGCAGTACCACCGCCAGCCGCCAGCCGGCCCCGGCGACGAGCAGGTCGTCCTCGGAACGGTCGGCTGCGGCCAGATCTCGTTCGGCGGCGATCGAGGGCAGGTCTTTCTCACCGATCCGGTCGAGCATCCCGGAGGTGACCCGCCAGACCAGGGAGAGCTGCCCGAACGCGCGGCGCTGCTGGTCTCCAGTACTGCTGCGGGTGGCCTGCCAGGCGTCGGCGATCAGGTCGGGGAGCAGCGGCCCGAGCCGTGACCAGCGTTCGGTCTGCGAACAGATGAATGCCTCGTTGATCCGTGCCGCCAGGTCAGCGTGCCCGACCAGTGGGCGATCGGGTATACCGATCAGCCGGGCCATCCCGTCGTAGCGGAACATTGCGGACTTGATCGCCGCCACGGAATCCGGCGCGGTGCCGATAACCGCATCGTGCAGCTCACGGCGCCGGGTGGTGAATGCCGCGGGCAGCAGTGTGACCGGCTCGATGCCGAGTGCGTCGGCGATGGCCACGATGGTCGAGAGCCGGTCCAGTTCCTTCGCCCCTCGCTCGAACTGGGCCAGCCATTCGATGCTGCGCCCCAGCAGCCCGGCCAGGACCTCCTGGGTGATGCCCTTACGCCGCCGGTAGAACGCAACTCGCTCGCCAACAGTCGCCTCGTCACTCAACCGCACGGTGTCAAGTCTATGGAGCCCAGTCCAGGTAGCTGCCCCAACGTTTCCTGGGGGTCGCGGGCTTGAAGATCTTCTAGGGTCTGGCCCATGATCGACACTGTGATTGCCACACTGAC
>DASXOV010000141.1:0-18236 GCA_036494005.1 Pseudonocardiaceae bacterium | reverse complement strand
GGCATCGTCGGATGGTGTCGAGGGTGATCCGAGACCAGAAGCTGGGCCGAGATCAGGGGGTGGGCCGCTGTCGCTGAGGTCAGCCACGGATGTGGCCGGTATTGCCCCGACATCGGATTCTGTTGGTGTCTGTGGTAATTCTGATGCCCGGTCAGATCGCGAAACAGGTGTGCTGCCGGGCGTATCCGCGGTCTTGTCGGCCCCGGAGAGGGCCGAGGTGGCCGGATCGTGGCCGGTGAGCGCGGCTTTGGCAGCTTCGGCAAGTTCAAGGGCTGTGCAGAATCTGGCGCCAGGGCTCTTCGCCATGCCTCTGGCGATGACGGAGTCAAAGGCCTCCGGCACACCCGGGTTGATCTTGCTCGGTTGTGGCGGCGAGCTGAATATGTGTGCGTACATCAGCGACGGCAGGTCGTCCCCCGAGAACGGACGCGATGCCGTCAGGCACTCGTGCAGCAGGCAGGTGAGTGAGTACACGTCCGACCGGCTGTCGATGTCACGATTCTCGAAGCGCTCCGGTGCCATGTAGTCGAGCGTTCCGACTGCGGTGCCTGACACGGTCAGAACTGTCGAGTCCGTACTCATGGCCTGAGCTATTCCGAAGTCGACCACGTAAACGAAGTCGGTGGCCGTGACGAGTATGTTGGATGGCTTGATGTCGCGGTGCACCAGTCCGTCGACGTGTGCCGCTTCCAAGGCTTCGGCGACCTGCCCGATGATATGGGTCGTTCTCGGCGGCGGTATCGGACCTTCCTTTTCGAGGATCGTGTGGATGCTTTCGCCGTCGACCAGTCTCATGTCGATGAACAGTCGGCCCTCTAATTCGCCGAAGTCGTGGATCGGTATGACATGAGGTTCGCGGAGGCTTGCGGCCAGATAAGATTCACGGCGAAATCGACGCTTGTAGGAATGGTTGTTGCTGAGTGCGTCGGGAAGTAACTTCACTGCGACCCAACGGTGACGCTGTGTGTCGTATGCGCGGTAGACCTCGCCCATGCCACCGGCGCCTATGAGTGCCTCTAGTTGATATCTTCCGAACTGTCGCACGCGCATCGTCGCTCCGTCGTTTACTGATCTTCCGTCGGTAGGCGTCCGGCCAGGTGAATGGGCTCATCGGGGCTGGTGACACTGGGCGGATATCTCGTTCAGAGTAAGACGATGGTGGAGCAAGGTAAAGGCCGAGGGCCCGGCGCATCGGACTAATTAGCGTTCGCTGTCAGGGGGATGTCTCAACGATCGTCAGGGGCGATCGCGCCGTGGTACACGCTGAGTTGAATCGAGAACGCGGAGTGATACCGGCTGCTTTCCAGTCCAGCCGGCTATCTCAGCCAGTCGGGGTCCGGCCAGCCGTCACGTTGTTGAGTGAACTTTCCCTCGGGAATCATCAGACCTGCGATCGCATCGGTCTTCGCGCCGGTGGCCAGCAACCGGACGTAGTCGACGTCCTCGGTGGCGAGTGTGACCCGGGCTCCGGTGTCGTTGTGGGTGCAGTGCAACAGACCCCACCCGCCCGGAATCGGTTCCAGTTTGGCGACCTGGCACAGCCGCCGGTAGTTCCCGAAGCCACCGAGGTCCGCAGGGGTCGCGAAGGAGAACTCACGGGGGGTCAGTGCCATGCCTCATCCTCTCACGCTGGGTGACCATGCTCACAGGGTGCAGCGTGACCGCTGCGGCCGCTCGGGTGGCAAACCTGAGGTGGTGCGGTGGTGTGCGCAGCCGCCTGTGGGCATGGTCAGTGCGGCGTGAGCCGTCGCTGCGGATCAGTGATCCCGGCGGGGGAGGCGTAGCGGCCGACGTCCCAGCCGCAGCGGCGGGCCTCGGCCTGGTACGCGCTCTCGTAGAAGTCCAGCACGCTGCGGTACGGGTCGGGCCTGGAGCGGGCATCGGCATAGCGGAGCACAGCGAGATGACTGTTGCGCTGGGTCAGCCACTCGGCGGTGACCGGCGTCAGGGCGTCCTCGGCGAGGCCGGGGGGTTCCGGAGCGGCGTAGGAATAGAACGCCGGTTCGGGGAACGTGTTGTCGCCGAACCAGAATCCGAAGCTGATGACCTCACGGGAGTATGCCTCCCTGGTGACCGGATCGTGCTCCGGTGGCTGGTCGACGTGCCGGTCGCTGAAACGGGTGACCGCGAGGTCGAACGTGTGCCAGAAGTGGTGCACCGGACTCGTCTTGCCCGAGTAGCGGCTGGCGAACTCCTCGAGTACCAGATTGACCTGGCTGAGTACCTGCCAGTAGCGGGTGACCCACTCCGGGTCATAGCTCGCGTGCTCCGTGTCCTCAGCGAACGAGCGGTCTGTGTCCGGCAGATCGAACGGCCGGGGATGGGCGATGGTCGTCGTGGCGCCGAGGGCGGCGAGTCCGTCCAAGGTGCGCGCATAGAAGCCGGCCACAGACTGCCCGGGTAGCGGGAACGACACCGTGCGCCCGTCCAGTGCGTTGATGACCAGGCGGTGGTCGACGAAGTCGAAGTCGATGGTGAAGACCGGGTCACGGCCCATCGGACGGGTGGTGATCCCCCGGCCGGTCAGGTGGAACGGGACATTCCACCAGTGATTGCGTCGTGGGCTGGCGGCCAGCCGGATCTTGCCGATGATCTGGGCGAATCTGTGCAGGGTGTCCTTCGTGTCCGCCCATGACTGCAAGGGCATCGGTGCGAACAGGTCCACGCCTGAACTCTAGGCCGATGGGCCCCGAGCGGGTGCCCGGGGCCGGGTGATGTCTCAGCGCTCTCCAGAAACTGCCGGCACACCCCTCGTCCAAGCCGCGACTCAGGGCGACGGCGAGGGGTTCGAGGCGCCTCAACCGCGATTCGGCTTCGCTAGGCCGGGCCGACGGCGCAGATGCGATCCAGCCGGAATACCCGTTCACCGCCACGCAGTTGGCACCAGGCCCGTATCGCGTCGAAGAAGAGCGCGATCGGCCGAATGATCCGCCGGGTGTAGCCGCCGGAGGCGCTGACGTAGTCGATGCGTACCGGTGACTGGTGTTCGATGGCGTAGGCGAGCAGCCGGGCCTGCGCGTCGTCCAGGGCGCTGGCGTTGGCCTTGACCTCCTGCTCGCATGCGATGACGGGTAACTCCACGACGTTGCCGCCCACGAGACGGGCGGCCAGCACGGCGGGCGCCACCGGTTCGGGCCGGGCGGGCTGCTGGGTCCGCGGCAGGTCGGGGGCACGCCTCGGGGCCACCCGCTCGACCAGGGTCTGTCCGGTACGGCACTGCTGAACGGGGGAATAGCCGACGATGCGGAGCAGTCGTAGCGTCTCGTTCGCCGGCTTTGCGCTGCCCAGCACGGTGGCCGAGAGCAGGGAGAGTTCCAGCCCGGCGAGCTTGCGGTGGGCGGCGATCTCGGCGGCGAGCGTCTCGTCGTCGGTGCACACGGCGCAGGACACCTGGCGTACCTGCAGCCGGCCATGGCGCCGCGCCGCATCCTTGATCAAGTACTCGACCGGTTGCGGCAGTGGACGGTCGGCGACCTTGCCGAGTTGCGCGAGCAGCCCGTCAGCGGTGTGCCCGGCGTCCAACGCCCTTCGCACGCTATCCGGGGAGAACCGCCAGGTGGACGCCGCGTCGCGGCCCTCCAGCTCGGCGACCAGGTCGAGCAGCCCGGCCAGCTCGGCACTCGGCGGTCCGGACACGACAGCGGACAGATCCGGCAGGAAAGTGGCTCGAGCGACCGGCGCAGGCACGATCTGCCCGGCCAGTTCGACGAGCTCATGCTGGCCCGCGCCGGTGGCCACCGCCCACCCCAGCGTGCTCAGTGCCGCGTCGGCCACCAGCCCGAGGTGCTGTGCCTCGGTCCAGGTGGCCAGGAGATACGGGCTGAGGGCTTCGGCGCTGTGGTAGCGCAACGGATGGCGCCAGGCGATCAGATCGACGAGGCTGTCCAGATCGGTGACCGCCGTTCCCTCGGGGTACTCCGTGAGCAGCCGGAACAGATCGGCGCGCAGTGTCCCGCCGATCTGTGTGGTGTCATCGGGACCGAGCGCGGGAAGCGCCTTGTCCTCGGAGCCGACCCGGTGGGTGGGTACCGGGCCGACCGTCTGCCATGCGGTGACCAGGTCGATGAGCTGCCTGCCCGGTGGTTCGGCCAGCCAGGCGTCGGCTGACCTGGTCGGCAGGATCTCGCCGTTTCCGTCGGGTCGGAGCAATCCCATCGCCGCCGCCAGCTCCAGCCACAGCCGGACCTCGCCCTCGGCCGCGGTGAGCTCCTTCATGAGCCGGCGCAGTTCGCGCACGCCGACCCCGCCTGCGGCCAGCTGCTGACCCGGAGAGATCCCCAGCACGCCCAGCATTCGCCGCACACCGTCCACGATGGACACGTGTGGGGCGGCCGGTGTCCCGGCCTGCGCGGTGTGCAGCGCCGGTTGGTCGGTGCCCAGGATCGGGTGGTAGTCCGCACCGCGCAGGGCCAGCGCGACCTCGCGGGGCATCTGACCCGCGTCCCAGCCCGAGGGCAGGAGGAAACCGTGCTGCGTCAGCCACATCACGGTCAGCGGCAGGCCGTAGCTGTGCGTGCCGTGCAGCGCGAACTGCACCGGTCCGGGTACCCGGGGGTTCCGCCAGATCAGCTGCTCGATGATCTCGCCGACGCCGGAGGGGGCCGCGTGCAGCGCCGCGTCCAGCCGTACCGGATCGGCGAGCACCTCACCGAGGGCGCTCACCCATTCCGACTTGCGCCGTTGCCCCCTGATGCCGTGGCTCGCCGCGATCTGGGTGAGCTGTTCCACGGTGAGCTGCTCAAGTAGCGCGGCTGCGGGGGCTCCGAGCGCCAGCGGGTCTGTCGACAGCTGATCCGTGCCGGGCGCGATGCGCAGCACCGGTCCGTCCGGCCAGGCCAGTGCGAGCCGGTGCAGCCCAGTGAGCAGCTGGTCGAGCATGGCGGGATCGAGAGTGTCTCCGACGCCGAGTAACCGGTCCAGTTCGGTGCGCGGGCACCCGTCGCCGAGTGCCCGCAACGTCTCGGCGAGCCGCATCTGGGGAAGCGAAAGCTGCGCCAGCGCGGCTGGCACCGAGTGCTCATTACCCAGGCGCATCGCGAGCTCGCTGATTGTGCGGGGTTCGGGCACCGTGGCGGCGTCCGGACGCGCGGTCAACAGGGCGGCGAGCTCGTCGGCGTCCATCCGGCTGAGCAGCGCGATCAAAGCGGAGAAGCTCGTCTCGGCCTTGCGTACCACGCACGGAGGCTACCGCTGATCGCCTCTTGCACAACGTGGACGGGAGAGCGGATTTGCCATCCGTTCGCCGCGCCCCTCCACCGATCGGTTGATCAGAGGATCCACCACTGCGGTATCGGATCAGGACCCGTGGGTTGATCGACTCGCCTCGGCCCGTCCCCCAGGCTGTGGGCAGTCGAGATGCGGGAGGTCGGGGATGGCGGTTGTCGAGGTGTACGAGTTACACAAGAGATATGACGGCGTCGTTGCGGTGCATGACGTGTCGTTCAGTGTCGAGCGGGGCGAGATCTTCGGGATCGTCGGGCCGGACAGTGCGGGTAAAACCACCGTTGTGGAGTGCATCGAGGGCGTTCGCAGACGTGACGGCGGTGAGATATCGGTGCTGGGACTGGACCCCCGGCACGATCGGGTGCGGTTGCGTCAGCGGCTGGGTGCGCAGTTGCAGAACTGTGCCCTGCCGGACCGGTTGCGGGTCATCGAATCACTGCAACTGTTCGCCTCCTTCTATCCCGACCCCGCCGATCCGTCGGAACTGGTCGAGCGGCTCGGCCTCACCGAGCAGCGCGACACCGCATTCGGGGCCTTGACCGCCGGGCAGCAGAAGCGGCTGTCCATCGCGGTCGCTCTGGTCGGACGACCGGAGATCGTGGTGTTCGACGAGCTCACCTCCGGGCTGGACCCGCAGATCCGCCGGGAGATCTGGGAGTGGATCAGGCAGCTGCGGGATTCCGGGGTCACGGTGCTGATGGCCACCAGCCTCATGGAGGAGGCCGAACGGCTCTGCAGTCGGCTCGCCTTGCTCGACGCGGGCCGGGTGGTCGCCGTCGACACGCCTGCCGGGCTGGTCACCCGTGCTCACCTCGAGCGAGCCTCGCTGCTGGCCCATGAGGGCATAGTGGCGGCCGGATCGCGGAGGGAGCAGGGCGATCTCGAAGACGCATTCCGGGCCCTCACCGGGCGGCCTCGGGGAACTGACGACAACGAATTCGTGGGTACCGACATCGCGGATCCCGCGCGGGAGGCACCATGATCAGAGCGCTCGGGCTGCCCGTACAACCGGCGTCGCTTGTCGCGACTGCCCAAGTGACCGGGCTCGGCGTTAGCCTTTTGCGCCGGGAGGGTGTCCATTGCGCGCAACCGTATGGCGATATGTCATCGGCCGGTGGTCGGTGAACGGCACGTCGGGCTGGGAACGCCGACTCGACGTGGCGGCTGTCGTGCTGCCGTATGTCCTGCTGGCGGTTTCCGCGGTGGCGAGTGTCGCGGCGCCGGACCAAACCTGGGGCCACCGGTGGGGAACTCTGGGGCTGGTTGCGGTGGCGCTGCTGTGGGTGCTGCGCCTGCACACGATGCGCCCGGCGACCCGGATGGGCGAGGGCCGGCTCTCTGTGGTCTACCTCGCCGGGCTGCTGGTCATCGCGTCCGTGGGAATGGCCCGGGATCCGGTGTTCTTCGTCTTCACCATCACTGCGTTCGTGCACAGCGCAATGCTGCAGCCGACGCCCATGGCATTCCTCGCGGTCGGCGCGACATCGGTGCTCATCAATACCCTTCCGTACCGGGTGGCGCACCCGACGCCGATGCAGATCGTGAGTTGGTTCGCGGTGATCGTGGTGCAGACGGTCCTGCTCGGCTCCACGAACCTGCTCGGACGCAAACTCACTGAGCAGAGTGAGCAACGCCGGCGGACCGTGCTGGAGCTGGAGGCCGCCCTGGCCGAGAACGCGGGACTACACGCGCAGTTGGTCGCCCAGGCCCGCGAGGCCGGAGTGCACGACGAGCGGCAGCGGATGGCCCGCGAGATCCACGACACCCTGGCGCAGGGGCTCACCGGGATTATCGCCCAGCTCGAGGCCGCCGATCAGGCCCGGGCGGTGCCCGGGGCGTGGCACCGCCACCTCGACGCGGCCCGCGCGCTGGCCAGGGAGAGCCTGGCCGAGGCGCGGCGTTCGGTCCAGGCACTGCATCCGGTGCAGTTGGAGCTCACGCCCCTGCCGGATGCTGTCGAGACGATGGCACGCCGCTGGTCGCAGTGTTCCGGGGTGCCGGTGGAGTTCCACGCGACCGGAGAGCCCCGTCTCCTGGTGCCCGATGTGGAAGCCGCCTTGTTCCGAGCCGCACAGGAGGCGCTGGCCAACGTCGGCAAGCACGCGGCGGCGTCACGGGTCGGGGTGACCCTGTCCTACACCGACGATGTCGTACTGCTGGACGTCCGCGACGACGGCGTCGGCTTCGACCCGGGCCGGCTGCGTCCCACTGGCCGGTCGTCGTCGCGCAACGGCACCGGTTTCGGGCTCGGCGGGATGCGCCAGCGGCTGCTGCGGGTCGCTGGAACCCTGGACATCGAGAGCGTCCTCGGTGAGGGCACGGCCGTCTGCGCCATCGTCCCGGCGGTGACCTCAGCGGAGGCGGCATCGTGACCTCGGCTGAGGTGAACACGCCGATCCGGCTGGTGATCGTGGACGACCACCCGGTGGTCCGCGACGGTTTGCGCGGTGTCTTCACCGGTGATCCCGGATTCACGGTCCTGGGCGAGGCTGCCGATGGCACCGAGGCGATCGCGCTGATCGAGCATCGGGGTGCCGATGTGGTGCTGATGGACCTGCGGATGCCCGGGATGGGTGGGGTCGAGGCCATCGCGCGGCTGCGCCGTACCGCTCCTGGCGTGCGGGTACTGGTGCTCACCACCTACGACACCGACGCCGACGTGCTGGCGGCGATCGAGGCGGGTGCGACGGGCTATTTGCTCAAGGACACTCCTCGCGAGGAGCTGGTCCGTGCGGTCCGGGCCGCCCACCGCGGCGACTCGGTGCTCTCCCCCTCGGTGGCCGGACGGCTGATGGGCCGGGTGCGCGAGCCGGTCCGCGACGTGCTGAGTCATCGTGAACTCGAGGTGTTACGTCTGGTCGCCGATGGAGCGAGCAATCGGGACGCGGCCGCGCGACTGTTCATCAGCGAGGCGACGATCAAGACGCATCTGCTGCACATCTACGGCAAGCTGAAGGTCCGTGACCGGGCTTCCGCTGTGGCGGAGGGTTACAAACGGGGCCTGTTGAGCTGAATCAGTGTCCCCGGGCGAGCCATTCCTCCAGGTGGGGTGTCTCGTCGCGGATCGTGGTCGAGTTCCCGTGCCCGGGTAGCACCCGGGTCTGCGGGGGCAGCGAGATCAGCCGGTCGCGGATCGACCTGATGATCGTCGGAAAGTCACTGAACGAGCGGCCGGTCGCGCCCGGACCGCCGGCGACGAGGGTGTCGCCGGTGAAGACCGTCTCCAGCGCCGGCACGTACAGGCACACCGATCCGGGAGTGTGCCCCGGGGTGTCGAGTATCCGGACCTCCACGGTGGCGATCCGTATCACCTCGCCCTGGCCCAGTTCGCCGTCGGGTACCTGCTCGGGGTGGGTCTGGTGCCACAGTTCGAGATCGGCCGGGTGCAGCAGGATCGGCGCCCCCACCGCCTCGGACAGTTCCGGCGCGGCGTTGACGTGGTCGTTGTGCCCGTGTGTGCACGCGATCGCACTGACCTGGCGCTCGCCGACCGCCGCGCGGATCGGATCGGCGTCGTGTGCCGCGTCGATGACCAGTACCTGTCGGTCGTCGCCGAGCAGCCAGACGTTGTTCTCGACCTCCCATGTCCCGTCGTCGAGGGTGCACGTGCCGCAGGTGACGATCCGGTCGATGTGGGGAGTCATCGCAACACCACCGAGGAATAGCTCGCGCAAGCCATGGTTGTCCTCCTTTTACACCGGGCACGACTGGGCCGGTGGTGGTCTCGGAGTGTCGGCGGCGCCGAGTGGATGCGGTTCGGACCGAACGACCGCGCCACAACGAGCGGGTACTCGCTGCGTGCGGAGCCATACAGCGCAGCGTAACCGGCGTTCGGTCGCGTTAATACGGCTTCTTCGTCATGATCGGCACGTCCTGGTCACCGCTCGGTTGCGGATGGTTGTGGAGCTCGGCGTGCCAGTTCGCGAGGGCGATGTTCACGGCCGATTGCACATTGTCCAGCTTCAGCACCATGAGATCCATCGACGGACCGATACGGGCGGTGAGTTCCTGGCGGAGATAGCGAACACACAGTGCCGCCCCGAGTAGCAAACCCAATAATGCCCCGATCAAGAAGATCAACACCGACATGACGATCACCTTCCCGATAAGCGCACGTCCGAGGATCTTTCCAACTTGGCGCCTACTGGTGAGTATCCGCGTGGCGCGGGGACAGTCAAGTCGGGTTTATAGTTGTGCTTGACACACTGGATAGCCGCACTTCGCGCTTTGGATAAGCATTCGGGGGAGTCGGGCGGTATCCTCCTCGGTGGAGGGTGAAGCGCAGGCGGTGTCTGTTTCCGTTCCTACTCACGTCGTAAGCAGGCGGTGACCGGGTGCATCAGTTCTGTAATTTCCGGGTTGCGACCACTCCGGCGATGTTCGACACCGGATTCTATCGATTGGATCTCGCCGCGATGACCTTGCAGGAGCCCGCGTTGCACGTCCAAGTGAGTGGTGACGTCGACAAGAAGTTGACAAGGAGTCGACGAGGAAAGGTTCTCAGCGCTTCTCAGTGGCAGGCGGTGACCCGGCCGCGGACCTCGCCCAGGTTCAGCGTGCTGCCGTCGGGTCCGGGTGCGGTCGCGGTGATCGACACCTCGTCGTCGTCGGCGAGGAAACCCCGGGTGGTGCCGTCCGGCAGGGCCAGTGGGTACTGCCCGTTCCAGCTCAGTTCGAGCAGCGAACCCCGCTGGTCGGCGCGCGCACCGCTGACCGTGCCGGAGGCGAGCAGATCGCCGGTCCGCACGCGGGCACCGTTCACGGTGAGGTGCGCCAGCTGCTGCGCCGCCGTCCAGTACATCCCGCCGAACGGTGGCCGGGAAATCGGGTGGTCGTTGAGCCGTACTTCCAGAGTCAGGTCCAGGCCCCACGGTTCGGTCGCTGTGTCGTCGAGGTAGGGCAGGGGGTGGGGATCGCGCGTCGGCGGGCGGATCCGGGCGGTACTCAACGCGTCCAGCGGGACCACCCATGGTGAGATCGAGGTGGCGAAGGACTTGCCGAGCATCGGGCCGAGCGGGACGTACTCGAAGGCCTGGATGTCGCGCGCCGACCAGTCGTTGACCAGGCACAGGCCGAACACGTGATCGGCGAAACCGGCCAGCGGGACCGGCGTGCCGAGGGTGGAGGGAGTGCCGACGACGAAGCCCACCTCGGCCTCGAAATCCAGCGCGGTACTGGGTCCGAAGGTGACGGCACCATCGGCCGCGCGGCGTTGACCGCTCGGCCGGGTGACCGGTGTGCCGGACACGACGACGGTGCCTGCGCGGCCGTGGTACCCGATCGGCAGGTGCCGCCAGTTCGACGGCAGTGGCGGCTGGCCGGGCCGCCAGATCCGTCCGACGTTGATCGCGTGGTGCTCGCAGGAGTAGAAGTCGACGTAGTCGGCGACGGTGAACGGCAGGTGCATCGTGGTGTCGAGGGCAGGCACGAACAGCGGTGCCAGTACGCGTGCATGCCGATCGTCGGCCAGCCAGCGGGTCACTGCGGCCCGTACCGCCGTCCATGTCTGACGCCCGGCCGCCAGCAACGGATCGAGGCTGCCTGCTCGCAGCAGCGCGGCGTGCTCGGGCAGCAGGGTCGCCGCCGCTGCGGTGAGGTCGAGCACCGCATCGCCCACGGCGACTCCGACGTGCACCTGCGATCCGCCCGAACGGGTGAAGACGCCGTACGGCAGTGCTTGTTGATGGGCTTGTCGGTGGCTCGTCAAGGACCACCAACCCCCTGGTTGGCGGTCCTTGACGATACCCCAACCCCCTGGTTGGCGGTCCTTGAAGACACCCCAACCCCTCCGTGCTAGAGATTCCCGCGGTGGGCTTGTTCGCGCTCGATGGCCTCGAACAGTGCCTTGAAATTGCCCTTGCCGAACCCGAGCGAGCCGTGCCGCTCGATGAGTTCGAAGAACACCGTCGGGCGATCCTGCACCGGCTTGGTGAAGATCTGCAACAGGTAGCCGTCCTCGTCCCGGTCGGCCAGGATGCGCAGTTCGCGCAGTGTCTCGATCGGAACCCGGGTCACGCCGGCCCACTCGCTGAGGGTGTCGTAGTAGGAATCCGGCGTGTCGAGGAACTCCACACCGAGCTCCCGCATGGCCCGCACACTGGCCACGATGTCGCCGGTGGCCAGCGCGATGTGCTGGACCCCCGGCCCGTCGTGGAACTCCAGGTACTCGTCGATCTGGGAGCGTTTGCGGCCGGCGGCGGGCTCGTTGAGCGGGAACTTGACGCGGTGGTTGCCGCTGGCCACCACCTTGGACATCAGCGCGGAGTACTCGGTGGCGATGTCGTCGCCGACGAACTCGGTCATGTTCGTGAAGCCCATGACCTGGTTGTAGAACGATACCCAGAAGTCCATCCGCCCGAGTTCCACGTTGCCGACGCAGTGGTCCATCGCCTGGAACAGCCGGCGCCCCGGAGCCACCAGCGGTGGTCTGGCAACGAAGCCGGGCAGAAATACGCCGGTGTAGCGGGACCGGTCCACCAGCGTGTGCCGGGTGTCGCCGTAGGTCGCGAGTGCGGCCAGCCGGACCGTGCCGTGCCCGTCGGTGACGTCGCGGGGATCGTCCAGGATCCGGGCCCCCTGCCTGCGGGCGTGCGCGATGGCGCCATCCACGTCAGGCACCTCGATGGCCAGATCGCTCACTCCGTCGCCGTGCCGTGCCACGCGTTCGCGCAGCGGTGCGCCGGGCCGGGCCGCGGCAGCGAACACGAAGCGGACCTGTCCGGATACCAGGACGTACTCCACGGCGTCGCGGTAGCCCTGTTCCGGGCCCCGGCAGGCCACACAGCTCATCCCGAACGCCGTCGAGTAGTAGTGCGCGGCCTGGAGCGCGTTCCCCACCGTGAACCGCACGTGATCCATGCCGATCACCGGGAACGCGTCGTGTGCGAGGTCGTGCGCCACGGCGCCGACCAGGAGGTCGAGGTCGGGCTCCTTCGGTGTCGCCGGGAGGTTGAGCGTCTGGGCCATGGCGATGTCCCCTCGTCTCGGAATCGTCTCCGGTCAGGACACCTGATCTGCGGCGACTGGGCAAGAGTGCACTGTTCTGTTGCGCAGAACGTCTGACCTGCCCAGTGAAAACGGAATTCGGTTGAGCAATGTGTCAGGTATCAGAGTCGCGCCAACGCGGCGCCCCGTCGCCTCAGCGCGCTCTGCCCGGGAGCCGGGCACACCGCGTCGGCGGCATCCTCTACGGTCCTGACCGATGCCGCCGCACCGTCGGACTGCCAGCCGGGTCCGGGTCATTCGAGTCGCGACCCGGTGTCGGGGCGTTTCCTGATGGCTCTGCGCACCCGATCGCCCGAGCCGTCCTTCCCGGTGCGCCGCCGCCGAGCGGTGCCGTCGGCCCCGCTGTTGATCGGAGCGGGCGTGCTGGCCGCGGGACTGCTCGTCGTGCTGGTCCTGGCCAGCGGATCGCGCCCCTATGCCGTCCTGGGCAACCCCGATCCCGGGGTCGTCGTCCGGCTGGGTGCTCCCTTGCTGCGTCTGGTCAGCGACGCGGCCGCCGCGCTGTGCACCGGTCTGCTGGTCTTCGCGGTCTGTTTCGCCGGTTCGCAACCGTCGGGCCTGCTCTCCGTCCGGGGCTACGCGGCGCTGCGCAGTGCCGGGCGCTGGGCCACGGTCTGGTGTCTGGCCACCCTCGCGTTGCTGCCCTTCGACCTGGCCGACGAGGCCGGTGCAGGGCTGCTGCGCGTCCTGGAGCCACCGGCCTTCACCGGGTTGCTCGGCGGACTGGAACAACCCAAGGCATGGCTGATCACCGCCGGTGTGGCGCTGGTCGTCGCGGTGGGGTGCCGGGCCACCTTGCGCTGGCAGCCGGCCGTGGCGCTGCTGGTGCTCGCCGTGCTGGGGCTGCTCCCCCCGCTGTGTACCGGGCACTCGTCCTCCGACACCGGCCACGACGTCGCCACCGCGGCCATCTTGATGCACGTTCCCGCCGCGGCGGTGTGGATCGGCGTCCTCGCCGCCCTGCTGCGGCCGTCGCTGCACGATGCCGGGGGACTGCGGCACCTGGCTCGCCGCTACGCCAGGCTGGCCGTGATCTGCTGGCTGGTCCTGGCTGCTTCCGGGCTCATCGACGCCGTCGTGCTCGTGCCGTCAGAAGACCTGCTGCACACCGGTTACGGGTTGCTGCTGCTGGTCAAGATCGGGCTGGTCGCGGTGCTCGGGTTGGCCGGAGCGGTGCTGCGTCGCCGCGTACTGGGCGGCTCGGCACCGGATCGTTCGGCGCCGGGGGATGGCGACGACGACGCCCGATCCCGGCGGCTGCGCTGGCTGGCGGCCGGTGAACTGATGGTGCTGCTGGCCACGTTGGCGATCTCGGTGGGATTGACCCACCTGGTGCCGCCCGCTTTCGTGGGCCGCCCGATCACCGGGGACCAGACTTTGCTGGGCTATGACCTCACCGGTCCGCTGACGGCGGCGAGACTCCTGCTGGACTGGCGGTTCGACGTGTTCTTCGGGGTGCTCGCGGCCGTGCTCGCGGCCGGCTACCTGGTCGGCGTGGGCAGGCTGCGGCGTGCGGGGGAGCGCTGGCCGGCAGGCAGGGTCGTCGCCTGGCTGGCGGGTTGCCTGGTGGTGCTGCTCGCCACCTCGTCGGGCATCGGCCGCTATGGAGCGGCGATGTTCAGCGTGCACCTGGTCAGTCACATGCTGCTGTCGATGGTGGCGCCGGTGTTGCTCGTGCTGGGCGCACCGGTGACCCTGGCGCTTCGGGTGCTGCCCGCAGCCGGTCCCGGGCAGCCGTACGGCCCGCACGAGTGGGTGCACGCGCTGAGCCGCTCGACGGTCCTGCGGGTGCTGGTGCACCCGCTGGTGGCGCTGCCGATCTTCGTCGCTTCCCCCTTCCTGCTCTACTTCACCGGGCTGTTCGACGCCGCAGTGCGCTTCCACTGGGCGCACCTGGCCATCGACGCCTACTTCCTGGTGGCCGGCTATCTGTTCGCGTGGCCGGTGCTCGGTATCGACCCGCTGCCCCGGCCGCTGCCCGGCCTCGCGCGGCTCGGGATGCTGCTGGCCGCGATGCCCTTCGACACCGTCTTCGCCGCCGTCATCATGACGACGCGCACGGTGATCGGTAACGGCCCCGCCGGGGCGAACATGTACCAGGCGCTGGCACTGCCCTGGGTGCCCGGCCTGCTGGCGGATCAGCGGATCGCGGGGGAGGCCGCGCTCGGCATCGGCGAGCTGGTGTTGTTCGTCGCCGGGTTCGTGCTGCTGTTGCGGTGGTTCCGAGGTGGGCAGACCGACGACCTACCGGACCTGGTCGCTATGACGCGGGCCGGGCCGCCACCGTAGCCGGGCCGCCGCCGGCCGGTGCCCCCTGCGCCGCCGGGGCGCGGTCGGCGTCGAAGCCGCGCAGCCGCAGGCTGTTCGTCACGACGAACAGCGAGGACAACGCCATGGCGGCGGCTGCGATGAGCGGATTGAGCAGGCCGCAGGCGGCCAGCGGCAGTGCCGCGAGGTTGTACCCGAACGCCCACGCGAGGTTCCAGCGGATGGTGCGCAGAGTGCTCCTGGCCAGCCGGATCGCGCACGGCACCGCCCGCAGGTCGTCGCGGACCAGCAGGATGTCCGCGGCGGCCAGTGCCACGTCGGTTCCGGCGATCACGGCCAGGCCCAGGTCCGCACGGGCCAGTGCGGGCGCGTCGTTCACGCCGTCGCCCACCATGGCCACCGAGCGCCCCCGGGCCTGCAGGTCCTCGATGACGGCGGCTTTGTCGTGTGGCAGCACCTCGGCGATGACCTCGTCGATGCCCACCCGGGCCGCGACGACCCGCGCGGTCTCCTCGTTGTCGCCGGTGAGCAGCACCGTGCGCAGCCCGAGGCCGGTCAATTCGGCCACGGCCGCCGGTGCCGACGGCTTCACTGTGTCGGCCATCGCGAAGGCGCCCTGGACCACCCCGCCCACCGCCACCGTCACGGTGGTGCGTCCGCCGCGTTCCCACTCCCGCCGCCGGGTGTCCACCAGCGCCGGGATCGCGATGCCGCGGTCGGCGAGCAGCCGGGCGGATCCGACCAGTACCTCGGTCCCGTCCACCAGGCCGTGAGCACCCAGGCCGGCCAGTCCGGTGAAGTTCTCGACCGGTGCGAGCGTGCCGAGCTCCTGGCCGGCCAGTCCCGCGATGGCGACGGCGACGACATGCTCGGAGGCGGCCTCCACCGCACCGGCGAAGCGCAGCAGGCCGGCCCGGTCGACGCCCTCGGCGAGTTGCACGCCGATCACCGCCATCCGGCCGGTCGTCACGGTGCCGGTCTTGTCCAGCACCACGGTGTCGATCAGCTTCGCCGACTCCAGCGCCTGGTGCCCCTTGATGAAGACACCCAGCTGTGCGCCGCGGCCCGCGGCGACCATGAGCGCCGTGGGAGTAGCCAGCCCCAGCGCGCACGGGCAGGCGATGATCAGTACCGCCAGGGTGGCGCTGATCGCGTGGTCGACCGACCCGTCGGCCAGCAGCCAGCCGAGGAAGGTCAGTGCGGCGAGCGCGAAGACCACGGGCACGAAGACCCCACAGACGCGGTCCGCGAGCCGCTGGATGCGGGCCTTGTCGCTCTGGGCCTGCTCGACCAGACGCACCAGGTGCGCCAGCTGGGTGTCCGCACCCACCCGGGTCGCCCGCACGACCAGCCGGCCCCAGAGCGCGACCGTGCCCCCGATGACGTCCTGGCCCGCGGTCACCTCGACCGGCACGGACTCACCGGTCATGGCGCTGTTGTCCACAGCGGACTCCCCGAACAGCACCGCACCGTCAGTGGGAATGGTTTCTCCCGGGCGCACCACGAACCGGTCACCGACCCGCAGTTCGGCCAGCGGGACGCGGCGTTCCTCCCCGTTCTCGCCGACCACGGCCACATCCCTCACCCCGACCGCGGCCAGCGCGCGCAGCGCACTACCGGCCCGCTGCTTCGCCTTCGCCTCGAATAACCGCCCGGCCAGCAGAAAGGTGGTCACACCGGCGGCCACCTCCAGGTAAACCGATCCCCCCGGCTGAAAGATCAGACCCCACACCCCGTCTGTCGGCTGACCCGGACCGTTGTTGAAGAAGATCGTGTACACCGACCAGCAACTCGCCGCGATGATCCCAGTGGACACGAGGGTGTCCATCGACGTGGTCCCGTGCCGGGCATTGAGCACGGCGTTGCGGTGGAAAGGCCACGCGGCCCAGATCGCGACCGGCAACGTCATGGCCAGCAGCAACCACTGCCAGCCCGGAAAGCGCAGTGCGGGCACCAGGGCCAGCGTGATGGACAGATCTCCCATCGGGACACCGAACAACAGCGCCACGGCGAGCCGGCCGAACAGATCCCGGGCCTGGGCACCGTCCGGTTCCACCGGGCTGGTGGCTCGCGGTTCGATCAGCCGGGCACGATAGCCCGCGCGTTCCACCTGGGCGATCACCTCATCGACGGTCGCCCCCGCCGTGAGCTGGGCGCTCGCCCTCTCCAGCGCGTAGTTCACCCTGGCGCGCACCCCATCGAGCTTGTTGAGTTTCCGCTCCACCCGCGCCGCGCACGCCGCACACGTCATGTCGCCGATGGATAACTCGACCGATCGCGGGGCTGCCGAGCGTGGTCTGCGATCGTGCACCTGTGATCCATTCATCATGCTTATCTTCGCACGCCCGTTGTCTGGGTCCGGTGAGTGCCGGGCACACCGTGGCGGATCGTAGGTGTTTCATTCAGTTCCTCCCGGTCGAAAACCGACGCGGTTGAGCCCGTTCCATTCATGCGACAACGCCTGCAACATCGTCTTCGCAGAAGATGACGCACGCCACGAGTGCCCTGGTTGACAGTCACTCTCGACGGCGATCGGTCATTATCGGCTTTTCAGGTTCGTTCTTTTCCGCTCCGGCCGATCATCGACCGAGCTCGCCGAACGTAGTCGGCCGGGTACGTGACGTCCCCGAAGCGAGGAGGCAACCTCTCCCCGCCGGCAGCGCCGCACCCTCGCACCGGCGGGGACATCCGGGTAGGCCGTGCGTCCGCGAACGGCCGGTCCACCAAGAACGACACCATCCCGACGACGAGAAATGGTGCACTCGCTCCGCTGTCGGCCAGTGGTGGTGCGGTCACATTGGCGGTGTTTCTAAGAAGGGTCTGGTGCCGAAGGGAGCAACGGGCTGGGCCGCGTCGCCCAACTACGGCGTCGCTCGTCGCCCGCAACCGCTCGGTGGGCGCCGTCAGGCAACCACCCTTCTCAGATCTCGACGAGTTGGCGAGGGTGTTCCTTAGTGTCCTCGCCGTGCAGCGCTCCGTAACCCTCATCGCCGGCCGGTCCCGCCGGACCGGCCCGTTTCGTGCTGCTCGCCGTGGTCCCCGGCGAGCACGCCCGACCGTGGGTCTGGCGCTCACGCTCCTTCTCGGCATCGACCAATTTGTGCCGATCTGATCCCACGACATTTCCCTCTCTGAGAAAGGTGCCGTTGGTGTCCTTACGAACACCACGTTATGGCTTGTTTGTCGTCCTGCTGGCGGTGTTGTTCACGATGTCGGCCGCCGTGAGTGAGTACTGGCAGGCGCATGCCGATCCCGAACAAACCACCGCCGGATTCAGGCAAAGCCAGCCCAGTAGTTCCGCGCTGACCGACATCCCGGCCAATTTCCTGGCTCTCTACCGCTCGGCGGCTCCTACTTGCTCGAATCTTGACTGGAGCATCCTGGCCGGGATAGGAAAGATCGAAACCGACCACGGCCGAGCCACTTTGCCCGGCGTGTCGAGTGGAGAGAACTTCGCAGGAGCAGGTGGGCCGATGCAGTTCCTGCAACCCACTTTCGACGGAGTCGTCTCGCAACATCCGATTCCGTCCGGCGGCTCGACGCCACCGTCCCGGTACAACGCTCACGACGCGATCTTCGCTGCCGCTGATTACCTGTGCGATTCCGGTGCGAGCCGGGGTGACGTGTCCGCCGCGATCCTCACCTACAACCACTCCGAGCAGTATCTGAACGATGTGATGGCACGTGCGGCGAGCTACGCGGGCACCACGGGTGGGACTACAAGCGCAGCAACCACGGAC
>DASXOV010000140.1:0-28020 GCA_036494005.1 Pseudonocardiaceae bacterium | reverse complement strand
CGGACGTAGCCCAGCACCGCTGGACGACGGGTCGCGGGTGCGGCAGGGCCGGGGCGGACCGGGGTCGTGGCGGGCGCAGGTGTGCCGGCGTCGACCGGCTGCGCGGACATGTCCGGGACGTCCAACTGGGGCGCAGCGGCGAGAGGGCCGGCTGCGACGGGTACCTGGACACCGAAGCGCAGGATGGAACCGCAGATCACGGCGCCGACCAGGAAGATCGCCGCACCCCAGGTGAAGGCGGTCGTGTAACTGTGCACCGCTGCCTGGGCGAAGATCTGCGGGCCGGGCCGGTGGCTGCTGAGATAGTCGGTCGCCGCGTGGCCCGCGATGGTGGCCAGCAGTGCGGTACCGACCGAGCCGCCGACCTGCTGCATCGTGTTCACGGTGGCCGAGGCGACGCCGGCATCGGAGGGCTGCACGCCCACGATGGCGGTCTGCATCGCCGGTGCCATCGCCAGGCCGAGGCCGAGGCCGGTGACGAGCAGCGGCGGCAGGACATTCGCCGCGTATGTGCTGCTGACCGTCAGGTAGGACAACCAGAACATCCCAACTGCAGCCGCCGTCATCCCGATCGAGACCAGCGGTTTGGGCCCGAACCTGGGCAGCAGTGCGGCCGTCGAACTGATCGCCGAGACCATGAGGGCAGCGACCATCGGCAGGAACGCGAGACCCGTCTTGATGGGAGAGAAGTGCAGGTTCAGCTGCATGTAGAAGGTCAGGAACAGGAATACGCCGAACATCCCGACGCCGATCAGCAGCACCGTCAGATAGGCCCCACCGCGGTTGCGGTCCAGCACCACCCGCATCGGCAGCAGCGGATGCCTCACCCGGAGCTGGATCAGCACGAAGACGACGAGCAGCACCACGCCACCGGCGAGGAAGCCCCAGGCCAACGGGGAGCCCCACGAGTGGATATTGGCATTCGAGAAGCCGTACACGATGCAGAACAAGCCCGCCGACGCGGCCACCGTGCCCGGCACGTCGAGGCGCGGCCGCTGCGTGCCCCGGCTCCGTTGGTGCAACAGCGCGGCCGCACCGACGAAGGCGACCCCGGCGAATACCAGGTTGACGTACATGCACCAGCGCCAGCTCAGGTACTCGGTGAGTACCCCGCCGAGCAGCAGGCCGATGGCGCCACCGGTCCCGGCGAGCGCTCCGAAGATACCGAACGCCTTTCCCCGATCCGGACCTTCCGGAAATGTGGTGGCCAGCAACGCCAGCGCGGCCGGTGCGAGCAGCGCGCCGAAGGCACCCTGCGTCGCACGGGCGGTCACCAGCACCTCGAAGTTGCCCGCCGCCCCGCCGAGAGCCGACGCTGCCGCGAAGCCCGCCAAGCCGACCATGAAGGCGATCTTGCGGCCGAACAGGTCGGACAACCTGCCCGCGAACAGCAGCAGGCTGCCGAATGCCAGTGCATACGCGGTCACGATCCATTGCCGGTTGGCGTCGGAGAAGACGAGATCACGCTGGGCCGACGGCAGGGCGATGTTCACGATCGTGGCGTCGAGGATCACCATGAGCTGCGCGACGCCGATGACCCCGAGGATCAGCCAGCGCCGCGCATGGTGCGGATCCGGATGCTCGTCGGACGGCGGTGGTGGTGTCACCGTGGTGCTCGGGGCAGTGCTCATCGGAGACGCGGTGCTCATCGGAGATCCTTCGGGGGGATTAGGCGGAGGGACCTGCTCCACTTCACTGACAGTACAGCAGTCGAACGACCATTCCTCGCCTGATTTACCGATGTTGCCCTGCGGGCTGTCCCAGCAGGCGCTCATGCCGGTGTCGTCGGGAGCGGGCGGTCCGGGCAACGTGTGTTGGTGGCTACCTGTCGGTGGCTGCCCGAGAGGTAGTCGCTCCCTGCGGCCCTGCCGTTACGCGCGATGACCATCACCGGCACCGCTGAGATGCGTGCCGGGGATCGCGTTGCCCGCGTTAGCGCCGCGCATAGCGAATCCGGGAATGACCGCCGAAACCCCGATTCTCCCAGCATTGGTCAGGTTTTCATCGGGTGCTACCCGTTTGTCACCCAGTCCTGCCATCGTCCACTTTACTCGGCCGGTCCTTCCGTCGGGGCTGGGTACTGGATATTCCAGCGTCGGGCCGATCGGGTCCGTCCGCTGTCGGAGAATTGTCCGTTTCCGTTCCCGAGGAGGATTTTGTGCGGATCACCAGAATGGCCGGTGCTCTTGCCGCAGTCGCTGTGAGCATTTCGAGCTTCCTCATCGCCGGGCCGACATACTCGGCTGCCCCGGCGCAGGCAGCGACCGGCGTTCCCCGGCCGGACCATGTCGTCGTCGTCGTGATGGAGAACCATTCCTACAACGAGATCATCGGTAGCTCGTCGGCTCCCTACATCAACTCCCTGGCGAACGGAGGAGCGAAGTTCACCCAGTCTTTCGCGGTGACTCACCCGAGCGAACCGAACTACCTGGCCCTGTTCTCCGGGTCGACCCAGGGACTCACCAACGACTCCTGTCCGCACACCTATTCCAGCGGCAACCTCGGCCAGCAGTTGATTGCGGCCGGTGACACCTTCACCGGCTACTCGGAGAGCATGCCTTCTGACGGCTACACCGGCTGCACCAGCGGACAGTACGCCCGAAAGCACAACCCGTGGGTCAACTTCACCAACGTCCCCTCATCGAGCAACCTGCGGTTCAGCCGCTTCCCCACTAACTACAGCACCCTGCCGACCGTGTCGCTCGTCGTCCCGAATCTGTGCAACGACATGCACGACTGCAGTGTCTCGACCGGGGACACCTGGCTGAAGAACAACATCGACGGCTACGCGCAGTGGGCGAAGACACACAACAGCCTGCTCGTCGTCACCTTCGACGAGGACGACAGCAGCCAGAGCAACCAGATCGCGACCGTGTTCTACGGTCAGCACGTCAAGGTCGGCAGTTATTCGGAGCACATCACGCACTACAATGTCCTGCGGACGATGGAGGACGCGTACTCCCTTCCCTGCGTGGCCAACAGTTGCAGCGCCACGTCGATCACCGACTCGTGGCAGTGATCGCAGCAGAGTGACGCCGGCGTGGGTGTGCGGAACGACGGCGACGTCGTTCCGCACACCATCCGGTGCCCCGCCATACCGATCGCTCTTCATTATCGGGCTCGGATTTATCGAGCTCCAGTTACCGGGCGAGAGCGCCCCGGTTCGGTACCGCATTGCGGGCTGGGCGACGAGCGACCCGGCCCGGTCCGGCACCCGGGTGTCCTTCTACGACCGGATAGCGCTGCGGCCGCAGATCGGACAGTGGCAGCTGTGGCGGTTCGTCAACGCCACCGATGAGGGCCGCTACGTCTATCACTGCCACATCGTCGAGCACGAGGACACCGAGATGATGCGGCCGTTCGTGGTCACCGTCACCGACATGACCGACGGTGGCATGAGCCACAGGTGATCCGGCAGACTTCCCGGATGGACTGCGTGTTCTGCGACATCCTTTCTCGGGAAGCCGCCGCGAGCATCGTCCACGAGGACGAAAGGCTCGTTGCCTTCTGCGACCTCAACCCGGTCAACCCCGGCCACCTGCTGGTGGTCCCGAAGACCCACTGCGCAGGCCTGGCGGACCTGGACGAGTTCGACGGGAGGCTGATGTTCGCCGTCGCCCAGCGTCTCGCCGCGGCGTTACGGAGGACCGGTCTGCGTTGCGAGGGTGTCAACCTGTTCCTCGCCGACGGGGAGGCGGCCGGGCAGGAGGTGTTCCACGTCCATCTGCACGTGTTCCCGCGTTACACGGATGATCCGTTCCGGTTGCATCCGGGCCAGCGGAGAGCGTCTCGCGCCGACCTCGACCACGTTGCCGCCCAGGTCCGCGCAGCGCTGTGAAGGGGGTGCGGGACCGTCGACCACGAACGTGTCCGGTACACCGAAGCCACCGTAACCCGGGTGGGTGATAAATCAGTGGGAATTCGACCGAGTCGTTGCTTGGCGGCCACCGCGTCCGGCGACACTGCTCGCAGCAGGTGACGCCGGGTTGAGTCGAGACGCCGGGTTGAGTCGAGAGAGGAAGGGCGCTCGCGATGAGCACGGCGGCATCCCGGGAACGGCTCACCGCGGATCAGCGTAATTCGTTCCTGGCCGCTCTGCTGGGCTGGGCGATGGACGCCTTCGACTACTTCCTGGTGGTGCTGGTCTACGCCGAGATCGGCAAGGAATTCGGCGTTTCGCTCACCCGGATGGCGTTCCTGACCACGGTCACCCTGTTGATGCGGCCGGTGGGCGCGTTGCTGTTCGGGTTATGGGCGGACCGGGTCGGCCGGCGTGTTCCGCTCATGGTGGACGTCTGCTTCTACTCGGTGGTCGGTTTTCTGTGTGCCTTCGCGCCGAACTACAGCGTCCTGCTGGTGCTGCGGTTGCTCTACGGCATCGGTATGGGTGGGGAGTGGGGACTGGGCGCCGCCTTGGCCATGGAGAAGATCCCGATCCGCCGGCGGGGGTTCTTCTCCGGCCTGCTCCAACAGGGCTATCCCATGGGCTATCTGCTCGCCTCGCTGGCCTTTCTGCTGGTGCACTCGGTGCTGGGGTTGTCCTGGCGCTGGTTGTTCGCGCTCAGCATCGTGCCCGCCCTGATCAGTCTGTTGATCAGGGCCCGGGTCAGGGAGTCCGAGGTCTGGGAGTCCACTCAGCAGCGACTCAAGGCCGACCGGACCTCGCTGCGTGACGTGCTGCTCAACCGCGGTGTGCTGCGCCGCTTCGGGTATCTGGTCGTGCTGATGACCCTGTTCAACCTGATGAGTCATGGCACCCAGGATCTGTATCCCACATTCCTCAAGCAGGGCATCGGGCTGTCCGCCACCACCGCCACCTGGATCGCGGTGATCTACAACATCGGCGCCGTGATCGGTGGCATCACATTCGGCACGCTGTCCGATCGCCTGGGCCGTCGTCGCACGATAGTGCTGTGCGCGGTGCTCGCACTGCCGTTGGTGCCGATCTTCGCCTATTCCGCCACAGCCGGCTGGTTGTGCCTGGGTGCGTTTCTGATGCAGGTCCTGGTGCAGGGCGCGTGGGGGGTGATCCCGGCGCATCTGACCGAGATGTCACCGGATGCGATCCGTGGCTTCTATCCCGGGGTGACCTACCAGCTCGGCAACTGTCTTGCGGCCTTCAACCTGCCCATCCAGCAGGCGCTGGCCGCCGGCCACGGCTACCCGTTCGCGCTGGCCGCCACCATGGTGCCGACCCTTGCGCTGCTCGCCCTGTTCACCGCCGTCGGCCGGGAGGCCAAGGGCGTACGGTTCGGCACCGAACGGACGGCGGCGCGGGCAGTCGTGACCTGACTTCATGGGCAGGCCCATCGGCCAACCGGTCGAGCAGGCGGCGGACGGGACCGGCGTCACCGTTCCCGCCGGGGATCAGTAGCAGCACCGGTCCCGCGCCCCGGGCCTCGTAGTACAGGCATCCTCCGGGAACCGGGGAGCAGGTCTGCGGTGTCCTCGGACATCAGTCCCTCCTTCAGGTGTGTCCGGGCTGCGAGCAACAACATAGCTGCTCGATACAACTCATTTGCTATGCTAATGATTAGGCCGGTGCCGGCAGGGTGCCGAAGGTGTTCCGAACCCGGAAAGGATGTTCTCCGATGCCGACGACCGAGGCGAGCAGGGACGCCACGGCCGGGCCCGGCGACAGCGGTCTGCGCAGCAGGCGGACCGCCCCGGACTCGCCGCGCTACAAGTGGGTGGCGCTGTCGAACACCACCCTCGGTGTGCTCATGGCGACGATGAACTCCTCGATCGTGCTGATCTCGCTGCCTGCCATCTTCCGCGGGATCCACATCAACCCGCTGGAGCCGGGCAACATCAGCTACCTGCTGTGGATGATCATGGGCTACATGCTGGTCACGGCGGTGCTGGTGGTCACGCTCGGCCGGCTCGGCGACATCTACGGGCGGGCCAGGATCTACAACGCCGGGTTCGCGGTGTTCACGGCGGCGTCGATCCTGCTTGCGGTGGACCCACTCGACGGCGGCGGCGGCGCGCTCTGGCTGATCCTCGTGCGCGTCCTGCAGGGCGTGGGTGGCGCGATGCTGATGGCCAACGCCACCGCGATCCTCGCCGACGCGTTCCCCGCCGAGCGGCGGGGCTTCGCGGTGGGTATCAACGCCGTGGCCGCGATCGGCGGTTCGTTCATCGGCCTGCTGCTCGGCGGGGTGCTCTCCGAGGTCGACTGGCGGCTGGTCTTCTGGGTGAGCGTTCCGTTCGGGGTGATCGGCACGATCTGGGCCTACCTGAGTCTGCACAGCTCGGGCGTCCGGCGCTCCCACAAGATCGATGTGCCCGGTAACGTCACCTTCGCCGTCGGCCTGATCCTGCTGCTGGTGGGGATCATCTACGCCATCCAGCCCTACGGCGGGTACCCCGAGGGGTGGACCAATCCGTTCGTGCTCGGCTGCCTGATCATCGGCCTTCTGGTGCTCATCGGGTTCTGCGTCATCGAGAGCCGCACGGCGCAGCCGATGTTCAATCTGCAACTGTTCCGGATCCGGGCGTTCGCGTTCGGCAATGTGGCCACCCTGATGAGCTCACTGAGCCGCGGTGGGCTGCAGTTCATGCTGATCATCTGGCTGCAGGGCATCTGGCTGCCGCTGCACGGCTACGACTACGACAAGACGCCGCTGTGGTCGGCGATCTACATGGTCCCGCTGACCATCGGGTTCCTCGGCGCCGCTCCGGTGTCCGGCTGGCTGTCCGACCGCTTCGGCGCGCGCATCTTCGCGACCGGTGGCCTGCTGATCGTCGTGCTCACCTTCGCCGCGCTGCTGGTACTGCCGACTGACTTCACTTACTGGCAGTTCGCGCTCATCCTGTTCGTCAACGGCGTCGGGTCCGGCCTGTTCGCCTCGCCGAACATGACCGGGGTGATGAACAGCCTGCCCGCCGACCAGCGCGGAGCGGGCAGCGGGATGATGAGCACCCTGCAGAACTCCGGCATGGCGCTCTCCATCGGCGTGTTCTTCTCCACCCTGATCGCCGGGCTGGCGTCCAGCATGCCCTCCGCGCTGTACTCCGGGCTGACCGCCCAGCACGTCCCGGCGGACGTGGCGGCCACGGTGTCGAAGCTGCCGCCGGTAGGCACCCTGTTCGCCGCGTTCCTGGGCTACAACCCGATGCAGGAGGTACTCGGCCCTCAGGTGCTGGCCCAGCTGCCGCCGGGCAACGCGGCGACGCTGGTGGGCAAGCAGTTCTTCCCGCATCTGGTCACCGACTCGTTCCACCAGGGACTGGTGGTGGTGTTCGCGACGGCGATCGGGGTCTCGTTGATCGGTGCGATCGCCTCGTTGTTCCGGGGTGGACGGTTCGTGCACGACGAGGCCCACGGCAGTGCCGGCATCGCCGCCACCGTCGAGCGTTCCCTGCAGGCCGCTGCCGAGCCGAGCGTGCCTGCTCCCGGTCCGGAGCTGGTCGGCCGGGTGACCGAGGCTCTCAACGGGGCCAGAAACGGGGATCAGGCCGCCGTGCCCGCGCGGTTGACTCTGGTCGATTTCAACGGTGTCCAACTCGCCCGCACCCAGGCAGATCCGGACGGGTCGTTCCGGCTACCCGGTCCGCCGAGTCCCGCGCTGCTGGTCTTCGCCTCGCCCGGTCATCAGCCGCACGCCAGGATGGTGACCCCCGCCGACGTCGAGCAACGCCACGATGTCGTCCTCACGGCCACCGGCTCGGGCCAGTTCTCATCACGGATGGGTAGGTAGCTGCCGCAGGATGGTGGCGGTGACCAGTACTTCGTCAGGGGTGCAGCGTGGCCACCCGGAGGAATGTACTCAGCGGTAGTCGGGGTTCTCGAAGTCGAACCGGCATCCGGCGTCCCATTCAGACCGCTGATTGCCGTGCGCCGGGATACCGCCCGAGTCCTTGAGCAGCCGGGCGATGTGCATCAGGTTCCAGGTCATGAAAGTGGTGTTCCGGTTGGTGAAGTCATTGTCCGGTCCACCCGATCCGGGATCCAGATAGGAAGGGCCTGGTCCGGCTTCGCCGATCCAGCCGGCGTCGGCCTGCGGCGGGATGGTGTAGCCGAGGTGTTGCAGGCTGTAGAGCACGTTCATCGCACAGTGCTTGACGCCGTCCTCGTTGCCGGTGATCAAGCAGCCGCCCACCCGCCCGTAGTAGGCGTACTGGCCGACATCGTTGAGCAGGTGCGAGCAGGCATAGAGCCGCTCGATCACCTGTTTGGTCACCGAACTGTTGTCGCCCAGCCAGATCGGCCCGGCGATCACCAGGATGTCCGAGGCGATGACCTTCTCGTAGATCGCGGGCCAGGCATCGGTCGACCAGCCGTGCTCGGTCATGTCGGGCCATACCCCGGTGGCGATGTCGTGGTCGATCGCCCGCAACACCTCCACCCTGACGCCGTGTTTCGCCAGGATGCGGGTGCTCACCTCGATCAGTCCCTGGGTGTTACTGGTCTCGGGTGAGCGCTTGAGGGTGCAGTTGATGAACAGCGCCTTCAGATCGTCATAGCGTGGCTCGGTCATGATCCGCTCTCTCGTGACGAGCTGAACCTCCCTGGTTCAGTTCTCGGATGAGCGAGGCTTGCGATCAACGATGAACCGCATCTGCTCCTCGCCGTCCTCGGTGACGTGCTCGATGTCGATCTGCTGATCTTCGAGGATCTTGACCATGTTGGGCGGGAGGAAGACCTTGACGCTGTTGCTCTCGACCACGGAGTCGTCCGCGGCAGGTGCGGCGGCGATGGACAGTCCCAGCCCCTCTGACCGGGTTGAGTCCCCCTGCCGGGAGATTCGCAGGCCTGCTTCCTCGGGCATCCGGTGCTCGGCGATGAGTGACTTGATCGCCTGGGCTGCCGCTTCGGTCACTGTCAGCATGGGATAACACTAGGCGTCATCGCGCGGGCATCGCGAGTCGGGCACCCGACGCCGAGGCCGGCCAGATCCGGGTGTCGCCGATGCACGATGAAGGAGTTCTGGGTGAACAGCACGATCGAGGTGGTGGACCAGGGACGCGTCCTGGCGTTCACGTTCGACGACCTGATGCGCTACCACGGCCCTGGGTCACCCGGAGGCGTCGCCCACGCCTTCGCGGTGCTGCAACGGGCGCTGCCCCTGCTGGAACCGGGTGGCCTGCTGGAGCGGCGCGAGATCATGGTGCGGACGGCCTTCGCGGGGCCGGGCGCCCGCGACGGGTTCGAGATGGCCACCCGTGCCGTGACCGAGGGCCGGTACGTCGTCGACGACTCCCTGCTGCGTCCCGAATGCGGTCCGACCCGCGAGCACTTCGTCTTCCGGGTCGGTTACCGAAGCCGCACCGTGACGCTGGTGTTGCGCGAGGGATATGTGGGGGAGGAATTCATCGCGCTGGTCCGCATCGGGGAGCGCACCGTGGAGCAGGAGAGTCGCCTTACCGTGCTGAAGCATGAGATGGCCGAGCGGCTGCTGGCCGGCGAACCGACCGATGTCTACGACGTGGACGATGTGAACGGCAGGGGGAACACCGTGCCGTGAGCATCACGGCAGCGGGGTCAGGCGCGTCCGCCCCGCGGTGAGGTGCTGCAGGTCCGCCGCGAAACCGGGGTAACTGGTGGCCACCGATTCCCAGCCGTGGATGACCGTCTGGCCCGTGGCGGCCAGGGCACATACCGCCGACGCCATGGCTATCCGGTGGTCGCCGTGCGAGTCGACGGTTCCGCCGTGCAGCGCCACGCCGCCCTCGATCACCATGCCGTCGGTGGTCTCCTGCGCCTGGGCGCCGAACGCGGTGAGCATCGACACGGTGCTCTTGATCCGGTCGCTCTCCTTGACCCGCAGTTCGGCCGCGCCCGAGATCACCGTGGTGCCCCGCGCCAGCGCCGCCGCGACCGCGATGATCGGGATCTCGTCGATCAGGTCGGCGATGTCGGCTGTGGTGATGGTGATCCCGTACAGACTGCTGTTCCGCGCGGCCACCGTGCCGCTGGTCCGGTCGATGTCGAGCCGGCCACCCATCCGGGTCAGCGTGGTGAGAAAACCGCCTCGGCCCAACCCCAGGTACAGGTTCTCGATCAGTACCGAACCGGCCTCGGCCACGAGCCCGGCGACCAGCCAGAACGCTGCCTGCGACGGATCTCCCGGAACCACCACCCGGCCGGGGGAGCGCAGTGTCGAACGCCGAACCGACGCCGACGCACCGTCGATGGTCACCTCGACCCCGAAGTCGGTGAGCATCTCCTCGGTGTGCCGCCGGGTGATCGTCGGCTCGACCACCGTGGTCTGCCCGGACGCGTGGATGCCTGCGAGGAGCACGGCCGACTTGACCTGTGCGCTGGCGACCGGTGACTCGAATCGGATGCCGGTCAGCTCTGCGCCCCGGATGGCCAGCGGCGCCAGCGAGCCCCCGCGCCTGCCGTCGATCCGGGCACCCATGGCGCGCAGCGGACTGGTCACCCGATCCATCGGCCGCAGCCGCAGATAGCGGTCGCCGGTGAGCACGGTGAACATGCCCTGACCTGCGCACACTCCGGTCATCAAGCGGATACCGGTGCCCGAGTTGCCGTGGTCGAGTGGTTCCTCCGGCTCGTGGCGCAGTCCGCCGCGCACCAGTAGCCCATCGGGGGTATCGGTGAACTCCACCCCGAACGCGCTCAACGCCTGCCGGGTGCAGCGCACGTCCTGCCCGGCCGACAGGCCCTCGACGATCGTCTCGCCCGCGCTGAGCCCGGACAGCAGCAGTGCCCGGTGGGAGATCGACTTGTCCCCGGGCACGCTCAGCGTCCCCCCGACCGGGTGCGGGCCGGTCATCGTCACCGTCGATGCCGCGTCGACCTGCGACGGCTGGGCAGATGCCGAAGTCACGACGGCGAGCCTAATGGCTCCGCCGCCTACCGCCGCCGCGGGCACCGGGTGATACCACGGTATCGGCGGGCTCTCGTAAGCCCTCGCTGAAGGGTTTATGGTGCACAACCAGCAGGGTCCGACGGCTCGGGAAGGTGCAGTGTGCAGGCGCAGCGCAAGCCAGAGGAACTCTCTGAGGAAGAACGCGAAAGGCTCCATCAAGCACATCAGCGCCTGCGTAATACCTCGCATGCGCTGGAGGCGCTGACCGTGGTGAAACCGGTTCGCGGTCGCTGGGTCGCCAGGCCCGCACCAGCAGAAGCTCTCGAGGCGGCTCAGGCCGAACTCCACGACGCATGTCAGGCGGTCTGGTCGACTCAGCGGGAGATCCTGGGCTGGGAGCCCCCCGCCGGAGTGTCGTGACTCGGCCCGTCGGGGTGCGCGGCGGCCGATGTCAGCTGTGTGGTGGTCGCCATCTGGGACGCGGTGGCGCGCCACCACGCTGGGCGAGCACGATGGCCCAAGCTGCCCTCACCACGCCGTGTCAGGAAGGGGACTGATGAAGGTCGAGGAGATCTTGAAGTTGAAGGGTCGATCGGTCGAGACCATCGAGCCCGAGACGACTGTCGCCGATGCGATAGGCCGGCTCAACGGCCCCCCGCAGATCGGGGCGTTGGTCGTCTGTTCCGATCCCCACCGGCAGAAGATCGAGGGCACGATCACCGAGCGGGACATCATTCGCGCTCTCAGCAAGTACGGGGCGAAGGCACTGACCAGGCACGTCAGCGAGGTCATGTCCCGCAACATCCCCACCTGCTCGCCGGAGGACAACATCGCCCGGCTCATGCAGCAGATGACCGCCTCCCGTTATCGTCACGTGCCGGTGGCCGTCGACGGCAAGCTGGTCGGCCTGGTCAGCATCGGTGACGTCGTCAAGGGCCGGCTTGCGGACATGGAGATGGAAACGGGCCTGCTCCGAGACCTGTACATCGCGCGCAGCTGAGCTCTCGCCGAGCTGAAGTGGATCTTATCGGCGATCAAGATCCGATCTGTGGGCCTTGGTCACGGACTGCCGTCGACGCCAGCCCGGGCGGCGCCGACGCCAGCGCACGATGGATCGCATCGACCAGGTCCAGCGCGGTCTCCTCGGTGAGTTCCACGGCGACTCGCGCCGACGGACCGTGCCCAGGGTTGATGAAGTCGATGTTCACGGTGTGCTCATAGCGCGCGTGCTGCGGATGATCGACGTAGACCGTGGCGTGGCTGAGGCCGAACCAGCCGTCCGCGCCCTTCCCACTGCCCTCGATCGCGATCTTCTCGGTGAGATAGGTACACATGAGCGGGTTTCTCCTAGCTGCTGAGGTGCCTGGCGAAGAACTCGATGATGCGCTTCCATCCGTCGACAGCGGCCTCCGGGCGGTAGCTCGGCCGGTTCACCGCGAAGAACGCGTGTCCCGCACCCTCGTAGGTATGGAACTCGTACTCTTTGCCCCGCCGGTCCAGTTCGGCCCCGAGTACAGCGGTTTCCTCGGGGGACGGGTAGCTGTCGTCGGCGCCGAACAGGCCCAGCAGCGGGCAGGAGAGATCCGGCGTCAGCCCGATGATCGGTTTCATGGCGGCAGGCATGCCCGCGGGCGGATCCTTGACCACGAACGCTCCGTAGCAGTCCACCGCGGCATCGATGCGCAGGCTGCAGGCCGCCAGGAACGCGTGTCTGCCGCCCGAGCAGTGCCCGATCACGCCGATCTTGCCGTTGGCTGCCGGCACCGAGTTGAGGTGGGCCGCGGCACCCGCCACGTCGCCGATGAGGCGTTCGTCGGGCACTCCGCCTGCCGCCCGCACCGCCGCCGCGGCGTCATCGGGGCTCGCCCCCGGTGCGTCCCGTGAGTACAGGTTCGGGCAGAGCGCCGCGTAACCGTGGACGGCGAACGTACGGACCATCTCCTTGGTCGCGGCGTCGTAGCCGGGCATGTGGTGGATCACCACGACCCCGCCACGGGGTCCGGCGGCCATCGGGGTGGCGAGGTACGCCTCGATGTCGTCGTCGTGATGGCCGGCGATCCTGATCGTTCCGGCTTTGATGGTGTCGTCTGTCACCGGCGATGGGGGTGTCAACGGGAGATCCTCTCGTGAGTGGGATGTGACGGGGTGGGCGCGTGGCGGGCACCGCGCAGGAGCGAGGTCAGTGCGGCGACAGCGGCCATGACGGCAGCTGCGGTGAACACGATCACCAGACCATGGTGGAAGGGGCCCGAGACCATCTCGGGAAAGAACCGGGTACCCGTCAGCACGGCCACCTGATGGCTGGGCAGAGCCGAGAGCACCCCGGTCGGCGCCAGCAGGTGACCGATCGGGTTCTCCCCGAGGAAAGCCGCGAACAGGGTGCTCACCGGCGGAAGGTCGGCAACCCGGCCTGCGATGGCAGCAGGTACCCCCTGGCCGCGCAGCCCAGCGGTGAGCGTGCCGGGCAGCGAGGTCGCCAGGCCGGCGATCATGAGCGAGAAGAACACCCCGATCGACAACGAGGTGCCGGAGTTCTGGAACGTCGAGCGCATGCCGGAGGCCACGCCGCGCTGTGATGCAGGCACGGAGCTCATGATCGCCGATGTGTTCGGGGCCGAGAACATCCCCTGGCCGACACCGCTGAGCACGAGCAGGGCGGCGAACACCGGGTAGCTGAAGTCGACCGGCAGGGCGAGCAGGCCGAGAAAGGATGCGACCACCAGAACCAGCCCGGCGGTGGCGAAGATCCGGCTGCCGAACCGATCGGAGAGGTAGCCCGACAGTGGCCCGGCCAGCAGGAACCCGGCGGTCAGCGGCAGCAGGTAGATCCCCGCCCAGAGCGGGGTGTCGGTGTAGGCGACGCCGTGCAGGGGCAGCCAGATCCCCTGCAGCCAGATGATGAGCATGAACTGCAGGCCGCCCCGGGCGATCGCGGTGAGCAGAGCGGCCAGGTTACCCGCCGCGAACGCGCGCACCCGGAAAAGTCCCAGCCGGAACATCGGTTCGGCGATACGGGATTCGACGACGCAGAAGAGAACCAGTGACCCGATCCCGGCCGCCAGCCCGCCCAATACCAGTGGGTTCGTCCAGCCGGTGGGATGTCCGCCGTAGGGCTGAATGCCGGTGGTGATCGCGGCGAGGAGCACCGCCGCACCCGCGGTGAACGCCACATTGCCCACCCAATCGATCCGGCCCGGGCGCCGGGACCCGGTCTCGCGCAGACTCCGGTAGGACCAGATGGTGCCGATGATCCCGATCGGCACATTGATCCAGAACACTGCGCGCCAGTCGACGACGGCGAGCAGGCCTCCGACGAGCAGCCCGACGAACTGCCCGGCCAGCGCGGTGATCTGGTTGACGCCCAGCGCCATGCCACGCTGCTCGGCCGGGAATGCATCGGTGAGGATCGCCGCCGAGTTCGCGGTGAGCATCGCACCGCCGACGGCCTGCACGACCCGCAGGCAGATCAGCCACATCGCCGCGGCATGCCCGGTGAACGGATCGACCGACAGTGCCACCGAGGCGATGCTGAACACCAGGAAGCCCAAGTTGTACATCCGTACCCGGCCGAACATGTCGCCCAGCCGCCCGAGTGTCACCACCAGCACCGCCGATACCAGCAGATACCCGAGGATCATCCACAGCAGATAGCTGATGTTCCCCGGCGCCAGCGGGTCCAGCCCGATGCCGCGAAAGATCGCCGGGAGCGAGATGATGACGATCGAACCGTCCAACGCGGCCATCAGCACACCGAGCGTGGTGTTGGACAGCGCCACCCACTTGTACCGGTCGGCGCCCTTGGCCTGCGCCTGCGCGGTCGCTGCGGCGCTCAGAGCACGTCCTCACGCACGGGTCTCGAACCTAGGCTGATCAACCTGGGTTGACAAGTTCGCCGGCCGGGAAGGTGAATCAGACCTGCCGGGTATCTCACGACTCCGCGGGAAACTCTTTGCCATAGCTAGCCAGATCATCTGCACTGGCAATACCGAGATCGTCTCAATGATCGTATCAAAGGGGGATGACGTGACGGCACGCAAACCCACTGTCCTGCTCACCGGAGCCACCGGCGTGATCGGGCGAGCGCTGATCGATGATCTCGCGGCCGATCACGACATCATCTGCCTGCGGCACCGCAAGTCCGTAGGTGATGCTCGGGTCAGCGAGTTTCAGGGTGACCTCGGCGGGCCGACCCTCGGCCTGTCCCAGGCCGGCTACCAGGAACTCGCCGGGCGGGTGGACGCGGTCGTGCACAGTGCCGCCGCTACCGCCTACAAACTGGGGCCGGAGCGTATCCGGGCCACCAACGTCGGCGGCACCGAGCGCATGCTGACATTCGCCCGCCGCGCCGGGGCGCCGCTGTACTACTTCAGCACGGCATTCGTAGCCGACCCGCCGCGGGACGACGGTTCCGGCCGGTTCGCCGGAGTGGCTGCCTACGTCCAGTCCAAGATCGATACCGAACAACTGGTCCGGGACAGTGGACAGCCAGCGGTGATCGTGCGCCCTTCCCTGGTGATCGGCGATTCCCGGGACGGACACATCGCGCGATTCCAGGGCTTTCACCTGGGGGTCACCGCGATGGTCCGGGGCACCGTGCCGGTGATGCCTGCCGAGGCGGGCGCACTGATCGATGCCATCCCGCAGGACGTGCTGGCCAGAGCCACCGGCCGCCTGATCCGCACCGGTGTTACGACGGGGGAGTTCTGGCTCACCGCGGGAACCGGCTCGGTGACGCTGGGGCAGATCGTGAACGTCTGCATGGAATTCGCCGTCCGGATGGGGCTCACGCCCCGCCGGCCCCGGCTGATCGCAGGCGACGCCGTCGATCGACTTCTCATTCCGCTCCTGGACGACCTGGTGCTGCCGGATCTGGTCACACAACTGCGCCAGTTCACGGAGATGATGTGGCTGTTCCAGACGCCGCAGGTACTGGAGAGCTCACTGCCTGCTCTGGGCGAGTCGGTCAGTGCCGAGTCGTTGCTCGACATCCTGTGGCGTAATCTCGAGTACTGGGCCGATCAGCAGGAGTTGCTGCTACCCGCGAGCGTATGACGATGCATCACACGGTGATCAGGGACGTGCCGCCACCGAGCCATGAGGATGCACCAGGTTTGGTCACTGCCCGTGGTGGGAAGTCCGCTGACATGTCTGATGTGACCCTGTTGATCCTGCAAGACCACGAAACCCTGCGTGGCATGTTCGCCGAGGTCGAGGGCCACCGTGACGACCCGAAGCGGGCTGCGGACGTCTGGGCGGATCTGGCCGCGCTACTTGAGGTGCACGCGGCTGCGGAGGAGCAGCATTTCTACCCGGCCCTGCTCCAGTACGTCCCGGGAAGCGAGGATGAGACACGGGACGCGATCCGCGACCACGACGAGATCCGGGACGGTATCCGGCACGCCCAGGACGCCGAGGCCGGAACCGGCCCATGGTGGCAAGCCGTCGGGGAGACCCGCGAGGCCAACGACGAGCACCTTGCCGAAGAGGAACGTGACGACCTGCCCGATTGCCTGCGGTACCTGTCGCCCGAGTATCGGATCGAACTGGGGACCCGCTTTCAGGAGTTCAAGGACCAGCATCCGCACGCGCGGGGACTCGGCCTCGAGGACAAGGATGCCGACCGCTATGTCGAGCAGCACCGGGAAGAGCTGACCCGCTGAGTGGGCCGTCCGGATGGTCCGGGCGCTGACCCACAACTGGAGTGAAGGAGACCACATGCGGGAAGCAGATGTGTTCGTGATGGCCGACCGGGCCCTCAACGGGGTCGTGCGCCAGATCACGGACGACCAGTGGGCGATGACGATGCCCGCGAGCTTCGTCATGCGCCATACGGGTCAGACCCCGACACTGCGCGAGGTGATCAACTATCACGCGTATGACGACGCCTGGGTGCCCGACATGCTGGCCGGCCGGACCATGGACGAGGTCGGCCGCGACAAGTTCGACGGCGACCTGCTGGGAGCCGATCCCAGGACCAGTTTCGCGTCGATCGTGGACACAGCCTGTGCCGCGGCGACCCACCATGACGATGCCGACCGGACGGTGCACTGTTCCTTCGGTGACTTCAGCGCACGGGAGTACTTCTGGCAGATCAACTCGTTTCGTGGCCTTCGCGCACACGATCTCGCCTTGGTGATCGGCGTCGAAGCGCAACTCCCGCACGAGTTGGTACAGGGAATGTGGGATGAGATCAGCCCACACGCCGAAGAGTGGCGCTCCTACGGTGTCTTCCCTCCGGCCGTACCCGTGCCGGCGGACGCCTCCCTGCTGGACCGTCTGCTGGGTCTGACCGGGAGGCAGCCGGCCTCCGTCTGACAGCTACTGTCCCGCCATCACCGCGCGGTGTGCTCCGGCCATGTCGTCAGTTGGCCAGTAGCTCGGTCTCAACCGGAAAGTCGAGTGCACCCACCGGAGCCAGCTGCTAGCGTGATCAGCGTGATCAGCTGAGATCTTTCTGCCGCGCCCTGACCGCGATTCAGCGGCGGCGCCAACGTCCTTCTGGTGAGGCCCCCGTACCAGTGCGGTGCGGGTGGGATGGTGTGCCCGGCTGCGGGCGCGATCCAGGTCCGAATACGTCGAACCCTGAGGAGATCCTGATGGCCGAACACCCCGAACCTCAATCGGACGACACAGGCACACCCGTACCGAACCGGCGCGAGCGCCGCGGTGGTAAGTCCGGAGCATCGTCGCAGCGACGTGGGAAGTCCGATGTCGGGCCCGTCTCCGGTGCTGTCCCGAACCCGCGGCAGTACACCACACGCCGCCGCGGAGGCTGATCCGCTCTCGGCGTCGGGCGGCGCCCACCTGGTTGCACCCCCCCGACGCCGAGGACAGCGGCAGGCCTGACCGTACGGTGGCGGAGCACGGCCGGGAGACCGCGCATAGGCTGAGGGGGTGACTGGTTCGCCACCTGAGGACTGGCGCCTGTGGCGCCGGCAAGTGGACCCGACCGACTACGATGAACGCTGGCAGCGGATGGCGGCTGCGGGCGAAAATCCGCACGGCGAGGCCGATTTCGTGTGTCTTTACCGTCCTTGTTCGGTGCTGGACGGAGGCTGTGGCACCGGCCGGGTGGCCATCGAACTGGCCCGCCGCGGGCTCGATGTAGTCGGCATCGACCTTGATCAGGACATGATCGAGTTGGCCGGTAGGAAGGCACCGGGATTGACCTGGGTACGCGCCGATCTCAGCGAACTGGATCTGGCCGCCCGGTTCGATGCGGTCGTGCTCGCGGGCAACGTCGTTCCGTACGTGGCGAGCGGCCGCCGACGCCAGGCTGTACACGCCTGCGCCCGGCATCTGGCTCCGAGCGGCCGGCTCATCGCCGGGTTCCAGCTTCAGCCGGGCTGGCCCACGCTGGCGGATTACGACCTGTGGTGTGAGAGCGCCGATCTCGTTCTCGAGGCCAGGTATGCCACCTGGGATTGCCATCCGTGCACAGCCGCGACCGCCTCGTACGCCGTGTCGGTGCACCGTCGCGCCTGACTCCGGTACCCACGGTGCACCGGGCCCCGGGAGGCGATCAGCGCCGCCGCTGGGTTGCCTGCCCGCTCATGCGACGTCGAACAGCCGCTCAGGGCGCCCGCCGCGGCCGCAACCTGTGTCGTGCCACCAGCGACGCAGGCAATTCCCGCACTGCACCCAGACCATGTTGACCTCGGAGAAGAGCAGGTAGAGCCCAGTACTGTCGCCGCAATACGGGCAGGGCAGCCAGGCATGGCGCCCGGCGTCGGCTTGGGGATCCAGCATCATGTCGACCACCCCTCGACCTCGGGCAGCACACCATGTGCAATGAGCAGGTTGTAGCTGGACTGCTGGCCGGCGTCGAGGTTGGAGTAGAGCATTCGATGTGCTTCTGTTTCGCCGGCGTAAATCTCTGCGGGATCCCAGTAGAGGCCGATGGCCTCGAGGACTGCCGCAAGGCGCGTGCCTTCATGGACAGTGAGATCAACGTCGAACGAGATGAGGTTGGCCATAGCCCACCCCCCGGTCTCATAGATGAAATAATGCAATTGACAGGTTCTTGCACTAACGTGGAGATCGCCGCTCGGGTCGACTCGCGTTACACAAGAACAGAGCCAGAATCATCTCCCAGAGTACATTCAGGACGAGAGATTCGTGGGCCGAACTGATGCGCCCTGAGGATTTTCCACGGTCGACAGTGGAACGAGGTGAGCAATGTCACGCCCCGGAGGGGCTTTCAGCTCAGCGGAGTCGCGGGTCCGGAACCTGGCGCTTGCTGATTAGTGATCGCCAGTTCCCGTCAGACCCGTCCAACGCGGCCATCCATGCAGGTACTGCTACCGAGCGGCCGTCTCGCGGCTTCCACGACGGATCTCCCAAAGCCAGGGTGCTAGCAGTCCCCGGGCCAATGCGCTCAACCCGCTGTCCACCACGCCTGCCGCCCCATAGCCGAACATTTGCTGGCTATCAGATGGGAACGCACCGAACCCAGGGACTCATCCGCCGCAGGGCTGGGCCGGGGGCTCGCTGACTTGCCTGAGTTTCGTCTGCAGGCCGGTGAGCAGCGTGTCCAGACCGTACTCGAACTGACCGCGCCCATGTGCGCCGCTGAGGTGCGGGCTCACCGCGCGAATTGACGGAATCTGCTCGGGAGGCAGCGCCACGTAGTACTCGGCTTCGCGCGGCGTGGAAGCCGCCATCGGGGCGATGTGGCCAATTTGGTGCCGTCCGACGGTGTAGGTGTACAGGGTCAGAAATGCAGCAGCGGCATCGGGTGGTGAGAATCCGGCTTGAAGCAGAAGGTGGATCGCCCGTTCGATGATCGTCAGGCCGTGCGGCCCGATTCTGAGCGCTGCGCTGTAGACCTTGGCGAGTTGGTGATGATCCGACAGCACCTGGTGGAAGCTGCACACCAACGCCCGTAGCTGGATGCTCCAGTCGCCATCGGTGGCCACACAGTCGACCTCGCCCAGCACGAGGTCGAGCATCAGGTCGACCAGTTCTTCCTTGTCGCGCACGTGGTTGTACAGCGCCATCGGCGAGACCTTCAGTTCGGTGGCCAGCGCTCGCATGGTCAGCGCCGGGAGACCCCGATCATCGACGAGGGCCAGCGCGGCGCGCACGATTCTGGGCCTGGTCAGTGGAGGCGGCCGCGTGTCGTCCTCGCGGGGGTCGACCCCGACCCAGGTCGGTCGGTCGGTGCGGGTACGGGAAGCACTCGGCTGGTCAGTCAAAGATCGTCCTTTCCTCGCTTGGCGGTTAACAGACGCCGTAGCTCATGTACAACGTACACCTACACCCGATCGGGTGATGGCGGTCACCGGTTATACCTGACACTGTACGTACTTATATACGACGTACAGGTGGTGTTCACCGTACACACTCGGGAGGGACCTGGCATGATCACGACACAGGAGGTCGAGCGCGGAGAAGTCCGCACCGACGACTATCCGAGTGCGCCGGGCAGCGTCGCTGACCTGCTCCTGAGGGCTCGCCGCGGAGACGGGGCAGCCTGGGAGGAAATCGTCCGCCGGTACAGCAACGTCGTTTTCGCGACCGTGCGGTCGTTCCGCCTGCAGGACGCCGACGTTCTGGACGCGGTGCAGATGACCTGGTTGCGGCTGGCGGAGAACGCTCATCGGGTGCAGTACCCGGAACGGCTGGCGGGATGGCTGGCCACCACTGCTCGCCGCGAGTGCCTGCACATTCTGCGCCAGCAGGCCAAGCACACCCCGGCGCCGGCGGACACGGTGGCGGAGAACGTCGTCGACCCCGGCATCGGCCCCGAGCAGCGGGTCATCGACCACGACACTGCTCGGACGCTGTGGAATCTGGTCGCGGAACTGTCGCCACTGCGGCGGACCCTGCTTCGGGCGCTGTTCACCGACAATCCCCGGCCCTACACCGAGGTAGCCCGCAGCGCGGGAATCCCGCCAGGCGGGATCGGACCCACCCGGGCCCGCGCGCTGCAGCAGCTACGGCACCGGCTCGACGAGTCCGGGCTCGGACCGGGCGCCTAGCCATGACGACCGATCTGGTGGAGGCGGCTGTCCACGGTGAACCACATGCCGTCGACAGCGTTCTCCGCTGGGTACGTCCCTTGATAGTCCGATACTGCCGCGCCCGGGTCGGAAGGCAGGACAGAACGTTCGCTTCGGCGGACGACGTGGCGCAGGAAGTATGTATCGCGGTGCTCACAGCGTTGCCCAGCTATCGTGAACAGGGACGTCCGTTCCTCGCCTTCGTGTATGGCATTGCGGCCCACAAGGTGGCGGACGCCCATCGATCGGTGGCGCGTAACCGAGCCGAGCCGGTCGCCGAGATTCCCGATTCGCCCTCCCCGGATGTCGGTCCCGAGCAGCAGGTGATACTGGGCGAACAGGTGCAACGGATGACCGCGTTGCTGGACACACTGCCGGACAGGCAGCGGGAGATCCTCATCCTGCGAGTCGTGGTGGGACTTTCTGCCAACGAGACGGCGGACGCGCTGGGATCGACCTCCGGCGCGGTCCGGGTGGCGCAGCACAGGGCATTGGTCCAGCTGCGCAAAGTCTTGGCTCACGGTGCGAACCGCACACTGGACCAGACAGGCTGAGCGCTCGCCACCGACCCGGGTCGTGGCTGCCGGTCAATTCCCGGTGAGCCATCACGATCGCGTGCGCCGGCGATGACGGCGGACAGCGCTGGTGTTGGCGCAGCGCACGCTGCAGTATCGACGCCGCCCGTTGCGGGACGTGTCGACGTAGGCGAGCGCACATCCAGGGTGGGCGCAGCGGCCGAGGCGGTGTCCGCCCGCGATGCAGATGATGTAGGCGAGCCCGGTGATGGTGATGGCGCGTACCCGGGAGACCACGTCGTCCTCCATCGAGCGGTAGTGCAGGTGCGGGTGACCATCGTGCCGGGAGACGTAGGGCTTACTCGCCGCCGCCGAGAGCAGTTCGTTCACGGTGTCGCATTGCGCCCCGGCCTCCGCGACGTCGAAACATCGGGACAACTGCCCGCCCCAGTCGGCGATGCTTGCCGACTCCTGGGTGCTGAGCGCCGGATCGGCGACCTGGTGCGAGATCAGGACCTGCACAACCAGCTCTCGGGTGATCGGTGGCCGGAGGTTGACCAGATCCGCGCCGAGCAGGGCCGCCTCGCCGCCGTAATGGTTGAACTGCACAACACCATGACACCACGGTGCAGGTCATGGCCCCAGCCGTCACCACGGTCCCGTCCCACTCCGCGTTTCGCAGGTCGTGGACCGCGCCGGGACTGGTTCTGGCCCAGATCACGAGCCTCCAGCTCGGGTCGGCGGTGGCCAAAGACCTGTTCGCCGACGTGGGTCCGACCGCTACCGCCGCGATGCGCATCACGGTGGCGGCTGTTCTCCTGTGCGCGCTCGTACGGCCGCGAGTGCGCTCGCTGAGCCGATGCCAGTGGCCGGCCGTGCTGGCGCTCGGGGTGGTGCGCGGCGATGAATCTGGCCTATTTCCAGACCATCGCGCTCGTCCCACTCGGGGTCGCCAGCACGCTGGAGCTACTCGGGCCGATCGGCTTGGCGGTCGCGCTGACGCGACGGCTCACCGACCTGCTCTGGGCGCTGCTGGCGGTGGTCGGCGTCGTCCTGCTGGGTGCGCCGGGCAACGGCGCGCCGGTACTGGCCGGGATCGGGATGGGTGTGCTGGCCGCGATCTGCCGGGCGGGCTATGTGGTGCTCAACCGCCGAATCGGGCGGCTCTTCCCGGACTGGACCGGTCTCGCCCTGGCATTGGCCGCCGGGGCGGGTGTCCTCGCTCCGGCCGGTGCGATCACCGGCGGCGCCCGGTTGCTCGACCCGGCAGTGCTGGCCACCGGGGTGCTCATGGCCCTGCTTTCCTCCCTGCTGCCCTACATGCTGGATCTGCTGGTGCTTCGCCGGATCAGTGCGCGGCTGTTCGGCATCCTGCTCAGCATCAGCCCGGTCGCAGCGGCACTGGTGGGGCTCGTGGTGCTCGGCCAAGCGCTGACGACCGACCAGGTTGTCGCCATCGGTCTCATCGTGGTGGCTGGTGTCGGCGCGGTCGCCGATGACGCACGGACGCACCCCGTCAGCGCCGACGGGACCGACCGCTCGGCCACTGAGCGTTGACTTTGCTAGAACCCACGCAGTCGAGCCACCTTGCGTCCGGCCTTGAGATAGCCACCGCGTGGCCGGCCTGCTGATCGGCGCTGGTGATCACCTCGGACACCCACGTCGTGCAGGGGGCGTCCGATCGCCTCTTCGGGCAGGATCACCGACGATTGCCCGATGCACGGTTGGTCGACGGCTGATCAGTGGTCACGGCAGGTGGCCAGTCTGGCCAACTCACCCAATTCAGTGCCTGCTCGGGCCTTGGGGGTCGCCAGACTGAGCTGATGCAGTGCGTGGGCCAGTAATTCGTCGGCTTGCGCCTGGCTCCAGGCGCGCCCACCCGCGAGATCGATCAATTGTGCCGCCCGGACCAGATCGGGGGCGGACAACGGTTTGCTGGCGTGGTAAAGCGCACCCAACTCCCGCCCGGCCGGAGTACCGGAGGTCAGTGCGGCCACGACCGGGAATGATTTCTTGCGGCTGCGCAGATCCGAATAAATCGCTTTCCCGGTCACGACCGGGTCGCCCCAGATACCCAGGAGATCGTCAATGTGCTGAAACGCCAAGCCCAGACGCTCCCCGAAGACGCGCAGGTGGTCCATTTGATCCGGATTTCCTCCACCCGATAGTGCGCCCATCGCGCACGCACATCCCAGCAGGGCGGCGGTCTTGTTGTGCGTCATCCTCATACATTCCGACATATCGACGTCATAGCGCTTCTCGAAAGCGAGGTCGGCGAGGTGGCCGTCGACCAGAGCAAGTACCGCGGCGCTGAGCATCCGCATGTTGTCACGGGCCACCGGGTCGTTGGAGCCGGCCAGCACGTCGAAGGCAAGCGACAACAAGGCGTCCCCGGCCAGAATCGATGCGCTGCGACCGAAGGCCCGCCAGGCCGTCGGGCGGTGGCGGCGGGTGGCGTCACCGTCCATGACGTCGTCGTGCAGCAATGAGAAGTTGTGCACGAGTTCGACCGCGACCGCGGCGGGCACTGCCGCACCTGGGGCACCGCCTGCAGCCTCGGCTGACAACATTACCAGAGCCGGACGGATTGCTTTGACGCCATCAGTCTGCGTCGGGCGATCGTGTTCGTCCAACCATCCGAAATGGTATCCGATGATATGCCGCATCGAATCGGGAAGTGCGCCGATCGCAGACCGCATGGCAGGAACGACCACCTCGTCGCTCCACGCCAGGGTGTCGCGCGCGGATCGCCCCATTGTCATCACCTCTATGGCGGTCATATTCTGCCGTCTCCTTTCAGTTACCGATATGGACGTCTTCGATGATTCCGAGTGCGTCGGGCCACAGGGGGAGGCGGGGAAGTAGACAGTGCCGGGCAGGAGATGATGAATTTGTCGATATGTGGATCGGCGTCCGGGAGAAGTTGTTCGCGGACGCGGTAGATCGATCACGGGTTCGGCCTATGTTCCTGGGACGGGGTTAGCCAGGATGCCCACGCTGGAATTCGACGTGAGACTCATAGGCCTGTGCGTTCGCGCGGGGGAAGAAGGCGTCCAGTGATTCGGGCCTGGCCGCTGACTGTGTCGCCGTGGATCGACTGATCGCGGTACGGGGGAGTTTCGACCACCTTAATATGCCGGCAGTCGACCGGGATCAGAATCTGAGTCGTCGTGATAACTCGGCGGTTCAGCTCATGAGTAGATACCGAACCATTGTTCGAGAGTGAAGTATGTCATCGTCAGTTGTATTCGCGAGGAAGTCCGCCACTGCAGTTGGAGTCCTTCTGTGATGTATGCCTCCGGAATGGTGTGCTGTGGGGAAGGATTGTGCAGGTCACTATTTCGACAAGATCAAAGTTAGCACCACTCGTTCGGGGTCGTACAGTCCCCCGAAGGTGTGACTAATGTATTTCGATGTCATGCCGATAGATGGACCGATCGAGTGGATGTTATGGGACCTAGGGTGACTGAATGTTCATGAACCACTCATTTGGATGATGCTTTCATCACCGTGTTGTGGGGGGGTAGGTCGCCCAGGGTGATCGCCGTCGGCGTAGCGATCTGCTGTGCCGGCGCTGGATGAGGTTTCTTCTCGGGAGGCGCGGGTGCCGGCGTAGGCGACGTCATCCTCGTTTTTCATCGCTTGTTGAGCTTTGATACCGTTAGCGTTACCGTTCGGCTGTGACCACCATCCGGCAACCTGGCGTCAACATGTCGGCTGACCTGGGGTGCGAGCACGAACCCCCGGTGCTCGGCCTCCACTGCCTCGGTATGGCGGCGCTGCCTGCCGTGGGGGGCAAGGCGGCGAATCTCGGTGAGCTCATCAGCGCAGGCCTTCGGGTTCCCTCCGGGTTCTGTGTCACCACTGCGGCGTATCGGCAGGTGACAGCAGGGACAGCGGAGCTGCCCTGGATCCTCGACGCGCTCGACGCGGCCGAGTTGGATGCTGAGCGGCTGGCGGAGCTGGCCGCGCAGGCGCGTGCCGCCCTACTCGCGTCGCCGGTGCCTGCCTGCATGGCGGCAGCGGTGACCGGTGCCTATCACGATCTGGGCAGTGGTCGTGGCGGTGGCGCCGTGAACGACGCGGTCGCGGTGCGCTCCTCGGCCACGGCGGAGGACCTGCCCTCGGCGAGCTTTGCCGGTCAGCAGGACACCTACCTCAACATCGTGGGAGCCGATGCGGTACTCGATGCGGTACGTCGCTGCTGGGCGTCGCTGTGGACCGACCGGGCGGTGAGCTATCGGAGCAGCAACGGTATCGACCACCGGGCTGTGCAGCTCGCGGTCGTCGTCCAACGAATGGTCGATGCGCAGGTCGCCGGGGTGCTCTTCACCGCAGATCCGGTGACGGGCTGTCGCGGGCACTCCGTGATCGACGCCAGCCCGGGTCTCGGTGAGGCCGTGGTGTCCGGCGCGGTGAACCCTGACCACGTCGTGGTGGACGCCGACGGCGAGGTCATCGAACGCAGGCTGGGCGACAAGCGGGTCGCCGTGCGAGCACGTCCCGGTGGTGGCACCGAGCAGATCCGCCTGCCCGCCGGGGTCGAGCAGCCATGCCTGAGCGATGCGCAGATTCGCGAGCTCGCCGCGCTGGGCAGGCGTGTTCAAGATCATTATCACGTCCCGCAGGACATCGAGTGGGCGCTGGACGACACCGGGACCTGGTGGCTCACCCAGGCACGGCCCATCACCACGCTCTACCCGCTGCCGGAGACCACCTCATCGGATGGGGTGCTGCGGGTCTACTTCTGCTTCAGTCTGGCGCAAGGACTCACCCGGCCGATCACCCCGATGGGCATGGCGGCATTCCGACTGATCGCGTCGTGTGCTTCGAAGGTGGTGTTCGGGGTCGACGTGTCCGATCGCCTCGCCGGGCCCCCGGCGTTCGCTGAGGCGGGTCAGCGGGCGTTCATGGAGGTCACGCCGGTACTGCGAAGCCGGGTCGGCCGGGCTTTGGTGCCTCGGGTCCTCGATGTCATGGAGGCTCGATCGGCTGTGGTGCTGCGCCGGCTGTTCGACGACCCGCGCTTCGCGGTGCGCACCACATCCCGCTGGCCGTTCATCCGGCGTTTGCTGGTACTGGCCGTACGCTTCCGAATCCCCCTGCAGGTCACCCAGGCACTGGTTCGGCCAGCCGCGGCCCGCCGCCGAGTCTGGCACATCGGACATCGGTTACGCGCGACGCTCACCGCGCCCGCGGATCTGAGTGCGGTCCAGCGGCTGGACCACATGGAGCGGCTGCTCGGTACGTCGATCGTCCCGATCATGCCTGCCGTCACTCCGGTGGCAGGCTCCGGATTCCTCGCCCGGGCACTGGCCACCAAGCTCGCAGGCGACGTGCTCAGCCCTGCTGACATGGACGAGGTGCTGCGCGCGCTGCCGCACAACGTCACCACGGAGATGGATCTGCGGCTGTGGGCGTTGGCCGGCCAGGTCCGGGCTGACGGGACGGCCACCGCCGCGCTGGGTGCGGCGGCACCTGCGGAACTGGCGCAGCGCTTCATCCGCCGCGAGTTGCCGCCTGTCCTGCAGCACGGCCTCGACGAGTTCCTGGCCACCTATGGCCACCGCGCTGTGGCGGAAATCGATGTGGGTATGCCGCGCTGGTCCGACGATCCGGCCCACGTGATCGGCGTGCTGGCAAACTACCTACGACTGGAGGATCCCGACCTCGCCCCCGACGCGCAGTTCGCCCGTGGTGCCCGTGCAGCGCGATCAGCCATCACGGCGGTGGTCGGACGAGTCCGGCGGCGCGGCCGGCTACGTGCTATCGGCGTGCGCTTCGCGCTGGACCGGGTCCGCGAATTGGTCGGAATGCGGGAACTGCACAAGGACTACCTGGTGCGGGTGCTGGCGCATGTTCGGGAACAGCTGGTGCTGCTCGGAGCCGAGATCGCCGCCGCCGGGCACCTCACCGAGCCCGGCGACGTTTTCTTTCTCGACCTCCGCCAGGTTCGGGCAGCCCTGGCGGGCGCGGACCTCCGTGCCGTCGTGCTGCGGCGCCGCGAGGTCTACGAAAGGGAGTTGCGAAGGCGGCAGGTGCCGCGGCTGATGCTGTCCGACGGCACCCAGCCGGAGGCCCTGCCAAGGCTCGACAGTGCGGTGCGGGAGGGGCAACTGTCCGGTACCCCGGCCTCCACGGGCACCGTGACCGCCCCGGCGCGGGTGGTGCTCGACCCGGTCGGGGCACGCCTCGAACCGGGAGAGATCCTGGTGGCGCCGTCCACCGATCCCGGATGGACACCGTTGTTCCTGACGGCGGGCGGGCTGGTCATGGAAATGGGCGGGCCCAACTCGCACGGCGCGGTCGTCGCCCGCGAGTACGGCATCCCCGCCGTGGTCGGTGTCCCCGACGCCACCCTGCGGATCACCACCGGCCAGGAGATCACCGTCCACGGGGCGACCGGCCTGGTCGACCTGCCGGCCGGCCCCGACCGTGCGCAGCCCTGACCGGACGATCTCCCAGCCGCCGCACCACCCGCAGGTCTCGCTCACGGTCCTGGATGACGATGACTGGACCACTCATGTCAGTGTGCAGGGACGGATAGCAGGATCACTCCACAGAGTGAGTGTCAGGGCTAGTGTCTGTGGCTGAGAAGGTCTGTGGCTGAGAAGTTCTCTGGCCGGGAGAAGCTGACCCGCGTCCTGAGTGAGCCGGTGAGGGGCTGAGGTGACTGCAAGCGCTGATCTAGAGAACGTGGAATGGGACCGGACCCAGGACGCA
>DASXOV010000139.1:0-6991 GCA_036494005.1 Pseudonocardiaceae bacterium | reverse complement strand
CTGCCATCCCACAGCCGAACCCGGCTGATCGGTGCCTCGGCCTGCAATGCCCGCAGAGCCGGGGGCGGGTCGAACGGACAGCCCGACGCTCGGGCCATCGGGAACTCGGCCGGCTCGCCTGCTGCCGCGGCCGCCGATGTGTTGACCGCTGGGTGGGTCATGGTTCACACCTCCGCTTGCCGAACGTGTGTTCAGTAAGTCTCCGAACACACGTTAGCCAAGTTGGGTCGCGCGGACAACCCGTGCTCCCTCGGATGGCGTACACCGGTTTCCGGTGATCACTCCCCTGTGCCCTGGCGGCCTCAGGCGCCGTCGAATACCAGCGACAACTGTTCGTCGACGAGCTCGAGCACCACGGCTTCGGCATCGCTGCCGGTGCGGCGGGCCTGGGACAGCGCCACCGTCCCGTGCGCGCCCACGAGCAGCGTGATAGCCGCCCGCTCGGCCGGCAGCCGCAGCCGTGCCCCCGCCTCCTCACACGCAGCCAGGGCAACGGTCAACTCCCCGATCACCCTCCACAGCGGAGCCCGGCCTCCCTCGCCGTAGCGCACCCCGAACATCACCCGGTAATGCCCCGGGTTGACCATCGAGTACCGGCAGAACCCGTGCAGCTGCGCACGCAGCCGACCCACCGGATCACTCGCGTCCACGGTGGCCTGCGCCTCGCGCATGAGACCGATCAGCTGGTCGTACTCATTGGTGAGGACCGCATCGATCAGCTCAGATTTCGCCCGGAAATGCCCGTAGATACTGGCCGGCGCGATACCGACCTCCCGCGCCACACCGCGCAACGTGAAGCCGTCCTCGGTGCCGAGCTCACCAAGAAGCCTGCTCGCCCCCTCCAGAATCTCGGCACGCAACCGCTCGCCCTGCCCCCAGCGATTCCGCACCCGCACCCTCCGGCCAGTGGCTCCCCCGGCGGATGCCGTGCCACTGCTGGTGTCCTTCGCAGTCATCGGCGCATCCTCTCCTCGGGTTCGCCTGATCAGCTGGGCGTCCAGGGCGAGCGCCTGCTCAACCAGCCGCGTCGCAATCCCGGAGTAGGCCTTGGCCGGCGCGTCGAGATCGGCGAGCACGGCGCTCGAGTCGCTCGCGGCGACGCGCGCTAAACGTAACTTACTGAACATCTGTTAGCCAACCTGCGCCGAGTCGGGCGATCTCGCCATGGCAGCCGCCCCCGAGTTTTCGACGGCGACCTGCGCGACCGGGTCGCTCCGGCCTGGGCGTCGCTCGTCGCTCAGGTCATGGTCGTTCGCTGGGAGCCGCTCGGTACTGATCGGCGTGCTCCCCGCGGCCCAACCGCCGTCGCGAGGTGGTCCGGTACTTAGGGTCACCGTATGAATGCGGAGTTGGCAACCATCGTGCGCGGAACCGGTCCCGGCCTGCTGCTGGCACACGGCGCCGGTGGCAGCGTCGACGCCAACTTCGGGTCGATCATCGATGACCTGGCCCGAACGCACACGGTGGTCGGTCCCGACTACCCCGGCTGCGGCGCCACCGCGCAGCACGGCACCGCTCACCCTCGACGGCGTGGCCGCCTGCCGAGCCTCGAGAACGCCGGATCGACCTTGCGCGATGGGTATCGCTCAAACGACACCCATATCGGCGAGGCAGCTCATCGCGAGACATCCCCGACTTCGGTCCGTGCACCATTCCGCGGGCGTGCTCCCCCTTCTGGGCGCATGGTTTCCTGCCGGCTCGTCAGTACCGCATGTCAATGGCCAGATCGTCTTCCCCACTGGCGGCCAGATGTTGTCCCCGCTGGCGGCCATTTAGGGCTCCCCAACGGCGGCCGGATAGCTCCCCGTTCGGGTAGCGGGTGGGTGTTAGCGCAAGGGTCTGACCCCTTCTCCGGAGGTGGCTTGGGAGAGGCGGAAGCTGTCACCTTGGGTGACGACGACGTGAGCGTGGTGCAGGAGCCGGTCGACCGTGGCTGTGGCGAGGGTTTTCGGCATGATCTCGTCGAATCCCGAGGGGTGCAGGTTGCTCGAGACCGCGAGCGTGCGCCTCTCGTAAGCGGCGTCGACCAGGCGGTAGAACCCTTCGGCGGCGTCCGGGCTGACCGGCAGGAGTCCGATGTCGTCGACGATGATCAGGTCGGTCCGGATCAGCCTGGTCATGGCGCGGGTGATCGAGTCGTCGACGCGGTGACGGCGCACGAGTGCGCCGAGGTCTTCGATGGTGAACCAGGCGACAGTGAGCCCGGCCTCGACGGCGGCCTGGCCGAGGGCTTCGCAGAAGTGGCTCTTGCCAGTGCCGCTGGGGCCGCAGATGCAGAGATTCTCCTTGTTCCGCACCCATTCCAGGGTCTTGAGCGCGTCCTGGGTGGGGCGCGGGATGGACGAGGCCTGCTCGTCCCAGTCACCGAACGTCTTGCCCGCGGGGAACGCGGCGCGTTTCCGGCGGGTGCGCAGGTTCGCCGCGTCCCGTCCGGCGGCTTCCTCGGCGAGCAGGACACGGACGACTTCGGCGGGGTCCCAGCGCTGCGCTTTCGCGGTCGGGATCAGGTCGGTCAGTGCGCGGCGCAGATGCGGCAGCTTGAGCCGTTTCGTCAACGTGATGGCCTCGGCCAGGGGGTCGCCGGTGGAGCCGGCGACCCGCAGTGGGGTCGACATTTAGTGGTGGTCGCTTTCGTCGTCGAAGGTGCTGGTGGTCGGAGCGGGCAGGCCGAAGTTCGACCAGGCCGAGGTCCCGGGTTGCAGGCTGTGGTCCTCGCTGACCCGGGACGGTTCGGCGGGCTCGCGGCCGATGTTGTGGGTGAGGATGCGGATCAGGTCGTTGTCGGCGAACCGCCCGGCGATGGCCGCGATTCCCAGTGCCCGGTCAACGTCGGCCGCCGGATGCAGCTTGGCGAGGGTGACCGCTTCGGCCATCTTCGGCCGGATCCGCCGGGTCCCGGCCGCGGCGGCCTCGGTCAGCCAGGCCGCGGCGCCGTCGCCGAGGGCAAGGAACGCGGTCTCCTCGGGCGAGGTCGCCCGCGGGGTCCGTTCGCCGTGGTGATCGATGCGGGGCGGGTAGTGCTCGTCTTTGATCGACGGGGTCCCCGGGGTCGACCGCGGGTGCCGGGCGACCTCGGCTGGTCCTTCGTCGCCGGCGGAGGTGACGATCAGCTCGTCGCCCTGGGACCGGACCCAGACCCGGGTGTCGACCAGCTGGTGCGGCACCGAGTAGCGCACTCCCTCAACCGAGACGGTCGCGTCCCAGTTGACCCGCCGGGTGGTGCCGAACGCGACCGTGAACGGGGTCTTGGTCAGCGGATGCAGCCGTGTCTGCTCTTCGGCCAACGCCTCGGTCGGGCGGCGTCGGGTCTCCCGATGCGGACGATCGTTGACCTCCTCGCAGAACTGGCGGCAGGCAGCTTCGAGCTCGCCGAAGCGTCGATACTCGCCGAGCAGATTGGCGTCGGTGGGGACCAGGTCGGCCTTCGCGATCCGGACCGTCGCCTCGGACCCGCCCTTGGACTGCGGGTCCGCGGGCATGCAGGTCCGGATCGTCAGGCCGTAATGGCGGCCGACTTCGACGATGTCGGGGTTGCGGACTGCGATCTGGGCGATGTGGTCCACCGACACGGTCTTCTCGTTGTCGGTCAGCGCATAGGTCGGAACCCCGCCGATGCGGCGCAGTGTTGTGTCCAAACAAGACACCACCGTCGGCAACGTCTTGTCCACCACCGGGATCACCACCCGGAACCGCGACCACGCCAGCCAGGCGCACCACAGCTGCGTCTGCCGGCCGCCGATTTTCGGCCCATACCCCCAATCCCACTGCAGCCAGAGTCCCGGCTCCGGGATCCACGGCCGGAACACCCGCCGCTGACCAGCCCGCAAACGCTGCTTGACCTCAGCGACAACACGCCGGCTGGTGCGCTCACCGCCGGTGAACCCCATCGCGGTGATCCGCCGGTGCACCACATCCGCCCGCACCCTGCCGTTGGAACGAACCACCAACTCCTCGATCTTGGGCAGGAACTCGTCGATCGGCCGGGCCCGATGCTCTCGCTCGACCGGGCTGCCACCAGCGGCCCGCAACGCGACATACCGCGCCACCGTGTGGTGGTCGCACCCGGCCAACTCAGCCGCGGCCCGGTAACTCCCCGTGAGGTCGTACGCCTCGAGGATCTCCATGATCTCCCTGCTGCTCTTCACATCGCACGAGCCTCGTCGCACGACAAACCGGACTGTCCACCGGGGAGATATATGGCCGTCCGCGGGGAACCCGGTGGCCACCAGCGGGGCCGCAAATGGCCGCCACCGGGGATCATTCACTGGCCGCGGTCAACCGCACGCGTTCTGTAGATCCGGTCGCCGCCCGGCATGGCGACCGCCCGACTTTCGCGCGGAGCGGCGTAGCTGCGGACTTATGCTCTCCGTTGTGCCGCAGTTCCGGATTTCTGAAGCGGCTGCGCTCCTCGGTGTCAGTGACGACACGATCCGCCGCTTGGTCGAGGTGGGGACCCTGACTGCGACGCGAGACGGGGCTCAGCGGCGTGTGATCGACGGTGTGGTGCTCGCCGAGTTCAGCCGCCAGCGCACTCGTGCCGCACCCGACCCGTCAGCGGCATTCAGTTCCGGGCGTAATCGCCTTGTCGGGCTCGTCACCTACGTGACCGCCGACGTCGTGATGGCGCAGGTCGAAATCCAATGCGGCCCGCACCGGGTGGTGTCGCTGATCAGCAGCGAAGCGGTACGAGAACTCGGATTGAAGCCCGGGGTACTTGCCCTGGCGGTGATCAAGTCGACCAACGTCGTGATCGAGACCCCCCACCGCCCCTCGGGTGGCCGCTGAGCCTGCGACGCGCTCGGTGTGCACGCCACCTCTACAGCACCAGGTCGTATGAACCCAGCAGTGCTGCGCATACCTGCAGACCACGGCCGCGGTCACAGGAGTTCCTGGATGTGTGCGGCTATCTCGTCGGGTCGGCTCAGGAACGGGGAGTGACTGGTCGGCAACGACATGTGCTGCGAGCAACGTGCGGCAAACAGATCATCGAGCCCGGCGGGCCAGGTGCGGTCCTGGCCAGGCCCACAGCCCACCGAGCACGCCGAGCCCAGCCAGGACACCGACCGGGACGCGCCCCGGCCCTGTTCCACCGGCTGGTCTGCACCAACGGCGTCGCCACGCTCACCCGCCAGCGCGCCGAAGCCCTGCGCGACCTGCGCACCCGCACCGCAGTGGTCCCGGCGCCGACCTGGCCCCGGACGCCTCAGCACCGATCCCACTCGACCTGCTGCGCACCTGGACCGCCCTGGGGGAGGTCGACGCCTGATGACCAGCACCGACGAGACCACTGTGGATCCGGCCCGCATGACCCGCGCCGAGCGGGCCGCGCTGCCGATCAGCACCGAGGTCGCCCAGGCGGTGGCCGAGCAGCACGGCGTGTGCGTGCGCCCGCTGGCGATGCGCCGGATCGACCAAAGCACGGGCCGGGTCGATGTGGTGCCGGTGCCCTGCGGGTCCACACGGGAGGACCAGTGCCGCCCGTGCGCGGACAAGGCACGCAGGTTGCGCATGGCCCAATGCCGCCAGGGCTGGCACCTCGAGTCCGAGCCGATGATCGAGCGGGCCAAGCCCAGCGCCGAGCACCGCGAGCTGATGGCCGCCCGGGCCGACCTGGCGGCGGCCTACGCCGAGTGCAAGAAGACCGGCGACCTGGAGGCATGTGAGCAGATCGCCGACTCCGTGGCCGAGCTCGACTCACAGCTCCGCGAGCTCGGCGTGCGCGGGCGGCTCACCCCGCTCGACCCGCCACCCAAGCCGACGAGGCGCTCGACCCGGCGTCGGCAGGATGCGCCGAACCTGCCCCGCCGGCCGGTCGACAAACGCACCGTGGGCCGTGTCTTCGCGGGCAAGTACCGGCCCTCGACGTTCCTGACGCTGACCCTGGACAGCTACGGCCAGGTCGACGGTGACGGCGCGGCCGTGGACCCGGACCGGTACGACTACCGGCGGGCGGCCCGCGATGCGATCCACTTCCCGGCGCTGGTGGATCGGTTCTGGCAGAACACCCGCCGGTGTGTCGGGTGGGACGTGCAGTACTTCGGCACCGTCGAACCCCAACGGCGCGGCGCGCCGCACTTCCACGCCGCGATCCGCGGGGCCATCCCCCGGTCGGAACTGCGCCAGATCACCGCAGCGACCTATCACCAGGTGTGGTGGCCCCCGCACGACCACCTCGTGTACCCGGGGGAGCGGGTGCCGGTGTGGGACGAGCGGGCCAAGACCTTCACCGACCCCGACACCCGCCAACCACTCCCGAGCTTCGAGGACGCCTGCGACGAACTGGACGACCCCGCCCACGTCGTCCGGTTTGGATCGCAGGTGCATGCGAAGGGCATCCTCGGCGGCACCGAGGAAGCCGGCCGGCATGTTGGGTATCTGACCAAGTACTTGACCAAGAGCGTGGGCCAGGCCGCCGGGCTCGACCAGGACGCCACCGACCGGCAACGTGATCACGCGCGGCGCCTGCACGCCGAGCTGGCCGTGACACCGTGCTCGCCGCGCTGCCCGGTATGGCTGCGCTACGGCATCACCCCCAAGGGCGCGCGCCGGACCATGACGCCGGGGCTGTGCAAGGGCAAGGCCCACAAGCCCGAACACCTCGGCATCGCCGGACGCCGCGTCCTCGTCTCGCGCAAGTGGTCGAACAAGACCCTGCACGACCACCGCGCAGAGCGGGCCGCGTTTGTTCGGCAACTGCTCGACCAGGCCGGCATCCAACCGGCGCACGGTCCAGAGGACGGGCCGTACCTGTGGGAACGCACCGCACCCAGCGATGCCGACGTGCCACCTCGCCCGCTGCTGCTCCTGCACGCCGTGGCCGAACGACAGCGATGGCACGCCGAGTACACCGCCGCCCAGCTCGTCGCCAGCGATCCACCTGGCAACCGTTCGGCAACCAGCGATCAAGCCGCCTGAGAGGGGACGACGTGGGCCAGACGAGCAAGATCGCGCCACTGTGGACGGTGCGCGACGTGGCAGAGTACCTGCAAGT
>DASXOV010000138.1:0-10114 GCA_036494005.1 Pseudonocardiaceae bacterium | reverse complement strand
CGGGCGATGAACGGGTTGGATGTGTCGACGACCGGCACACGCTGGAAGTTGACGTGCGTGCGGGAGAACTGCGGGCAGATGTAGTTCACGTAGTCGGGCATGCGGCGCAGAATCGTGTCGGTCACCGCCTCGGTGGAGTATCCCCGTTTCGCCTTGTCGCGTTGCAGCTTCTGGACCCACTCCAGGTTGATCACCGGAACGACGCCAATCCGCAGGTCCACGTGCTGGGCGACGTCAACCTTGTCGGTCGCGACCGCTCCGTGCAGCCCTTCGTAGAAGAGGAGATCCGAGTCGGCGGGCAGATCATCCCAGGGCGTGAACGTGCCGGGTGACTGCGCATAAGGCGCCGCCTCCTCGTCGTCGTGCAGGTACTTGCGCACACGGCCGCAGCCGTTCTCACCGTATTGCCGAAACAGCTCCTCAAGATCCTCGAAGAGGTTCGCTTCCGGGCCGAAGTGGCTGAGCGTGTGCTCACCGCTCACTGTATTCTCGGCCATCTTGGCTTTCATCTCGGTGCGGTCGTACCGGTGGAAGCTGTCGCCCTCGATGAGCACCGCATTGACCTGCTCACGCCGGAAGATCTGCTCGAAGGTGCGCATCACCGATGTCGTCCCGGCGCCCGAGGAGCCGGTGATGGCGATGATCGGGTGTCTGGCTGAGATGGCGCTTCCCCTTTTCGCTCAGTCGTTGGTACGGAACAGGCCACGCGTGCCGTAGAGCGGCGCGTGGTCGTGGACCACGTTGTGGTCGCGGTGGTACTGCTCGATGCGTTCGACCTCCTCGCGTGCGCCGAAAATGAATGCGACGCGCTGGTGCAGGTCCTCCGGGGCGATGTCGAGGATTCGGCCACGCCCGGTGCTCGCGAGACCACCAGCCTGCTCCATGATGAAGGCCACCGGATTCGCTTCGTAGAGCAGCCGCAGCCGTCCCGGTTTCGCCGAGTCCTTGGTGTCACGCGGATAGAGGAACACGCCGCCGCGGGTGAGGATGCGGTGCGTCTCCGCGACGAGCGACGCGACCCAGCGCATGTTGAAGTCCTTGCCCCGAGGGCCGGTACTGCCCGCGAGGCACTCGTCGACGTAGCGCGTCACCGCCGGCTCCCAGAACCGGCTGTTCGAGGCGTTGATCGCAAATTCCTTCGCGGCGGCGGGAACCTGGATCGTCGGATGGGTCAGGATGAACTCGCCGAGCTGCGGCTCGAGCGTGAAGCCGTACACCCCCGTGCCGACGGTCAAGACGATCATCGTTGTGGGGCCGTAGATCGCGTACCCGGCGCAGACCTGCTCCGACCCGGGCTGCAGGAAGTCCTCCGCGGCAGCGTCCGCGCCCGGATTCCTGGCGCGCAGGATGGAGAAGATGCTGCCGACGGAGACGTTCACGTCGATGTTCGACGAACCGTCGAGTGGGTCGAACGCCAAGAGGTACTTGCCCCGCGGGTAGCGCTCCGGGATCGGATACGGTGCCTCCAGCTCCTCGGACACCATCCCGGAGACGAGACCGCCCCATTCGTTGGCGCGCAGGAACAGATCGTTCGCGACCAGGTCGAGTTTCTGCTGCGTCTCACCCTGGACGTTGGTGGTCGTCGCGGACCCGAGCACACCGCCCAGCGCACCGTAGGCCACCCGTTTGGAGATCGCCTTGCACGCGAGCGCGACGTCGAGGATGAGCGAGTTCAGCTCTCCGCTCGCGCCCGGGTAGCGGCGCCGCTCCTCGATCAGGAACTGGGTGAGCGTCGTACGGTCAGTGAGCATCGGGTCCTTCAGATTCAGGCCTAGGCGGATCTCGTGCCTCGACATCGGTGCTGTTGCACTGGGGGTTGCCGTGTGATCTTGCCAGGAAAGTCCGGGGTGGCCAAGGAGTGTCTGTTGCAGTGAGTGATCACTTGTGCTCGCTCAGTGCAACAGAGACTCAGGAGTCCGTCGTCGGCCTCAGTTGTGGGTGGGTCGTGCTGTCGAGCGGCCAGGCCGGACCCCACGCCAGGGCGACGCGGAGGTCCAGGGACCGGGCCGATCATCCGGGTGCGGTCCCTGCTGCCCCGCGCATGTCCGCATCGTTACCACCGGTACTTACGTCAAATAGAGACCAGCAGCTGCATGTAAGGTGGTCCGTAGCGCCGGGAGGCCGATCACCGGAGGTGAGTGGTGGACGAATTGATTTCTCATAGTTCCTGGATGGGCGAAATTTCCGATGATACTCGGGTGACGGCATTGAGTATTCCGGGAACCCACGATTCGTGTAGTATCGACGGCCCTCTTGGATTTGCCAAAACCCAAAACTTGGATCTGACTGACCAGTTGAATGCAGGGATACGCTTTCTTGACATCAGGCTTGCCCATTATCAGGACAACCTCTTCGCTCATCACAACGCCGTACACATGGAGAAGAGCTACGCGGACATTCTGGGAATTTGTTCTAATTTTCTCAAGACGTATCCTACCGAAGCTATCTTGATGTCGGTCAAAGAAGAAGGTCGCTTCGACAGTGTCCTGGGAAGATTCGCTCCATCTGAGGCATTTGGAAAGTTCAGGCGAGATCCGGAGAACTGGGTGATCCGATCGGACTCCTTTGAGGAGGCATTCAAGGCGAGAACGTGGCAGCATGTCGACGACCCATCACTGTTCTATAATTTTCCCGCTCCTGCTCCCGATGTCGACTCTGTCGCTGATAATCGTGTCCTCACGCCGGAAACGACATTGGGGGAGATTCGCGGCAAGATTGTCTTGCTGCGGAGATTTGAAGCCACTCAGGATGTCGGTTCTGATTTTACAAATTGGCCGAAGAATCAGCATTTCCGAAGCGTTGCAACTCTGACCTATGATGTCGAGGATTGCTATCTCAACCCGGGGGAGGACAATAAATACGACTGTATAGTCGCCCATATGGACGAAGCGCGGCGAGGTGATCGCGGGGATCTATATATTACATTTGCGAGCGCTGTCGGAATGACGGCGAACCGGTATTCGAAAACTATAAACGAGTATCTCAACGTCTATCTGTCGGGGCTCACTAAAGAGCGCATTGGAATTGTTATTCTGGACTACTTCGAGCAGCCCCGGAAATTGGTTTCCAATGTGATCAAAATGAATGATCGGATGGGTGATCGGCGGCCATCGTCCAAGCGCTCGGCCGAAGGGTTCCCGTCGACGAGTTCGGGGCTGACCTTGTGAACCAATCCTGGATGGTTGCCGGAAGGAAATTCTGGCTCACGCCTGCCGCAGTCACCTGCTCCCGGCGGACCCCCCGCGGGTACCGCCGGGATACAGGTGCAGACCTAGAGATCATGGCAGCGACCAGTCACCGATCTGTTGGATCGGTGTGCACAGTTGTTGACGGTGTGTGCCCACCTGCAGTGGGTTGTACGAAATGTCGGTAGTCACGGGGTGGTATGCCGTAGGTGGCGCGGAAGAGGCGGCTGAAGTGGGCGTTGTCGTTGAATCCCCAGCGGGCGGCGATGGCTTGGATGGGTAGAGAGCGCAGTTGGGGGTTGCCGAGGTCGTGATGGCAGCGTTCGAGTCGGCGTTGACGGATCAGTCCTGCCACTGAGAGGCCATGATTGTGGAAGATCCGGTGCAGGTGGCGGGTGGAGATATGATGCGCCGTGGCGATCAAGGCCGGTGAGAGAGCCGGGTCGGCCAGGTTCCGATGGATGAAGTCATGAATCTGGGCCATCAGGGTGTGCTGGCGGGTTTCGATCGGTAGTGAGGTTTCGGAGTCGAGTTCGTGAGCCAGCAGTGCGACCAGCAGGTCCAGGGTGAAGGTCTCCAGGCGAGGGGCATCGTCGGGCCGATATCGGGCCGTGTTATTGATCAACTCCCGAAGGCATCGGGTTACCAGGCGGCCAAGCCCCCCGGATCTGGAAAGCCGCCGCCCGGTCAGCTGGTCGACCGCGTTCGGGGGTAGCGAGAGCAGCGCCCGCGGGACCTGGACTCGCATGATGGTGCAGGTGTTCCCGTGGGTGGGGGCGTTCCAGGCCCGGAAGGGTCGCCAGGTGTCGTAGACCATGAGGTGCTGCGTGGTGACCGCGATCTCCCGGTCGGCGCGAGTGAATCCGCCGTTGCCGGACAGGAAGAATGCCAGGTGGATCTGATCGGGGTCCGATCTCCGGATCAGCTTGGCCGTGCGCTCCACCTGCAATGCCGGGAACGTCTCCTGGGACACCTCCACCGCACCGAGGTGCAGCATGCGCACGGTGGCGGGAAAATCGGCCAAGTTGTCCGCGTGGATCCTGGTCCCCATCAGCGATTGGCACGCCAGCTCATACCAGGAGGCGAACCGGTCCACCGGGGGCAGTGTCTCAGTTCGGAACTCTGTTTCGATCATGTTCGCCAACCCCACCGTCCTGTTTGCTTCGAACCCGATGGCCACTCTCAGTGCCCGGCCGGATACCCGACAGGACCCATGATTGCGCCATTGGCTCGACTGGCCTAGTTGACCGCCGGATGAGCCCGATCTCGGTGGCCGGAGAGGCGGCAGCCCGAAGTGTGCCGGGCACCATGGATACCCGGCTGGAACGCCAGTGGCGGGGTCAGTAACCGGGGAAGACCCGTCGCAGGTCGTCGAGGGTGATGACGTCACTGGTGAGCTGCAGGGTGGGCGGGGTGTGCTGTGGTTCGAGGCGGCCGGCGGCCAGCCGCAGCCAGGCTTCCGCGGGGGTGTCGAGCACACCGGCGGGCTGTTGCGGGGTGTCGACCAGGGCGACCGCATCGCGCAGGTCGAGGCCGAAGGAGCGGGCGGGTTCGGAGGTCTGCACCGCGACGCTCAGCGGTCTGCCATCGAGTGCGTCGGGGTGTCCGATGAAGCCGATGAGCATGCTCAACCGGTCGAGCAGCAACTCAATCGCTGCGGGAGCGAGGACCGCCGCCGGGTCGGACATCACCCGGATGTCCCAGGCATGCAGGGTGAACTCGCTGAGCCGCAGCGCCGCCGAGGTGGCCACGTCGACCGGCTCGGGCAGAAATCCGAGGTCGATACGCAGTTGAGCCCGGGTGGTGTCGTCGAGACTTTCGTAACGCGTGACGAGGGCTTCGTCGGCGTCGAGGAAGCCCTCGGCGTGTTCGCCGGGTGTCATCGCGTTCCACCGCGCCCACACGCTCTCGTTGAACTCCGATGCCAGGTTTCCGGTGCCCGCCAACGCCGCCTCCAGCGTGGCCAGCCCGATTTCGGCGCCGCTGCCAAGGTGGCTGAGGACCTGCGCGATGTTCCATTCGGCCGCCGCGGACGGCCGGGTGAGTTCGTCGGGGCTCAGGCCGCCGACGAGGGCGGCGAGCTCATCATGGCCGGTGCGCAGGGCCGTAATCGTCCGGTCGGCCAGGTCGCTCATCGGTGATCTCCAGATGCAATTGTGTCTGATGATGGTTTCCGGTGATCTTGCCTGATTCTGGCATGTACCCCGAACCGCTGCTAGCGATACCGGAAGCCGTCGAGGAACCGGCGGAACAGGCCACCTTCGCGGGGCAGCGCCGGACCGGGTGCCGGCGCGGTGCGGTGCTGGCGCGCAATGGGTTGCTCGTAGTCGGTTCTGGCGATCGCGTCGACCACCTGTGACTCATCGAAGTCTTCTGAGCCTTCGATGACCGGGACGAAGCCGACGAGGACACCGTCGCGCATCACCTGTGCCTCGAGGCTCGCCGTGCCGTCGGTGTCCCACATCGCCTCTCGCCCGTCGGGAAGCGACACACGCACCCCGCACTGGTACACACCGGCCCTCGCCATATGGGCGTCGACACCGCGCTCGCGCAACGCGTCGGTGACCCGCCGCGCCCTGTTTTCGTCCATCCCTGAAACCTACCTCCGCCGAGGTGGCCAATGCGCTGGGCGAGTGAATGACGGCGGTAACTTCGTGGCGGTATCGCCCTTCGCCGCGGTGAGCTGGGATTGGGTGAGGAAGACGCTTTCGGTGAGGTCGGCCCCGCTGAGGTCAGCAGCTCTGCAGTCAGCCCCGATGAGATCGGCCAGCCTCAGGTCGGCGCCGCGGAGGTCGGCGCCGATGAGGTACGCCCCTCTGAAGTCGACGCCTCGCAGGTCGGCGCCCTTGAGGTCGGCTCCGACGAGGTCGGCACCTCTGCGATCCGCCTTCCGGCCGCGGATTCCGGCTCGTACGAGTTCGCTCGCGCGGGTCAGCAGGACATTGACGTCTCGCCGGTGTGCTGTCACGTCCAACCCCAGGAGAACTTCGGGGCAGCTGTGAGTGAGGCGTTCGGTCTCGTCGAGCGCGAGGCTGAGCTCATGGTGGACCGGGCGGGCTCGTGGCAGCGTCAGCGCTTCGGTCAGATACCAGAGCAGCTCATGGAGCTGGCGCATGACCGGGAAGACGGTGAACATCTGCTCCGCGGTTCGCGGGACCCGCCTCCAGTCCTGTCCGCCGAAGGTGACTCGGGAGACTTTTTGGCCCGCGCCGAAGCAGTCGTACACGGCGCAACCCGGAAAGCCCTGTCGCCTGAGTTGTCGGTGAATGCCGCATCGGAAGTCCGCCTGCAGATTGGGACAGGCATGTCCGGCGTCCTTGTCGATTGCGAAATCCGCTGAGGCCGAGAAGGCCGGCACGACACAGCACAGCCCGAAGCAGCTCGCGCAGTCAGCTCGCAGGTCGAGCCGACCTCTTCCAGGGAGAGCCGCTGCAGGTTCGCGCTTCTCGGACAAGGTGCGTGTTCTCCTCAGGCTTCAGCCGAGCTCGCCGGTGCCGCTATCGGTGTGGTGGCACCCGTCGGTGTGGTGGCACTCGCCGGTGCCGCCATCGGTGCGGTGGCACCCGTCGGTGTGGTGGCACCCAGTGCCACGAAGGCCAGGGCGGCAGCCACCACGGCGAAGGCGGCGCCCACCAGGAAGGCGAGATGGTAGCCGCTGGTGAGCGCGATGAGCTGCTCGACGCCGGAGGACCGCAGGCCGCTCGTGCGGGCCTCGGCGAGACTGGCGAGCACGGCGAGCCCGAGCGCCCCACCCATCATGAAGGAGGTGTTGACCACCCCCGAGGCGAGGCCGGACTCACTGGGCTCGACCTCGCTCATGGCGGCGAGCAGCACCGGGTTGAACGCCATTCCCGCTCCCATCCCGAGCAGCACCATGGCCGGCAGCACATCGAAGACGAAGGTTCCGTTGACCGGGGCACGCGCGAACAACGCGAGACCGGCGCCGGCGAGCAGCAGGCCCCCCGCGAGCGGCAACCGGATGCCGAAGCGCATGACAAGCCGGTCGGACAGGCCGAGCGAGAAGGCACCCATGATCAGGTTCGCGGGGAGGAAGGCCAGACCGACCTGGAGCGGGGGATAACCGAGCACGAGTTGCAGATAAAGCGCGGCGAGGAAGAACCAGGCGAACAGCGCGGCGGCCCACAGCACACCGACCATGTTGGCCGTCGTCAGGCTGCGGATCCGGAACAGCGCGAGCGGCATCAACGGTGTGCGCGCCCGTGACTCGATGCGCAGGAAGAGCGCGAGCAGCGACACGGCCGCGAGCAGCAGCCCGAGGGTCCGCCAGGAACCCCAGCCGGCCTGGTTGCCGTTCGCGATCGCGTAGACGGCGAGCATCAGCGACGCTGTCACGGTCACCGCGCCGCCGATGTCCAGACGGGTGCCCGGTTGCCCGGTGCCTGCCGGCAGCAGCAGCACGCAGAGCACGGCCACGGCGAGGCCGATCGGGATGTTGACCAGGAAGATCCAGTGCCAGTCGAGCGCGGCGGTGAGGACTCCGCCGAGCAGCACCCCGATGCTCCCGCCCCCGGCCATCACGAAGCCGATCACGCCCATCGCCTTGGCCCGATCCGCGGGCTCGGTGAACAGCGTCATGATCAGCGACAGCGCGACAACCGCGACGATCGCCCCACCGATTCCCTGCACGGCGCGGGCGGCGACCAGGAACGCCTGCGACGTGGCCAGCCCGCACGCCAGTGAGGCGGCGGTGAACAGGGTGAGACCGATGAGGAACAGCCGGCGGTGGCCGAACAGGTCGGCCAGCCGGCCGCCGAGCAGCAGGAAGCCGCCGAAGGTCAGCAGGTAGGCGTTGACCACCCACGCCAGTGACGTCCCGGTGAATCCGAGATCTGAGCGGATCGACGGCAGCGCGACGTTCACGATCGTGGTGTCGAGCACGATCATCACGTCGCCCAGGCACAGCACGAGCAGCGCCAGCCAGCGGTTCCGGCGCATGGCCGCGGCCGCCTCGCCGCTCGCGGATTCGTCGATGCGGATCGCCATGCCGTAATCGTCTCCTCAGTCGTCTGCCGGTGGTTCTGGCCGCGCGGTGTGATCAGGTCAGACTCCGGTGGGGGCCGCGACTCATCGGTCCCAGCGTGGCCGGCCGAGGGGGTGCATGAGCAGGTATCGGCATGGGTCCTGGGACGAGCCTGCAACCTCGATCGCACTCGAGGTCAAGCCGGCCGAGTCGGAATGGTACGGGGATTCCGGCCGTGGTAGCCACGGATTAAGCACCGTCCCGAATGTGACGGCGCGCTCAGCGCCATCTTCATTGCCGAGGGGCCTGGATGGCAACGCCGGGAAGCCGATCGAGGTAGCCGGTGGCTTCAGCTCGTTCTGGATACCCGCAGTTCACCGGCGTCACCGTCGGCACCGTGGCCCGTTCGTGTCAGCGTTCGTCGCATTCGATGTTCGTGATCGGTGAGTCCCGGTTGGCGTTACGGGGTGTTGCGCCGTGTGGCGCGCTTCCGGCGAACCTGGTCGATGTCCAGTGCACGGGCCTGATCCACGAGGTCCTCCAGGTCCGCCAGCGGCAGGGCGCCCGACCTGGCATAGATCACGAAGCCTCCCCTCATGATCATCAGGGTGGGGAGTGACATGACGCGGAATATGGCGGCGAGTTGGCGGTGTGCTTCGGTGTCGACCGTGCCGAACACTGCGTCGGGGTGACGCTGCGATGCGTCCTCGAAAACGGGTTCGAACGCGCGGCACGATCGGCACCGCGGTCCCCAGAAGTCGACCAGTACCAATTCTGCGCCGCCCACGACGTCGGAGAAGTTCTCCTTCGTCAGCTCGATCGTCGCCATCGCCACCTCCACGTGGTCCCCTGGTGGTATCGGTGAACACCGGATGATCGGCGGGGATTCCAGCATGTGCATCGCCCGCCCAGCGACACCGGACCCGAAACTCGGGTGCCGTTGAGCGGGGCGGCGTTGCAGCCGGCTAGAAGAGCGTGGGCTCGTCGGCCAGTACACCCTCGATGATGAGCATCCTTCGCTTGGTCGCCACCCCGCCGTGTGCCGTGAAGCCTCCATTCCTGCCGTCCGTGGCGAGCACGCGGTGGCACGGCACGATCGGCGCGAAGGGGTTCCGGGCCATCGCCTGCCCCACAGCCCGCGCCGTGCCGGGCGCGCCGAGCCGCGCTGCGACGTCGCCATAGGTGAGCGTCCTGCCCGGCGGGATGGTGCGGGCGACCTCGTAGACCCTGCGATGAAAGTCAGGTATCCCCGTCATGTCGAGTTCGGCGGCGGACAGATTCGGGCGCCCACGGCCGTCTGCGACATCGCCGAGGAGCGCGACGATGTCGTCGACGGTATTGCGCACGACCGGGGGAGGCGCGGTTTCGGCCGCATCCGGACAGCGCCTGCGCATGCGGGCGCGGGTCCGCTCCTCGCTGCCTTCGGGTAGTTGCGCGGCGACGATCCCACGTTCGCCCCAGGCCAGGCCGCAGTGGCCGATCGCGGTAGCGAAGATCGTGAAGCCTGGTGCCGTCATGATCGTCATTCTGGATGCCCGTCTGGTCGGTCCGGCACGTACGGCCGGGACCCGTGCCTGTTGCCGATGGTCGCGTATCGCGCCGGTGTGCGGTAGCCGATATCGGCGGACGACATCGACCAGACGACTCGTAATAGCCGGCTCGTGATAGTTGATACTAACTAGTTGCTAATGGATAGTTGGTCCCGGCGATCCGATGAAGGCCCAGGAAGGCGACGATCCGCCTGACCGGACACCAGAGCCCGACCGGCTACCAGATCGGCAGTACCTGCCGCAGCGTGCGGCACGCGCGACGGAGGAGCAGATGGTGAAGAAGCGGAAGGTCGGCAACCTGCTGGCGCTGGCTGTGCTGTCCTACCTGACTCAGCGGCCCATGCATCCGTACGAGCTGAGCCGCACCCTGCGTGACAACGGGGACGCCCGCAGCATCA
>DASXOV010000137.1:0-33404 GCA_036494005.1 Pseudonocardiaceae bacterium | reverse complement strand
CGCTGTCGATAGCGTTCAACATCTCGGTTTCCCTGTTCGGCGGCACGACCCAGTTCGTCAATGAATTCCTGATTTCAGCCACCGGTGACCTGAACTGGCCCGCTTACTACCTCATCGGGGCCGGGGTGATCGGGGCGATCTCGATCCTGTCCACATCGGAATCGAACAACCGGCCCCTCCCGGATTCCGGCCCCTCGGCCGCCAGCGCGGAGGAGGCACGCGAACTGGTCCGCGTCACCGCGTAACCCAGTCGTGGCAGCGGCGTTAGCTCCTCTGGCGGGTGAGGAACACCGGGGAGGACAGACAAGCACTGATGCTGCCGCACACCACGATGACACGTCGCGCACTGTTCGGGCTCGGCGCGGCGGCAGCAGGAGCGGTCGTACTGCCGGGCGCGGGCCCCGCGTGGGCGGACTCGCTGATCGACCCGTACAGCGGCGCGATCCCCCTGATGTCCCCGCTGGTCGAGGGCACATACCAGGCACCGGTGACGGACAACTGGCACGCCGCACGCGAGGGGCGGACCTACCTCTGGAACCACCTCAGCGACGCCCGCCGAGCGCACGACGGTGTCGACCTCTATCCCACGGCCGGCGCGGCACCCACCGTGTATGCGCCACTGGCCGGGACCGTCGCCGCGATCTGCCTGCGATCGGCGAACACGGTCGACGCCTCGGTGACCTACCAGGCGAGCCCGGCCACCCCCCCGCCCTGGGACTACAGCCAGGCCATCGACGACATGGCCGGTCTGCCGCTCTACGGCAACTTCGTGTGGCTCTACAGCACCGACGAGCGCAGCCGCGGGTACTTCGTCTTCTGCTGCCATCTGGACAACGAGCCGACGATCCAGGCGCTGTCGGTCGACCAGCCTGTCAGCGAGCAGACCCGGATCGGCGTCGTCGGCGACACGGGCAACGCGGCCGGAACCTCGCAACTGCACGTCGAGATCCACTACCCGCGTGGATCCAGCTACCCCTGCAGGCGGTGCACACCGCCGACCGCGCTCACGTCCATCGACCCCGCGGCCTCGTTGCGCAGCGCCACCCCCAGGCCGCTCGCGGCGATCTGACCGACACCCGGAGCTGAGCGCTCAGGCGTCCGGGGTCTCCCCCGCGATGCGCATGGCCTCTTCGATCAGGGTTTCCACGATCTGGTGTTCGGGCACGGTCTTGAGGACCTGCCCCTTGACGAAGATCTGTCCCTTACCGTTCCCGCTGGCCACACCGAGATCCGCCTCACGAGCCTCACCCGGCCCGTTGACCACGCAACCCATCACGGCCACCCGCAGCGGCACAGTCATCCCCTCCAGACCAGCGGTGACCTCCTCGGCCAGCTTGTAGACATCCACCTGCGCCCGGCCGCACGACGGGCACGACACGATCTCCAGCTTGCGGGGCCGCAGGTTCAACGACTGCAGGATCTGCGTGCCGACCTTGACCTCCTCCACCGGGGGAGCAGACAGCGACACCCGGATGGTGTCTCCTATCCCCTGCCGCAGCAGCGCCCCGAACGCCACCGCGGACTTGACGGTCCCCTGGAACGCCGGTCCCGCCTCGGTCACGCCCAAGTGCAGCGGGTAGTCACACTGGTCGGCCAGGCACTCGTACGCCCGCACCATGACGACGGGGTCGTGGTGCTTCACCGAGATCTTGAGGTCGTGGAAGTCGTGCTCGGCGAACAGCCCCGCCTCCCACAAAGCCGACTCCGCCAATGCCTCGGGTGTGGCCTTGCCGTACTTGGCCAGCACACGGGGATCCAACGACCCGGCGTTCACCCCTATCCGGATGGGGACATCGTGGTCACGCGCCGCCTGCGCGATCTCCTTCACCTTGTCGTCGAACTTCTTGATATTGCCCGGATTCACCCGCACCGCGGCACAACCCGCCTCGATCGCCGCGAACACGTATCTCGGCTGAAAATGAATATCCGCGATCACGGGGATCTGCGACTTACGGGCTATCGTCGCCAAGGCATCCGCGTCGTCCTGCGAGGGGCACGCCACCCGCACGATGTCACAGCCTGTCGCAGTCAGTTCAGCGATCTGCTGCAAGGTCGCATTCACGTCGGCGGTCACCGTCGTCGTCATGGATTGCACAGAGATCGGAGAGTCACTGCCGACACCGACCGAACCGACCATGATCTGCCGGGTCCTGCGCCGCGCGGTCAGCACCGGGACCGGCGCCGCCGGCATACCGAGGTCGATCGTCCCAGGGTTGGTCGTCCCAGGGTTGGTCGTCACCGAGAATCCTCCTTCACAATCACACCGTTTCGGGCCGGCCGACCGGCCGTAGCCGACATCCGTTCAAGGATCTTCCTTGCGATGTCCCGAGGGGTGAGACCACATTCGGCGAGTACTTCGGCCCGGGTGCCGTGATCGAGAAACCTCGGTGGGACACCGAAGGTCAACATCGGGGTATCGATTCCCATGTCGCGCAACTCCTGGGCGAGCACGGCGCCGAAACCGCCGGTCCGCAGATTGTCCTCGACCGTTGCCAGCAGCCGGAACCGGCCGGCCAGTGTGCCCAGCATCGGATTGACGGGTTTGATCCATCTCGGGTCCACCACGGTGACACCGATTCCCTGGTCACTGAGCCGCTCGGCTGCCTCCAGACAGACCGCTGCAAGCGCACCGACCGACACCAGGAGGACGTCGTCGGAGACACCCTTGCGCAACACGTCGATCCCCGCGGACTGGCCGACAGCCGCGATGGCGGGACCGACCGGCCCCTTGGGGAACCGGATCATGGCAGGCCCGTCCGCCGCGACGGCCTCCCGCAGCAGACCGCGCAGCGTCGCCCCGTCCCGCGGCGCCGCGATCCGCAGCCCCGGCACGATCTGGAACAGCGACAGATCCCACACTCCGTTGTGCGACGCACCGTCCTCGCCGGTCACCCCGGCCCGGTCGAGCACGAAGGTCACCGGACATCGGTGCAGGGCCACGTCCATCAGCACCTGATCGAACCCGCGGCTGAGAAAGGTCGAGTACACGGCCACCACCGGGTGCATACCCGCCATCGCCAGTCCGGCGGCGGAGGTCACCGCGTGCTGCTCGGCGATGCCGACATCGAAGACCCGGTCCGGGAACCGCGCGGCGAATGCGGACAGGCCGGTGGGCTCGAGCATCGCCGCGGTGATCCCGACGATGTCCTCCCTCTCCTGCCCGAGCTTCACCAGTTCATCACCGAACACGGAAGTCCACGACGGGGCGGGCGGGCGGACCGCCACACCGGTTTCCGGGTCCATGACCCGCACCGTATGGAAACAATCGGCAAGATCGTTCTCCGCGTGACGGTAACCCCGTCCCTTCCGCGTCATGCAGTGGACCACGACCGGGCCGCCGAAATTCGCCGCCCGACCCAACGCGAACTCCAGCGCCCCGACATCGTGACCATCGACGGGACCGATGTACTTCAACCCGAGATCCTCGAACAACACCTGCGGGGCAATGACGTCTTTGACGAACTTCTTCATCCCGTGCAGCGTGTCGTAGAGCGCCGGAACCGGGGCGAGCACCCGTTTGACCCAGTCGAGGAAAGGCTCGTACCCCTGAGCCGTGCGCAGTGCCGCCAGGTGATTCGCCATGCCACCGATGGTCGGCGCATAGGACCGGCCGTTGTCGTTGACCACGACCACCACCGGCCGGTCCTTCGCAGCAGCGATGTTGTTCAGCGCCTCCCAGGCCATACCACCGGTCAGCGCACCGTCGCCGATCACCGCGACCACGGCCCGATCGGCGATGCCCTGTAGCTGATAACCCTTCGCCAGACCATCGGCGTAGGACAACACCGTCGAGGCGTGCGAGTTCTCGATCACATCGTGCCCGGATTCGGCGCGCGACGGGTAGCCCGACAGCCCACCTCTCTGCCGGATCCGGTCCAGATCCCGCCAGCGCCCGGTCAGGATCTTGTGGACGTATGCCTGGTGGCCGGTGTCCCACAGAATGCGGTCACGGGGAGATCGGAAAGTACGGTGCAGCGCGATGGTGAGTTCCACCGTACCCAGGTTGGGTCCGAGGTGCCCTCCCGTTCGGGACACCTTGTCGATCAGCAACTGCCTGATCTCCTGAGCCAACAATTCCAACTGCTCGCGGGACAGCCCGATGAGGTCCGCGGGACCATGCACACATTCCAGTAACGCCATCGAGGCTCGCCCCTTTACCGTGCGGTGGGTCATGTGTCCATACGATCGTCACGCTGTCGTGACCTCCGCACACCGCCGGAGAGCTGCAGGGGAATCGAGAACACGATGTCCTCCACCGCTGTCGACTCGATCTCCAGGTTCACATAACCCGCTTCCGCCAGGCGGTCCAGCATCTGCCGCACCAGGACATCCGGCACACTCGCGCCGGAACTCACACCGACGGTACCCACGCCATCGAGCCACTTCTCGTCGAAATGTGAGACATCAGGAGCCAGAAATGATCTCGTCCCGGTCTCGCGAGCGACATCGACCATACGTTGCGAATTACTCGAGTTCTCCGAACCGAGAACGATCACCAGGTCGCACTGCGCCGCGAGGGACTTTATCCCGGTCTGACGATTCTGGCTCGCATAACAAATCGTGTCGCCGGGCGGGCCCTCGATGTCGCTGAATCGTCGCCGCAATCGGTCGATGATATTCGCGGTCTCATCGACCGAGAGAGTGGTCTGGGTCAGATACGCCACCGGGAGATCCGCAGGAAGGTCCAGCCGGTCCACATCGTCGATGGATTCCACGACCAGCGTCCGGTCCGGGCACTCCCCGTGCGTACCCTCGGTCTCCTCGTGATCGAGATGGCCGATCAACAGCAGCATCCTGCCGTTCCGGACCACCCGGCGGGCCTGCTGATGAACTTTGGACACCAACGGGCACGTGGCATCGATGACGTCGAGGCCCCTGCCGGCAGCGGAGTCGCGCACCGCGGGCGATACCCCGTGTGCCGAGAACACACACACCGCGCCGTCGGGCACATCCTGCTCTGAATCGACGAATCGCGCACCTTTACGCTCCAACATACCGACCACGTAATGGTTGTGCACAATCTGTTTACGCACGTAGACCGGTGCCCCGTGGATCTCCAGTGCCCGCTCCACCATGGAAATGGCTCGACGCACCCCGGCGCAGAACCCGCGCGGCTCGGCGAGAATGACCTTCTTCGGCAGCGAGCCCAGGTCGGGGCGCTCCACGACACCATTCGACGCCATGACTACCTCCGCCTTGACCGTCCACCGCGCTCACGTGCGATGCCCGACTTTACGAGCCCTGGTTCCGCGTTCACCACCGCGCCGCCGCCGCACTAATCGCGAATCCCAGCCGGAATCCGTTCTGGCGTATTATGTTCCGACCGTAGAAATTGCATCTCGACACTAACACGTCGTCAACAGAGGGCCACCGTTTTGACCCCTCCGTCAAAACCGTTTGACCCCTGGGCACAAGTATTTGACCCCTTGCTGTTCGTGATCGCACGGCTCAACGTTTATCGCGCCAGCTTCGTGATCCTGCGGATTAAGATTGGTGGTATGAGTTGTGACTGTGACTGATGCGGATCTGGGCGCTCAGAATGGGCAGCCGCAGTTGAGTCTGGGCACGGCCGCGGCACGCAATTTGGCGACCACGACCAAGTCCGTACCGCAGATGCAGGAGATTTCATCACGGTGGCTGTTGAAAGTCTTGCCCTGGGTGCAGGTGCAGGGCGGTACCTACCGGGTGAACCGCCGGCTGAGTTACGCCGTCGGCGACGGGCGGGTCACCTTCACCACGACCGGCGCACAGGTCCAGGTCATCCCCGCCGAACTGGGTGAGCTCCCGCTGCTGCGCGGGTTCGACGACATGGAGGTGCTCACCGCGATCGCCGGGCGCTTCGAGCAGCAGGAGTTCGAAGCCGGTGACGTCATCATCGAGGCCGGTACGCCAGCGGACCGAATCTTCCTGATCGCGCACGGCAAGGTCAACAAGATCGGTCCCGGCCAGTACGGCGGGCAGGCCGTACTGGCCGTCATGGCAGACGGAGACCACTTCAGCTCCGAGGCGGTCGTGGAGTCCGACGACCTCTGGCCCTTCACCATCAAGACGGTCACCCCGACCACGGTCCTGTCCTTGTCCCAGACCGATTTCGAGACCATCGTCGCCCAGTCCGACGCACTGCGCGCCCATGTCGAGGTCTTCCGCGCCGGCCCGCAGGCCGCCCAGAACAAGTACGGCGAAGCCGCGATCGAACTGGCGTCCGGGCATGAGGGCGAACCCGCCCTGCCGGGCACGTTCGTCGACTACGAGGCCTCGCCGCGCGAATATCACCTCAGCACGTCGCAGACCGTGCTGCGGGTGCACACCCGCGTCGCGGATCTCTACAACGAACCCATGAACCAGACCGAACAACAGCTCCGGCTCACCATCGAGGCCCTGCGCGAACGGCAGGAGCACGAAATGGTGAACAACCGCGAGTTCGGCCTGCTGCACAACGCCGACCTCAAGCAGCGCATCCAGACCCGGACCGGGCCGCCCACGCCCGACGACCTCGACGAGCTGCTGTCCCGGCGCCGCAAGACCGAGTACCTGCTCGCCCACCCCACCGCCATCGCCGCCTTCGGTCGTGAGTGCAATCGTCTCGGCCTCTATCCCCAGACCATCGACATGGCCGGGCACATGGTGCCCGCCTGGCGCGGTGTGCCCCTGCTCCCCTGCAACAAGATCCCCATCAGTGACACCCGCACCACCTCCATCATGGCAATGCGCACCGGCGAATCAGAGCAAGGCGTGGTCGGCCTGCACCAGGCCGGCATCCCCGACGAGGTTCAGCCCAGCCTGTCGGTCCGTTTCATGGGAATCAGCGAGAAATCCATCGTCTCGTATCTGGTCACCGCCTACTATTCCGCGGCGGTGCTCGTACCGGACGCACTCGGCATCCTGGAGAACGTCGAGCTCGGACGGGGCTCCTAGGGGACATCGGGAAAGTTAGGAGCGGATATGCAGCCGTTCGAGCTGCCAGACTTCTACCTGCCGTATCCCGCTCGGCTGAATCTCCACCTGGACACCGCTCGCGTACACACCAAGATATGGGCCCGTGACATGGGGATGCTCGACTCGCCGCAGGACGAGTCCGGTATCAGTATCTGGGATGAGCAGAAGTTCGACTCCATGGATTTCGCATTGCTCTGCTCGTACACCCATCCCGATGCGCCGAGCCGCGAGCTGGACCTGGTGACCGACTGGTACGTGTGGGTGTTCTACTTCGACGACCACTTCCTTGAGATCTACAAGCGCAACCAGGATCAGTCCGGCGCCAAGGAGTACCTCGACCGGCTGCCCGCGTTCATGCCGGTGGACGACGCCGAACTCCTGCCGGAGCCGACCAATCCGATCGAGCTCGGGTTGATCGACCTGTGGCGGCGCACGGTGCCCACCAGGTCCCAGGCATGGCGACGGAGGTTCTTCGAGAGCACGAAGAACCTCCTCGAGGAGTCTATCTGGGAGCTCTCGAACATCAGCAGCAACCGGGTGCCGAACCCGATCGAGTACATCGAGATGCGCCGCAAGGTCGGTGGGGCCCCCTGGTCGGCCGATCTCGTGGAGCACGCCGCTTTCGTCGAGATCCCGCCGTCGATCGCGAATACCCGGCCGATGCAGGTACTGAAGGACACCTTCTCCGACGGGGTGCACCTGCGTAACGATCTGTTCTCCTATCAGCGTGAGACTCAGGAAGAAGGGGAGGTCAACAACTGTGTCCTGGTGCTGGAACGGTTCCTGGACACCGGTCCGCAACGGGCCGCCAACCTGACCAACGACATCGTGACCTCTCGGCTGCAGCAGTTCGAGAACACCACCCTCACCGAACTGCCGCCCCTGTTCGAAGAGCACGGCCTGAGCCTGGTCGAACGGGAGAGCGTCCTGCTCTACGTCAAGGGTCTGCAGGACTGGCAATCGGGCGGCCACGAGTGGCACCTGCGGTCGAGCCGGTACATGAACAAGTCCTCGGCTCCGGAACCGTCGGTGCTGGAGCGACTACTCGGCGGTCCCACCGGATTGGGGACCTCGGCAGCACGGCTCACGCTGTCACCCGGAGCCCTGGGCCTCCAGAGGTTGAAAAGTCACACGCATGCGCCGTACGAGGAGGTGGGCCCGACCACCCTTCCCGAATTCTACATGCCGTATTCGGCGCGAATAAACGGAAACCTCGAGCGGTCCCGCCGGCATTGCATCGACTGGGCCCGCGAAGTCGGTATGCTGGAGCCGATTCCTGGGATCCTGGAGATCGGGATCTGGGATGAGGAGAACCTCGCGTTGTTCGATTTCGCCGTCTGCGCCGCGAGGATTCATCCGGACGCATCCGGTCCTGAACTCGACCTGTCCTCGGCCTGGCTGACCTGGGGGACCTACGGCGACGACTATCTCCCGGCGGTCTTCGGGCCCACTGGCAACATGGCGGGCGCGAAGGTGTTCAACGCCCGGCTATCGGAGTTCATGCCGCTGGATTGCGCCGCCACACCACCACCGGCCAACGCGGTCGAGACCGGACTGGCCGATCTGTGGATACGCACAGCGCCTCCCATGAGCATCGAGCAACGTCAGCAGTTCCGGCACGGCGTCGAAAGCATGACCGAAAGCTGGCTGTGGGAACTCGCAAACCACATCCAGCACCGGATTCCCGATCCGGTCGACTACGTCGAGATGCGACGAAGGACGTTCGGCTCAGATCTCACCCTGAGCCTGGCCCGCATCACGAAGGCGGGCAGCATGCCACCCGAGGTGCTGCGGACCCGTGCGATCCGGGGGCTGGAGAATTCGGCGCAGGACTACGCCTGCCTGACCAACGACATCTTCTCCTATCAGAAGGAGATCGAGTTCGAAGGCGAGCTCCACAACTGCGTGCTGGTGGTTCAGAAATTCCTCGACATAGATCGGCGAAGAGCGGTCTCGGTGGTCAACGACCTGATGACGTCTCGAATGGTGCAGTTCGAGCGCATCATCGCCACCGAACTACCGGCCGTGGCGGACGAGTTCGATCTGGATACCACGGCCCGTGACGACCTGGACGCCTACGTGGTGGGCCTACAGGACTGGATGGCGGGTATTCTCGACTGGCACAGGCTGACCGGTCGCTATGGGGAATCTGCGTTGCGACGGCGCTATCGGAAGCCGCCGCGAGGGCTGGGTGGCCCCACCGGGCTGGGCACCTCCGCTGCTCTCCTCGACTTTCTGAGCGCAACGGGACGGGTCGGATGAACCGGCAGCAGAGTTGTGTGGTGAATGGTACCGAGGGCAGGTCCGCAGGTGAGGCGCTCGCCTGGAGCCGTACCACCGTCCAGCCCGCGCTGCGCGCGGCGATCCAGACGCTGCCCCCGGTGGTGCGGCAGGTCGCCGGTTACCACCTCGGCTGGTGGGATGAGAACGGCCATCCGACGGCCGCCCACGGCGGCAAGACGATCCGGCCCGGGTTGGTGTTGCTGGCGGCCGAGGCGGTCGGCGGTGACCCGGCAACGGCCGTGCCCGCCGCGGTCGCGGTGGAGTTGGTCCACAACTTCTCGCTGCTGCACGACGACGTCATGGATGGCGATGTGACTCGGCGCCACCGTCGCACCGCCTGGAACGTCTTCGGCACCAATCCGGCCATCCTCGCCGGCGACGCCCTGCTCACCCTGGCCCTCGACGTACTGGCGGCCAGTGACCATCCCGCTGCCGTGGCCGGAATTCGAATGCTCAGTACCGCTGTGCTGCGACTCATCGACGGCCAGAGCGCAGACCTCGCCTTCGAGACCCGTGAGCACGTCGAACTGGCCGAATGCACAGCCATGGCGCAGGACAAGACCGGGGCGCTGCTGGGATGTGCGTGCGCGGTCGGTGCCCTGTTCGGCGGCGGCGGCCAGCAGCAGGTCGAGCAGCTTCGCGGGTTCGGTGAGCAGCTGGGTTTGGCGTTCCAGCACGTCGACGATCTGCTCGGAATCTGGGGCGACCCCGTCGTCACCGGCAAGCCGGTCTACTCGGATCTGCGGAACCGGAAGAAGTCGCTCCCGGTGGTCGCCGCTCTCACCTCCGGTACCGCGGCCGGGCGCGAACTCGCCGCCCTGTACCACTCCGGCCGGCCGCTGTCGGACGGCGACCTGATCCGCGCCGCGGAGCTGATCGACGCGGCGGTCGGCCGCGGGTGGAGCCACACGCAGGCCGATACCCTGCTGGCCCGAGCACTGGACGATCTGCACCGCGCCGCCCCGGCTCCCCGGCCCGCCGCCGAACTGACGAGTATCGCCCGATTGGCCACCCGCCGCAGCCACTAGCACCCTCGCGGTGCGGCCCCCGGCGGCGGACCATGTGCTGATGCGTGCGGTGCAGGACGACGAAGGCCGGACCGTGTCGGCGCCTGCCCGGGGCGACCGGATCGTCAGCCTGGTCCCTTCGCTCACCGAAGCCGTGGCCCGCACCGCCCCCGGCGTGCTGGTGGGAGCCACCGACTGGTGCACCCACCCGGCCGAACTTCAGCTGCGCCGGATCCGTGGCACGAAGAACCCGGAGGTCGGCGCGATCATCGAGCTGCAGCCTGATCTGGTGCTGGCCAATAAGGAGGAGAACCGCCGACCGGATCTGGACACGTTGCGCGCGGCGGGCCTGCCGGTCTACGTCACCGACGTGCGCAGCGTCGAGGGGGCCTTCACCTCGCTCCGTCGCATGCTGGAAGCCGCCCGGCTCGGGTATCCGGCGTGGCTGCGGGAGGCCCGCCAGGCGTGGGACCGGGTGGCGGAACCAGGGCGGCGGCGCCACGCGGTCGTGCCGATCTGGCGGAGGCCCTGGCGGGCGCTGGGCTCGGACACCTTCGCCGGTGACGTGCTGCGCCGTCTCGGTGTCGACAACGTGCTCGCCGGCAGCCGGGAGCGCTATCCCCGGTTCACCCCGGCCGCGCTGCCCCCGCACGATCTGGTGGTGTTGCCCGACGAGCCGTACGCCTTCACCGCCGTGGACGGTCCGGAGGCCTTTCCGGATGTGCCGACCGCGCTGATCAGCGGGAGGTTGCTGACCTGGTACGGCCCCAGCCTGATCGACGCGGCGGCGCAACTGCCCGCGGCGCTGCATGGTCGGTGAGCGAGTCAGCGGTCGAGGACTGCACGCAATGCTTGTTCGAGAGCGGCCCGTTCGAGAGCGGCCCGTGGTATTCGAGGCCGACTTGGTGGGGAATCCAAACTCTCTGCCCGAGTTGGTGCAGTAATTCGAGCACGTCGTTGCGCGCTTCGGAATTCATCCGATACAGATCGAGCAGCACGTTCGTGTCGAGGACGACCAGGCCGTCGGTGACGAAGCTCCGCCGCTCGTCGGCCTGAGTGGGTACCAGGCGGTGAACTGTTGGCGCAATCTATTCGTCTCCTATCCATTCAGCGGCGCGATTGGATTTTGGTTTTAAATTGAATAGCTACTCAGTCGTGCAGCGCATGTGCTCGTAGGCGTCGCGCAGTTCGCGGCTTTCGGGTAGTCCTCGGGCTTCGATGGCGCGCACGACTTCGAGGGCACGCCAGTGGTTGGAGGGGACGACCATGCCGGAGAGCATGGCGGCGAGTGCCGAGGCGACAGCTTCGTCGAGGTGGTCCGTGGTGAGCAGCGCAAGCGCAAGGTCGATGTTGGCTGCTGCCACTCTGCGGGGCCAGCGCCCCGAGTTCCCGTTGCGGTGGAGCCTGGCGATGATCTCGCGGGCGTAGCCTACGGCGGCGGTGTCGCCGACCCAGGCGAGAGTGGTGGCGGTGTAGGCGACGGCTTTAGTCGGGTCGTAGCGATAGTGGTGTTCAGGGCGGTCAGGCCGGGGTAGGGGCGCGGCGAGTTTGTGCACTCGGTTGATCGCGTCGTAGGTGTCGCGCGTTTCTCCGAGTCGTGCCAAGGCGCGGCCTTCCTGGGCAGTGGCTTGGACTGCGGCGGAGCTGCCCTGTGGGGCGATCTGCTGTGCGGCGCGGGACAATTCGACGGCGCTGCGGTAGTCGCCGCCAGTGAGTACTTGCCAGGCCTCGGTCTCGTAGCGCCAGGCGTGGATCTCGTCGTGCCCGGTCTGCTCGGCGAGACTGGTGGCGGTGTCCAGCCAGCTTCGGGCGGGGCGCCGCTGCTCCAAGTCGATGTGCAGGGTGGCGGCAAGTAGGGCCAGCCATCCACCGACCACGAGGAGTCGACGCCGCTCGTCCAGCGTCGCGCGGGCGTCGGTAAGCCGGGAAACATAACCTAGGTGCAGGCGCACCCGGTCCAGCAGCTCATCCGATGCGGTGACGGGGTAGGCGGTGGCCAGGTCGTCCACGGCAGCTTCCAGTCGGACAAGCGTCTCACTACCCAGATCGGACGCGGCCACTCGGCGAGCCAGCTCAACGGCCTCCAACTCGCCCGAGTCGACCGGATTCGCCGTCGCGCGCACCACGGTGGAGCGGGATGCCTCCACCGTGGTCCAGGCGTCGAGCAGGGTGCGGCGTGCGCTTAGCGCGCTGTCCAGCGCCTCGACGATCCGGCGCGACGGCCAACGCTGGCCGTGCTCGATGTGCCCCAGATAGCCCCGGTGGACGTGCGCCAGCTTGGCCAGCTCGCCGAGAGAGAGCCCGGAGCGATCCCGCAACCCGCGTAGTTCTGCCGCGAACTGTTCCCGTCCGTGTGTGTCCATGTCGCCTCGCGTCGCCTCCCCGTGTCGCCGCCAGCCGGTGGCGACACTGTCAGGGTTCCACCTGATCCAGTCTGCCGCGACGGTGAGTGCATGAGCAGCTACGCCAGCCAATGTCGCTTTGTGGGTGCCCCGTGGTGAGCGGCAGCACCCCCGATGAAACGTTCCGGGCGACCCTGCGGGCGCGCACTCCAGCGGGTGAGTTCGCCACGGTGATTGTCACGCGGCAGGGCCTCGGCCGCGCCGGGCGCGTCTGGCTCACCTTCGAAGGTGCGATCAAGACCACCGCCGTTATGACCGACCCGGAGACCGAACAACTCGTTGAGCTGCTCGGCAAGGCCATCACAGCCCCCTGAGCGTGTCGGTGCATCCCGGTTTGTCGTGCCCGGCCGATATCGTGGGTGCGTGACCGCGATCTGGGCCGATGATGAGCAGCCGCGGAGCGCGGCATCCGTTGTTGCCGGGCGCCACGCAACTCGACATTCGGGCCGCGCTGCTGCCTGAGGATCGCGCCGCGTTCGACGTGGCGTACGCGCAGGCTCTGCCGAGGCCCGCACCAGCCTGGACCTGACCGAGCTGTTCAAGACGCTGGAGCACTGGCGGCGGGTAGCGCTGTTGCAGAGTCAGCCCGCCCGAGTACCGGCGCGTGGTGCGCCGCGCGGCTGAGCTGCTGACCGGTGAGCCCGTTCCCTTGGATGAGTCGCTGGCGGTCACCAGGGCACGGGCCGGCCTGTAGGTGTACCCGCGTCGACACCGACGATGCCGCGCAGCGGCAGGTCGAGGTGCTGCCTGTACAGGCTCTCGCCGCATACATGGAGCTGCGGACCCTGCTGGAGGTCGGCCGGTGGAGCGGCTAACTCGCGCGGGCGCGAGATGGGTGTTGGATGGGGGCATGGCTTTGAACGGTGAATACGAACCGAGCCCCGTTCCGCGGATACGCGATCAGGTCCAGGAGTACGAGAGCTCCGGCGGGACGCGGGGTACCACGATGCGCGGGATGCCGGTGATCATCCTGACGACCCAGGGCGCCCGATCGGGCAAGCTGCGCAAGTCGCCGCTGATGCGGGTGGAACACGACGGAGACTACGCGGTCGTCGCGTCGCTCGGCGGCGCCCCGCAGCACCCGGTCTGGTACCACAACGTCGTCGCCAACCCCGACGTCGAGCTGCAGGACGGCGCCGAGAAGCACGACTACGTCGCCAGGGAGGTCACAGGCGAGGAGAAGGCGACGTGGTGGAAGCGGGCCGTGACCGCGTACCCCGACTACGCCGAGTACCAGCAGAAGACCAGCCGGGAGATCCCGGTGTTCGTGCTGGAACGCGCCTCTGCCTGATCACTGCTGGGTCTGGTGCAGGTAAGCGATCATGATTCCCATCACGCCGTCCTCGCGCATGGGTGCGTCGTAGTAGCTGTCGAGCGTCAGGGCATCACCTTTGCGCACGGTGGCGAGCGGGTCGCCGGTGCAGGTGCTCATCGACACCACGTGGCTCCCGTCCTGCATACCGCCCGGCATCCCACCGGGCATGCCGTCATCCATGCCGGAGCCGTAGCCGGCCATCGACTTGCAGATCTCCTGGTTACGGGTGGCGTTGGACAACGTGACGGAGATGCCGTGGTCGTGCACGTGCCCGCCGACCGCGACGACGTCCGCGTTCATGGTCGACTTCCAGGTCCACGTCGTGTGGGAGGGGCCTTCCGGAACGGTGTACTGCGAGTCGCCGCAGTTGTTGACGTCCAGCCACACCGGGGTGACGTCCTTCAACTGGGCGTCGGCCGCGTCGACCCAGGTGACCTTCATGGTGATGAACACCTGCTGGAGCTGCGCGGACATGTTCATCAGCTCGGCCATCGCCCCGAGTGGCGTGGCGCCGAGGCGGTATCCGTAACCGGCCGGCAGGTGCGCACCGGTGCGCTCGTTACCGGCGGCGAATATCCGCTGGCCGGTCACCAGGCCCACTCCCTGCCGCCCACAGGTGGAGTCGCTCTTGGACGGGTCGAACAGCACCATGTGATGCAACATGGCCCCGGTGTCGTAATTCGCCTGAGACCCATCGGCGTACACCATGTCCGGCTGGAGGCCGGTGACGTAGCAATTCTGGCAGGGCATCTCGACGGTGGGGCCCGCATACGTGACCATCTGACCACCGTGCCCGCTGTCCAGACCCAGGTTCGCGGGAAGTAGCAAAGGGCCGTACCGCACGGTCGTGGTGTGTTCCACCGGAGCAGCCGGGGCGGTGTCGGCGTGCGGCCCGGCATACGGCACAGCCGCGAATGCCACTCCAGGCAGGACGAGCGCAAGACTCGCCGCTGCCAACACCGCCAGCCGCCGAGATGTCCGAGCCACCGGCACGGCATTGCCCCGCACGACGAATGCGACCAGGCTGAGTACCATGACAAAAGCGGCAGCGAGAGGCAAAACACCAGGCATGGTGGCACCCTTTCGGCGTAGACCGTGCTGCATCGTATCGCGCACCGCCCGTTAGATCATCTGACGCAGTCAGCGCTGGCCCGTGAGGTCGGCGAGGAGCAGCCCACTTCGCGGTTTCGGGGTGAAATACGTGCTCTTGCGCGGCATCCGCTGGCCTTGCTCGTGCACAGCCAGCACATCGGAGAAAGGTACCGGCGCCAACTGCAGCACGGCATCGACGTCCAGGCCCTCCGGGTGCCCGGCGGGTAGCGCCCGCAACTGCGGGCCTTCCGGGTCGATACCCAGCGCATCGGCGATGAGCAACCGCTCAACCAGCCCGTGGTCGATTCGAGGTGACGGCTCCCCCGGTTCGGGGGCGGGCAAGGTGACGAGCAGACCACCGCCGGGTGCCCGCACCACGACGGTGCCCGGCAGAACCGGTGGACGCAGGTCCGTGGTTTCCCGCACCACCAGGCCCTTGCGACACCAGGCATCAGCCAGCTCAGCGGCCCGCAACCCGGTGCCGGCCAGCGCCCGGTGAATCGCGCCGATATGCAACGCAGGCCCGGCGGTCACCAAGGCCAGCAGGTACGAACCCGCGCCGGCCGCCGCCGCGGCCACCCGGTGATTGCCGTCGGCGACCAGCAGCGGGCCGCGCGCCACGGCGACCAGCAGCCCGTCCTGCTCCGCTCCGGGCCCCAGCAACCACAGCTGGTGCGTCCGGCCGGCCGAATCGGTGGTGGACACCGATGGCGCCGGGAGGGTGCCGATGGTCCGCAGCACGATGGCGGTGAACTGGTCACCGTGCTCGACGGGCACCAGCATCGCCGCACTGGTCGCACAGCCCAGACCGGCGAGCACCGCGGCGCGTTCGGCCACCACCTGCGGGTACACCTGCTCGCTGTGCCGCACCCGGGACAGCCCATGCCCGTCTGCGGCGGCTGGATCGACCAGGCACATCACGCCGGCCGCCACGCCGTCCGGACCGTCCACCCGGTAGGCCCCCACCACCTCGCTGACCTGCCGATACATGCTGGCCCGCAACCGGTCCAGGGTCTGCCGCGCCGCGGGTAGCGACTCGGCAAGGGTCTGCCCCTGTGCCAGCGCCCTGGGCGTTCGGTGCGGGTGCTGCACGGCCAGCAGCGAATCGTGGCCGCCCTCGGGCCCGGCCAGCGCCGCTACCACCTCAGCGGGTTCGGCGAACTCGTCGACGTCGGGCCTGGGCAGGCCCTCCTCCACCACCCAGCCATGACCGATCGCCCGAACCCAGCGTGTCATTCCCCGATCTTGCCGGACGGGGTCACGCTGGATCGAACGACCCAGCCGGGGCTCGGAGCGGCGGCGGACGACCTTGCGGAGTGGATCCGGCGCGGTGGCAGCCAGGTGGCCGGTTCCAAGGGGTGAGCGGAGAAATGACGGTTGAGTCCTTCATCGGGCGGCCGATCCACACCATCCGGGTCCTCTTGCCGGACGATATTGCAGCCAACGGCTCCGGGCCTCGTCGAAGTAGCTTAAAATTATCGACGACAGACCCGCTCGCGACTATGTGGCAGTCCAGGTTTGACTGCATCCCGGTTTCGTCGTGAGTCCCCTTCAGCTCACGCGGGCGACTTTATCGAGCCAGGAACCCGGCGCGCTGGCCCACACCGTGACCTGCGGGTTGCGCCAAAAGATGATCATACCGCCCCCAGCGCATCCCGGAGTCGCGTCCCAAAAAGAGCCTCGCCCGACAAATGAATCGGGATCAGAAGCTCAGGCCACCGGGCCTGGCCGCCTCGCCGCTCTCGTACGACCACTTCCGACATTTCATCGAACGGTCTGATGCGTCTTGTTGCGCGCCATTGAACGAGCTAACCTGTACTTCGTCGCCCTGATCGGCCACGGTGGCGCAGCAACCGCGGCCTCGGGCACGAAGAATGGCCGAGCTAGGGACTCGCCTCCTCCCCCCGGGGCTGAGTCCCGCTCGGCCATTCGTTTTCGGGCCCGGTCTCCGCGGGGAAACATCACCCAGGCCGCGGGGACGTCAGAGTGTCAGCGGAAGGCCGAACACCGCGAACAGACTGGTGTCGAGGTAGTTGTGGTGCCCGACGATCCTGTCGCCGGACACCTCGATGACCTGCAGGGCGAACGCCTGGTGGCCGCCCTGCCCGTCGGACCGGTACGAGCCGAACGCGGCGCACCCGTTGGCCGCGGTCGCCACCAGGCGCGAGCCCCGGCAGCCGATTCCCTGGCCGAGGAACCACCGGCCGATCTGGACCGCCCCGCGCAGCCAGAGGGCGTAGGGCGGCATCGAAAGGACGGCGTCGTCATGGAGCAGCGAGACCAGCCGGGAGACGTCGTAGCGTTGAAAGGCATCGACGTAGCGGGCGAGCAGTTCTTGCTGGTCGGCGGACACAGCCGGCGACTGGAGTGCGTCGGCATCGCGGACGGCGAGGGTGGCCCTGGCTCGCTGGAGCGCACTGTTGACCGACGCGACGCTGGTATCGAGTAACTCAGCGACCTCGGTCGCCTTCCAGCAGAGCACCTCGCGCAGGATCAGCACCGCTCGCTGTCGGGCGGGAAGATGCTGCAGCGCCGTGATGAACGCCAGGCGGATGGTGTCCCGCGACGTCGCCAGCTCGGCCGGATCGCCCCCGCCGGGCAGGACGCGAGCGTCCGGGATGGGTTGCACCCAGGTGTGCTCGGGGAGCATGGGGCCGAGCGACCCCTCCGCGGTTGAGGAGGGTCCAAGATCCATCGGCCGCGCCCTGCGCTGGCGGCCCCGCAGCATGTCGAGGCACACGTTCGTCGCGATCCGGTAGAGCCAGGACCGCATGCTCGACCGGCCCTCGAAGCTGTCGATGCCCCGCCAGGCCCGCACCATCGTCTCCTGGACGGCGTCCTCGGCTTCGAAGAACGAGCCGAGCATTCGGTAGGAGTAGCCGGTGAGCTCACAGCGATGCTGCTCCAGGTCGTCCGGGAGGACCTCGCTGCTGCTGGCGGCGTCGGGGAGGACAGGCACGCCCACGATCCTAGGGGACACATCGCGGCCGGGTGCGGACGTCACGATCGGTCGGGGGACAGCCGGGCGGACGGGTGAGCGATGAGTTTTCTGTCGGACGGACGTCATAGCGTGAGTGAGCCGCGTAGGGCGGTCCGCCGGGAAAGGGAGTATCGATGAGCGGAGTACGGGTACTGGTCGGCACACGCAAGGGCGCGTTCGTCCTGACCTCGGACGGTAAGCGCGAGCGGTGGGAGGTGGAGGGTCCGCACTTCGCGGGCTGGGAGATCTATCACCTCACCGGCTCCCCCGCTGAGCCGAATCGACTGTACGCGTCGCAGTCCAGCGGCTGGTTCGGGCAGCTGATCCAGCGTTCCGACGACGGCGGCAAGACCTGGGAGCCGATGGGCAACCAGTTCACCTACGACGGGGTCCCCGGCACCCACCAGTGGTACGACGGCTCGCCGCACCCCTGGGAATTCGCGCGGGTGTGGCATCTCGAACCCTCCCTGACCGATCCGGACACCGTCTACGCCGGGGTGGAAGACGCCGCGCTGTTCCGCTCGGTCGACGGTGCGGGGAGCTGGCAGGAGCTGTCCGGGCTGCGCGGGCACGGCTCGGGGCCGTCCTGGCAACCCGGCGCCGGTGGGATGTGCCTGCACACGATCACGCTTGATCCGCACGATCTCGGGAGGATGTTCGCCGCCATCTCGGCCGCGGGGGTGTTCCGGAGCGACGACACCGGCAAGACATGGCGGCCGGTGAACCGCGGTCTGCATTCCGAGGGCATCCCCGACCCGTCCGCCGAGGTCGGCCACTGCGTGCACAGCATCGCGATGCACCCGTCTCGCCCGGATGTGCTGTTCATGCAGAAGCATTGGGACGTCATGCGCAGCGACGACGCCGGGGAGTCGTGGCACGAGATCAGCGGTGACCTGCCGACCGACTTCGGATTCCCGATCGACGTGCACGCGCACGAGCCGGACACCGTCTACGTCGTCCCGATCAAGAGCGACTCGGAGCACTACCCGCCGGACGCCAAGCTACGCGTCTACCGCAGCCGGACCGGAGGCAACGAGTGGGAGCCACTCACCAACGGCCTGCCGCAGCGCGACTGCTACGTCAACGTGTTGCGTGACGCCATGGCCGTCGACTCGCTCGATTCGTGCGGGGTGTACTTCGGTACCACCGGCGGCCAGGTGTACGCCTCACCCGACGCCGGGGACCACTGGGCGCCCATCGTGCGGGATCTTCCGGCCGTGCTGTCCGTCGAGGTCCAGACCCTGACATGAACCCCGACCCGAGCCCTGGGGTGAACACCGCCCTGATCCGCGTCGTGCTCCCGGCGCATCTCCGCACACTCGCACACCTCAGCGGCGAGGTGCGGCTACACATCGCCGGCCCGGCCACCCAACGTTCTGTCCTCGACGCGCTGGAGGACAGCCACCCGGTGCTGCGCGGAACGATCCGCGACCACGCCACGCACCAGCGCCGGGCATTCGTGCGGTTCTTCGCCTGTGAGCAGGACCTGTCCCACGAGTCGCCCGACGCCCCGCTTCCCGACTCGGTCGTGAACGGCGCCGAACCCTTTCTGGTTGTCGGTGCCATGGCGGGCGGCTAGCTACCGGGCTGGTGCGCGGGGTCGGGACGGCGGAACATCCGGACGGCGGAGAGCTGCCCGGTGTCGTCCGGTGGGTCGAGCTGATCGAATACCCGACGGATCTCGTTGTCCACCGACAGGTACTTCAGGCCTGCTCGCAGATCGGCGTCGTTGCGCAGCCGGACGACCAGGGGGAACACGCTCAGCGCTCCCGCGTCGAACAGCCCGGTGGTGTAGACCAGCTGAACGCCGAGCGCTCTGGCCACCCCGAGCTGCAGTTCCAGTAGGTAGCCCGCTGACGCGCGGCCGATCGGGTTGTCCAGGAACAACACCCCGGAATGCCGTCGGCGCCCCTCGCCGCGGTTATTGGCCCGCAACGCCGCCATGGTGCAGTACAGGATGATCGCCGCGGTGAGCTGCTGCCCCCCGGAGAAGACGTCGCGGATCTCCGAGACCCGGATCCGTTCGGTGCGCAGCACCGCGTCCGGTTTGAGCATCTCCACCCGGACACCCTTGGGCATCGCCGCGCGCACCCCCTGGAGCAGCAACGACATCCCGTCGCGCTGGTCGCGCCCGCCGCTGACCACATTGCCCGCCGCGTGGTCGACGACGTCACCGAGCCGGTCGAGCAGCACCGCGTCTTCGATGTCGTCGAACCGGATCCGGATGAACTCCTGACCCGACCAGTCCGACAGGCCTTCGGGGAGCCGGGAGAGCCGCTGCGCAAGCCGCGCCGTACGGAGCGCGGAGAGCACCATGCCGTGCAACCGGGCCACGATGCCCGCCCGGTGCCGTCCGATGTTGCCGAGGTCGTCGTCGAGGGACCGCAGGCGGGGGCGCAAGGCCTGCTCCCACTCGCGGGCCAGCCCCGGCATATCGGCCCGGGGAACCCCGAGGATGTGCCGGCGCACCGGGCTGGTGACGGTGCCGAACCGGGACTGCTGGGCGTACTGAGCCACTGCATCCGCAGCCCCCCGGACGCCTCCTTCAGCCTCGTCGCGCCCGGCCGTGGCCTCCCGTAGCGCGGTCTTCGTTCGCGTCCCCCTGGCCGACGCCGCGTCCACCTCTCCCTCGAAGGCCGCCGCGTCCGGTCCGGGATGTTCCGGGACCAGATCGTCCAGGCCGGCAACCACCGCCCGGAAACCGTCAGCCAGCGCCGTGACCCGGTTCGTCTCCAGGTCCGCCAGCTCTTGTCTGCGGCCCAGTTCGGCGGTCTTCGCTTGGGCGGAGCGAGCGTCCCGCTCGGCATCGCTGATCAGGGTCCTGCCATGCGCGACATCACGCGGCATGCCGTAAGGCGCTACCGACCGGCCCGCCGACTTGTATTGGGCGCAGTCGTGTTCGCGCAGCGCGACCTCGGTCACGGCGCGCTGGTGCAGTTCCTGCGCAGTGCGCAGCGCCCGCTCGGCCTGCTCGGTCGCAGCGGCGCGCGACCCGGCATCGGCTCCGTCCGGCGTGGACAGCAGGTCGGCTGCCCTGCGCCGGACCGCCAGGCCGATCTCTTCGACCGCGACGGCGGCCTGTTCGGCCTGCTTCTCCGCAGCAGCGAGCCGGGCCTGCAGATCGGCGCCGACCTTGACGGCGGAATAGTCCGCCTCGGCCTTGCGGAACTCACCGCGCAGCACGCCGAGTGGCTCGTCAGCGCCGGGGCCGGATTCGGGCTCGTCGGCCTCGTCGACGGCGGGAAGCTGGGCGAACTCCTCCCGGGCGTTCTTCGCGATACCGGACTGCCGGTCCTGGGTACGGTGCAGCTCACCGGCCTCCGCCCCCAATCGGCTCGCGGCCTCCCCGGCGCGGCGCGCGAACTCGTCCCGCTCGTCGGCCTGCTCCGCCGCGATGCGCACCTCCTCGGCGAGCGCGGACAGCTTCGCCGTCTCGACGCCGAGCGTGGTGAGCCGCTCGGCCAGGTCGCGGGTCGTGACCTCGGCGCTGCGCAGATCCGGGAGCGTGGCGCTCAGAGTGTCGACCCGTTCATCGATACCGGTGACGGTCTGCTCAGCGGCGCCGCGCCGGGCAACCGCGCGATCGAGAGCCAGGCGGGCCGTGGCGAGGGCTTCGTCCAGCTCGTCCAGCCGCCCGGGCGGATACAGCTCCTGCCACCGCCGGAGTCGCCCGATGAGGGCGCGCTCGCGATCGAGTGCCTCGGCCAGGGCGGTCAGCCGGATTCGGCGCTGCTCCCCCGCTGCCGTCAGCGCCGCGCGCTCCCGATCAGCGGCGGCCTCATCGAACATCGCCGGGTTCGGCGGCACCACGAAATCAGCCCCTGGAGCGCCGGCCCCGTCGTGCATCGCCGTGGTGAGGCCGACGGCCACCACCGCGCAGGGCAGCAGCTTGGCATCCTCCAGCACGTCGCGGGCCCGGGCGGTCTGCGCCGCGTCGTTGAGCAGCACCCCGCCCACCAGGTGCGGCAGCCGCTCCAGCACGGATCGCCGGTCGACGTCGGGCAGGGACGCGAGATAGCGCCACCCTGAATAGGCGGTGATGCCCTCAGCTTCGAGGACCGCGAGCGCCCCCTCCACCTCGGCCGGCTCAGGGAGCAGGCCACCCTCGCCGAGGGCACGCAGCGCCCGCGCGTCCCGCTGCTGCTCGATCTGCGCACTTCCGCGTTCAGTCTCGAACGCCGCGACGGCCGCGGCGAGCGCGTCGAGCAGCGCGGCGGAATCGGTCTGCGGGTCGGTCTCCGCTACGCCGAGCAGCTCCGCCAGCCGGTGCTCGCCGGCCAGCGCCCGGCGCATGGTGTCCGCGTCGTCCCAGTGTTTCGCCGCGTCGAGGACGGCGGTCCGGCCGGTCGTTTCGGCCTGGCGCGCCGCATGCAGCTCCGCTTCGGCCTCCCGGCGATGGCTCCGCAGCCGCGTGTGCTCGGTCAGCACAGCCTCGACCGCGGCGGCGGCCTCGCGCTGCGCGGTCCGGGCCTGAGTCGTCGCGGCGGGAACATCGTCGTCGGGACCGAGCACTCCGTCGCGCACCGCGCGCCCGTGCAGGGCCTGGATGTCCGTGCGGGCCTGGCCGGCCTGCGCCGCGTGGGCCCGGTATCCGGCTGCCTCACCGGTCAGACGCAACTGCTCGTCCCGCTCGGCAGCCGCCTGCGCGGCCACCACCTCGGCGCGCTGCCCGGCGGCTGCCGCGGTGGCGTCGGCGTCGGTGGCCAGCCGCTCCAGCGCCTGGGCCAGCCGTCCGGCGGCCACGGTACGGGCGCGCAGCGCGGGTCGGGCGCGCTCCTCCTCCTCGGCCAGTACCGCACGCAACCGGCCCGCCTCGGCGGCGGCCTCCCGCTCTCGCAGCACCGCTCCGCTGGCCCGCCATGCCGTGCACAGCTCATCGGCCGCGTCGCGGTGCCGGGTCCGCTCGTCACGCACCAGCTCCGCCTCGTGCAGCCGCAGCCCGGCAACCAGGCGGTTCAGCTCGACGGTGATCTCCTGCAGGCGGCGCTCGTCCTGCACAGCTGCCCGGGCGGTGTCGGCGACCTCCTCGGCGTGCGCCCGGACACCGGACAGCCGGGTGGTCTCGGCCTGATACCGGGCGACGACGCCAGCCGCGAGCCGCTGTGCCTCCGCACGCGCGCCGGACTCCGCGGCACGGGCCGCGGCTGCGTCCTGCTCTGCCGCGGCCAGTGGTTCGAGCAGTTCGAGGGTGCCCTCGACGAACTCGCGTTCCAGGGTGAGGTCCGCGCGCTGGGCGAGCTTGGTGGCATAGCCCTCGACGACGTCGGCCAGTCCTCGCGGATCCTCCTCCTCGAGCACCGCGCGGAGCAGGAAGTCGACGAACGCCTCATCGGTGCGGAACGAGAACGCCTCGGCCGCCTCGCCCTCACCGGCGTTCATCGATCGCTGATAGCGGAACAGCTCAGGGTCCAGCCCGAGGTCGACCAAGTGCTCGGTCCAGTCCCGGTGACCGGTTTCCCAAACCAGCTGCAGCTCCGGCGCCAGCCGGTGCGCCTCATGCAGGCTCTCCGAGAACTTGCTCAGCGTGACGCGTCGGCCATCCACCGTGTACGGGAGCGAATCCAGATTCAGGTCAGCGGTCGGGCGGAAGGAGTACCAGGCATCGCTGAGCTTGGCCGGATCCGACGAGACGACGTGGCCGCGCCACTGCGAGACCTTGCCGGTGATCAATCGATCACCGGTGCCGGTGTGCATCCACTCCAGCGCCACCTGGGCGACGTCGGCAGCCAGCACGAACTTCTCCAGCACCCGGGTGTTCGTGGTGCCCACCACCTGTCTGCGACCGGGCAGCATGACCGAGAAGATCAGCTTGATCAGGACCGACTTGCCGCCGCCGTTCTCCAGGAACAGCACCGAAGCCGGCGACGGCCGTCGTGAGGTGCCATCGAGATCGTCGGGGGCGAACAGCTCGCCTTGCACCGGTGCCTGGATGGGCGGACCGATACCGCGTAGATCCAGGCAGACATCGTGATACCGGGCACCGGGCGGTCCGACCGAGAACAGTCGGACCCGGCACAGTTCGTACATCGATCTCCCTCTCCGCAGCGTGCCGGCCCCGGTCCGGTCCCCTCCGGCGCGACTAGCCGGGCAGGACGTCCCGGCCGGTGGCCGCCAGACTGCCTGCGGCGCCGGTCACCGGGACCACACCCAGCTCCAGCAGATCGCCGAAGGTGCGCTGTGCTGCCAGCTCCCGGACCTGTACCTGGTAGCGCGGCGTGGTCCGGTAGGTCGCCTCGTCTCCGCCGGCCGCGACCAGAAACCCCTGGTCGGCCAGGAATCGCAAGGCCTTGCTCACGATGCCCCGGGTGGTGTCCGCGGCAATCCGCCCGTCCTTGGTCGCCGCCACCGCCGGGCGCCGCAGGTAGGCCCGCCACACCCGCTCCAACTCGGGGGCGTCCGAGAGCGGGTCGTTGTTCTGCTCGGCGGCCTTCGCGCGCTCGTCCAGCAGGCGGCAGGCCTCCCGGACCGCGCTGTCGACCTGCTCCACCGATACCCGGCCGACGTAGGCGTCGTTGCCCAGATCGTCCGGCCGCGGAAACGCCAGCGCCGCGACGGCCAGATGCGCCAGACCGTGCAGCATCTTCTCGACCTGGCGGTTCTGCAACACGGTGCGGCGCGCGTACTCGTCCATCTTGATCTCGAAGATGGAGTCCTCAGTGGCCGCGAGCACCGCGCCACTCTGTTTGGTGACGGCCAACACCACCAGGCCCAATCCTGAGGCGACCCGGTTGACCAGGTCCTTGAACCGGTCATCCGTGCCGTACCGGCGGACCAGGTCGGCGTACGTCGGGTCCCGGGCGGGCAGCAGCTTGGGTCGCATGCCCAGCGCGACGAGCGAGGCCGCCGACTCGACGTCGCTCGCCTTCAACGGCTCTTCGCTGCTCACGCCACCCCCTCACGTACCGACTCCGTCGCGGCTCCGGTGTTCGCCACGACTCGCGCCAGTGTGACGAGCAGGTCCTGGCCGCCGAACTCCGGATCGTCGAGCACCGCGCCGTCGTCCACCGCCAACGGCACGCCCGCGTCGCCCTGCTGGCGAGCTGTGGACACCTGGGAACCCACCGCATGTAGCACCCGCAGCGCGACCAGTTGAGGCAGTTCCGGATCCGTGGTCCGGGCGTCGGCGAGCAGACCGGACAGTCGTCGTGGCACGTCATCGAGGTCGAACAGGGCATCGGCCGCACGCCATTGCTCGTCGGTGAACCGGTCAAGATCCGGCATGGGCGCCAGGTCCGGCTCAGGGATGGCTTCGCCGAGCGGATCCCGATCACCAGACGGCAGCAGCAGGGTCTCCACCAGGCCGCCGAGGCTCAGCACGCTGGGCATCCGCAACCCGGCGCCTGCGGTGAAGAACATCGAGGTCGGGCCGGTGGCAGTGGCGATGTCCAGGCTCAGGCACGGGGTCATCAGCTGTCCGAACAGGTCGATCGCGGCACGCTGCGGCACACCGGCGAACTGCTGGCGGTCCTGCTCGGCCCGGAAGGTGGCCCCGGCCTCCTGCAACCGGGCCTGCAGCTGGGTGTGCCGCCGGATGCAGTCGGCGACGATCTCGACCAGCTCGGCGGCCTGGCGCCTGCGGTGGGCATCGGTCGCCTCGTCGCGGGCGTTGGCGATGTTGTTCATGATCGCGTTCTCGGCGCGGTAGCGGGCCTCGATGTGGGTCAGCGCCTCCTCGATGAGATCGGGCACGGTGGCCAGCCAGTCCACCGACCGGACGTCCCGGCGGGTCGCGTCGAGCTGGCGGCGCAACATCTCGGCGTACTGCACGGTGCGGTACCGGGCCTGCTCGGCGGCCAGCCGGGCGTCGCCGAGGCGACCTCGTGTGATCAGGTGCTCCAGCTTCACCTCGGCGGCGATCTGCGTCGACTCCACATCGGTGTCCAGCGCACCGACCAGCACATTGATCGCCTCGTCGGTGGCACGCAGGTACACGTCACCGTCCGGTCCGGCCAGTTCCACCAGCAGCTTGAAGTCGAAATGGCGGCGTTCGTAGCGGCCGTCCTCCCCCACCGTGCCGTACATCGCGCGGAAACCCCGATCCAGGCTCCCCACGTTGATCAGATTCTCCAGGACCCAGTGGCCCACCTGGAGATACTCGGCATCGGCCCGGCCGGGGCACTGCCCGGCGATGAACCGGACCAGGCGGCGCACCACCTGCTCCTGGCCCGCACCGCGGTCGAAGTCCATCGCGATGGTGACCTGGTCGATGGCCTGCAACGCGATCTCGGCCATCTGGTAGTCGGTCCCGTCGACCCAGTCCAACCGGGTCTTGCGGGCATCGAGCTGGTGCAACGGCGCCGTGCACGCCAGTGCCCGCAGCCGACGCGCCATCGCGTCGTCGCCGGCCTGGCCGAAGCCCTCGTCCTCCGACATTCGCCAGACTGTACGACCCCGGTGCACAGACCGTCGCCATGCCGGTGCGCAGTGCCGCTGCTGCGCGCGGCCCTGGCTTAGGGCTTGCGCGCCACCCCGCCGTAGGCGTCGATCGGCTCTGCCCTGCCAACCTCCGCGGCGTCCGGCCGCCATTGCGTGATCGACACGAGACCGGGCTCCACCAGCTCCAAGCCGTCGAAACACTGACTGAGCTGCTCAGGACTGCGCAGGTGATAGGGGACGGCTCCGGTCTTCGCCAACGTCTCCCCTCCCTCGACGACGGCCGCGCCGGTGTTGGTGCCGTCCCACAGCACCAGGTAGCTACCGGAAGGGACGGCGGCCATCACCCGCGTCACGATGGACCGCATCTCATCGAGGTCAGTGACATAGCCGAACACGCCCATGACCATGACCGCGACCGGCTGGGTGAAGTTGAGCACGTTGCGGGCGTCGGCGATGATCAGTTCCGGGTTGTGGAGATCGGCGTCCACGTACGTGGTCACTCCCTCGGGGGTGGTGTTGACCAGCAGGGCGCGGGCGTGCAACAGGACCAGCGGGTCGTTGTCCACATAGACGATCCGGGACTCGGGCGCGATCCGCTGGGCGATCTCGTGGGTGTTCTGCATCGTCGGCAAGCCGGTGCCGATGTCGACGAACTGAGATATCCCGGCGTCACCGGCCAGGAAACGCACGACGCGAATGAGGAACTGCCGGGACTGCTTGGCCATGGTGACGATGTCCGGATACACATCGGCGACGGCATCACCGGCCGCACGGTCCACTTCGTAGTTGTCCTTGCCACCCATCCAGTAGTTCCAGATCCGCGCCGCGTGCGGCACATCCCACTTGAGCTTGGCGGCCAGCTCGGATTGTGGGTCGAGGGACTGATCGTCGGCCATGTTTCAAGCTCCTCTGTGGGCGAGGTCGTTGTGGGCGAGGTTAGTGTTCCAGGACGCGGATGCGGAGGCGCCCAGGTCACCGCGGCCGATCGACCGATGACTTCCAAGAGGAGTCCTGATGAGAAAGATCGTCGCGGGCCTGTTCGTGTCACTGGACGGCGTCGTGGGGGCGCCGGACCAATGGCACTTCCCCTACTTCAACGAGGAGATGGGAGAAGTGGTCGGCTCCGGAATGGCTGCCGCGGACACCATGCTGCTGGGCCGGCTGACCTACCAGGAATTCGCCGGTTACTGGGCAGGCAAGGGCAGTGACGTGGAGATGGCGGACTACATGAACAACATTCCCAAGGTCGTGGTCTCCACGACCCTGGACACCGTCGAGTGGCAGAACTCGACCCTGATCAGCGGGGATGTCCAGCGGGGCGCACCGAACTGAAGCAGCGGCCCGGAAACCTTCAGCACCGGCGTCCTGGCCCTCACCTACCAGCCGGCAGGCGAATGAAGCGCCACGATGGTCGGTCCATCAGGTCACGGGCCTGGCGCAGGTCGGCGAGGTCCTCGGGTGTCACGCGGCCGGCATCCCACCTCGGCCGCCGTCCCCACCCCACGGTGGCTACCGGGGAGCAGATCCGTTCGCACAGGTGGCGGCGCGCTCCAGGAGCAGCGTGCGCTCGCGTCCGTTCCGGGTCAGCGACGCGGCCCGCTCGAACTCCGCGTGTGCCTCGTCGAGGCGACCGAGCTTGGCCAGCAGATCGCCGCGCACGCTCGGCAGCAGGTGGTAGGTGTTCAGCGACGGCTCCGAGATCAGCTCATCGACGACGTCGAGGCCGGTCGCCGGACCGAAGGCCATCGCCAGCGCGACCGCCCGGTTCAGCTCCACGACCGGCGATGGCACGACTTCGGCGAGCGTCTCGTACAGCTCCGCGATGCGCGCCCAGTCCGTCTCCTCCGGGGTACGCGCCCGCGCGTGACAGGCGGCGATCGCGGCCTGCAATGAGTAAGGACCGCGCGTACCGCCGAGTTTCTCGGCGCGTTCCAGCGCGGCCAGGCCACGGCGGATGAGCAACTGGTCCCACCGCGCGCGATTCTGATCAAGGAGCAGGATGGGCTCGCCGGTAGGGCCGATCCGCGCCCGGGTGCGCGATGCCTGGATCTCCATCAACGCGACCAGGCCGTGCACCTCCGGCTCCGCCGCGGCGAGCTCGGCCAGGATACGGCCGAGCCGCAGCGCATCCTCGCAGAGTGCGGGCCGCATCCAGTCCTCGCCTGCGGTCGCCGAGTAGCCCTCGTTGAACACCAGGTAGATGACCTCGAGCACGGACGACAGCCGGGCGCCCAGTTCGGCGCGCTGGGGCACCTCGAAGGGCACGCGTTTCGCGGCGAGGGTCCGTTTGGCCCGCACGATGCGCTGGGCGACGGTCGGTGCGGGCACCAGGTATGCCCGGGCGATCTCCTCTGTCGTCAGACCGCCGAGCAGGCGAAGGGTGAGCGCGACCCGCGCCTCGGTGGACAGCACCGGATGGCAGGCCGTGAACACCAGACGCAGCAGGTCGTCGCTGATGTCCTCGTCGGGGACCGCGCCCACGTCCGGCGCGGCCCCCGCTCCCCCGGTCTCCAGCTCGCGGGCGAACTCCTCGTGCTTGTGGCCGAGGCGTTCTTGCCTGCGGATGAGATCGATCGCACGACGCTTGCCGATGGCCATCAGCCAGGCACCCGGGTTACGTGGAACGCCGTCCCGCGGCCATTGCTCGAGGGCAGCGACCAGAGCGTCCTGCGCGAGGTCCTCGGCAAGACCGATGTCGCGCACGATCCGCGCGAGACCGGCGATGAGCCGCGCCGACTCGATCCTCCAGACGGCATCGATCGTGCGATGTGTATCGGAGGTCGCCACGGCGTCTCATCAGAGCAGCTCGCTGCCCGCCCGGCAAGACTCCGACCAGCGCCGGCTACTGCTGCGCGTCCATCTGCGCGCGCAACCGCTCCTCCTGCTCCCGGAGCTCGGGGGTGAACTCGGCACCGAAGTCCTCGGCCTCGAACACCTGGCGAATCTCGATCTCGGACTCCCCCTCCATGGGATTGGGGCATCGCTTGACCCACTCGATGGCCTCCTCCCTCGACTTCACCTGGATCAGCCAGAAGCCGGCGATCAGTTCCTTGGCCTCGGTGAACGGGCCGTCGAGCACGGTCCGGTTCGCTCCGGAGAACCTGACGCGCGCCCCTTTCGAACTCGGGTGCAGGCCCTCCCCCGCGAGCATCACGCCGGCCTTCACCAGCTCTTCGTTGTACCTCCCCATCTCAGTGAGCAGCTCCTCACTCGGCAGGACGCCCGCCTCGGAGTTCTGATCGGCCTTGACCATGACCATGAATCGCATCGTCGTGTCTCCTCGTGGTGTCTGTGTCCGGTCCGGAGCCGGGCTGCCGATGGTGTCAAGCAGCTCAACCCTTGCTCCACCCAGGCGTCGAACGAGGGGCAGCCGGATCGACACGTCGCCGGAACTTTTTTCCAGGCAGCGCTGACGCGCCGGGCCGGCCCACGGACTCTCACCGGTGACCATCCGGTCACGATCCTGAGCCACCGGACATGACGCTCATACGGGGGACAAATCAATCCGGGGAGATTCAGTATCCGAGAGTGGCGGACGGCTCGATCCACTTACCCGAAACGGTGACTCGACCAGGTCGAAGTCCGCCGACCGAGCATCCACGGGTATCATAAAATGATGTGACCTGCTGGCTCTCGGAACTCTCTGTAACGAAGGTATGATCTAGCACGCTCAAGGAAGGGATGTTTTCGTCGTGCGGCAGGATCGATCGGTCCGGCGCATAGCCGGAGACCGCTATCTACAGGAAATCGCGCAGATCAAGCGCGAGTACTGGCCGGAACCACCACCCAAGTCCACCTCCTTCACCACGGACCACGGTATCTCCTGGGATCAGTACCGCCTGGACAAGGACTTCCAAGTAATGTCCGCACCGCGAGAGGTCGCGGAATCACTCAATCTTGATCCCGATCTCGAAACGCAGGTGCTTCAACGCAGGTTCGTCTTCTATGCCAACAACAGGCCGCAACAACTGAGCTGGTCGTACTATCCATACGATCTGGTCCGTGACACACCGGTGGCCGATCCGGCGAACGAACCCTGGCCAGGGGGAAATCTCGCCCAGCTGGCCACTCTGGGAATCTTCATCACCGGCGTCGAAGAAAGCGTCCGCTCCCGCGTGCCGACGCTCGATGAGCGACGCATACTCCACATCCCCGAAGCCGTCCCGGTACTTACCGTGGCGCGCCGGATGCTCGTCGGCCCGGAGGAGAACCGCCAGCCGGTCGAAGTGGCCCACATCATCGTCTCCGCCGACAACACCGTGCTCGACTACACGATCAACCTGGAGTAGCCGCCCGGTTTCAGGCCCGCCGTGGAACCCGTTCCAGCGGGCAGTCGCCGCATAGCCCGCCGCCCGGCACCCGGTAGTACAGGCAGCAACTGCGCCGCCGCACCCGCAGGGGATCGCGGTCGAGCAGAATGGTGGTGCCGCGCAGCGCCGGCTGCTCCAGCACCTCCGCCGCCAGGTCGCGGGCCGCGCTGAGTTCGTCGCCCTGCAGCATCTGCACCGCGCCGACCAGCGCCGACGCCGCCGCGCCCCACAGCAGGCCCTCGGCGATCCGGACGACGCGCCGCAATGCCTGCGCGAACGGATACAGGTTGTCCTGCACCACCGCCCGCACCGCGAGGCCGGTGTGATCGCTCCGGCCGGGCGGCTGCCACCCACCGGCCCGTGCGATACGCAGCCCGAGCGGCGAGGCGCGCCACCAGTGCAGCTGGTCAGGATCGAGATCCGGCACCACCCCAGCGGCTGCGCAGCCCAGCACCGGCGACCACAGCCGGGCCGCGAATCCCTGGAAGAGCAGGGAGGCGGCCACCCGGAGCTCAGCGGTACCCAACCGCCGCGCGTGGTGTTCCACCAGCTCGGTCAGGTCAACCGCACCGGTCGCCGAGTAGAGCGAGGCCAGCACCGTCCCCCGGCCGCCCGGCCCGGTCTCGATCACGAAGTACGGGCCCCAGCCCGCCGCGACGCGCAGCGCCGCCGCGACCTTCTCGGGGTCGGCGCGGCACGCCTGCCCGGATCGCGGCCGCTCGGCGGGCACCTGGTGGGTCATGTCCGGGCTACTGTATCGGGCACACGATCCGCCACCACCGGACCGGGGAACACATGGCCGCTGGCCCATCAGCCCGCCCGCCGCAGCCGCCGCGCGGGAACCCACCGTGACCAAGTTCGGCACCGAAGCACCCGGGCTGCAGGCCGAACGCACGCTGCTGTCCTGGGAGCGCACGGCGCTGGGCCTGCTCGCCAACGGCGCACTGCTGATGCTGCGTGGCGCCGGCCTCACCGGACCCCCGATCCTGCTCCCGGCCGGCGTTGCACTGGTACTCAGCGTGATCGCGACCGTCATCGGCCTGCATCGGCACCGGGTGATCGGGCCGGGAGCCGCCGGCGCTGTCGCCGCGCCGTCGATCGAGGTATCCGTACTCGGGGCGGGCGTGACGATCGTCGGAGTGCTCACTCTCGTGGCCATTCTCCTCTGACCTGAGCGGCACACAACGGTCCCATGGAATGGCGCGAGACCCTGGTTCGCTGCGACCTGTTCAGCAATCAGGAGGTTCGTAATAAGGTAACCCAAGCACCAGGATGCGGCGAACGCGGATCGAGCGGGTGCCGGAGATGTACGGCGGAGGTGCGCGAGATGACAGATCCCTCTCGGTGGCCGGTGAGGCTCGCTTGAACGAGCGGAGGAATCGATCGAAGAGTGCCTTACCACCCACTCCACCTGCACCCGGTGCCACACAGCAGGCGTCCGATGCGGAGCTCGCCCGCAGACTGCGGGATACTGACGGAACCGCGTTGTCGGAGCTCTACCAGCGTTTCGGGCGGCTCTGCTACTCACTCGCCCACCGAATCTGCGCGGACGGCCGCCTCGCCGAGGACGTGGTGCACGACGTCTTCGTGACACTGTGGCGAGATCCTTGGCAATACGATCCAGCGCGCGACAGCGTCATCACCTGGCTCCTCACGATGACCCAGCACAAAGCTGTCGACGAGGTCCGAAGGACGAGCACGGCCCGCTCCGAGGCGATCGTGGCGCCCGGGGCGGCCCAGGGGTGGCCGCAGGAACCGGGGGCGGGTGCCGATCAGAGTGCGACGACCAGGGTTGCGGCCGGCCAGGTGCGCGCGGCGCTGGACCGGCTCCCCGGCGAGCAACGCCAAGCTCTCGTGGGTGCCTACTTCGGCGGGCACACCCAGCGTGAGATCGCCGCATTCACCGGTGTTCCGCTGGCCACGGTCAAGTCCCGCATGTCCACAGCGGTACGGCAGCTACAGTCAATACTCACCGATCAGCTCGGGCCGGATGCCTTGGTCGCCGAAGCGCGCGCAGTCAGGAGATGAACCAGTGACCGACCAGCACCCTGCGCGAGGCTGCGCACACAGCGAACTGGCGGTCGGGTGGGCACTGCACGCCCTGGAGCCTGCCGAGGAGATCCTGGTCGCCACGCATCTGCCGGACTGCGCGGAATGCACCGACGCCGCGGCCGAGGCCCAGGAGGTCGGCGCCCTGCTCGGGCTGTCCATACCAGCGGCCAGGCCGGGTCCCGAGATGGAACGACGAGTGCTCGCAGTGGTGGGCACCGCCCAGGTCGTACCGGGGATGGAATCAGCACCAACGACGGTTCCCGGCCCACCTGTCGTGTCGGTGACTCCCGCACCTGCGGTGACCGCTCGGATCCCGAGAACGCCTGCGAACGCGCCGCAATGGCGTGCGCCGCGGCGGCGTCCCAGACGGGAACCGATCTGTGTGCCCGACCTCGTGAAGCTGTTGTTGGTCGCGCTACTGGTCCTCGCCTGCGCCGCCGTGATGGTCTTCTACGTCGTCCCCTGAGTACGGGTGCTGGTGCCGCGCAGGGGTCTGGGCGCTAACCGGCGAGGGCTGATTTGGCGGTCCAGGCGTCCCAGGGGATGGTCCAGTCGTAGTAGTCGCCGTCGGCGGGACCCAGTTGCTGGGTGGACCCGACGATCTCGACCGGGTCCCCGGGCAGCACCAGATCGAACAACGCCTTCGCGTTG
>DASXOV010000136.1:0-3295 GCA_036494005.1 Pseudonocardiaceae bacterium | reverse complement strand
TGATGTGGTGTATTTGGAGCAGTTGACGAGTGCTCTTTATTTGGATGAGGGTGTGGATGTGGAGCGTTATTTGGTGGTGATGGATCGGTTGTGTGTGCAGGCTAAGTCGCCGTCTCAGACCATCAAATTCCTGCACAGCATCAGCAAGGAGATCTGAGCCCTCGGTCTAGTGCTCGTGCGAGATCGGAACACGCAGGCGTACCATCGCACCCCAGCCGGGGCTGCTTTCGGCCGTGAGTTGGCCGCCCAGTAGTTCGGCGCGCTGCTGCATCCCCGGCAGGCCGTATCCGCCCGGCCCGGCCCGCTCGCTCGCGGCCGCCGGGTCGAAGCCGGCGCCGTCGTCGGAGACCTCCAGCACGACGGCCTCGCTAGTCACCGAGAGCCGCAGGTGCACGTGCTGTGCGCTGGCATGCTTCATCACGTTCTGCAGCGCCTCCTGCGCGATCCGGTAGACGGCGGTCTCCACATGCTCGGGTAGGTACCCGGCCACCGTGTCCACCTGGACATGGGGCAGCTGGGTCGACCTAGCGAGGCTCTCCAGGCTCGCGGCCAGACCGAGGTCGTCGAGCACGGGCGGGCGAAGTCCGGCGATCGCGTTGCGGGTCTCGTCGAGCGCGGCGCCGGCGAGCTCCTGCGCGCGGGCGATCTGTTCCCCGGCAGCGCCCGGGTCCAGGACGAGCGCGTCCGCAGCGGCCGAGAGGTGGAATGACAGGCTCACGATGCGCTGGCTGATGCCGTCGTGGATCTCCCCCGCCAGCCGCCGCCGCTCGGTTTCCTGGAGCAGCACGATCTGTTCGGCGAAGCGTTCCATCGCCTCCTCCCGCTCGGCCAGCCTGCTGTGCAGACTCGCGTTCTCGATGACCCCGGCCATCAGGCCTGCCACCGTGCGCAGCAGATCGACGTCGGCGCCGGTGAACTCGCGGCGATCCCGGGTGTGCACATTCAGTACGCCGACCAGATCACCGGACCGGGTCACGATCGGCACCGACGCCATCGAGGTGAAGTCCTCTCCGCGCAACTCGGGGATGTAGAGGTACCGAGGATCCGCGCGCTTGTTATCGGTGATCATCGCGGGCTCACAGTGCGCCGCCACCCATCCGGACACCCCTTCGCCGACCGGTATCTCGATCTGCCTGGCGAAACGATCGAACGGTGGGGTGGCGCCGCGCAGTCGCAGCCGGCCGCCCGGCTCGTCGAGTAGATGCACGAAACAGACGTCGGTCGACGTCGTCTCGGTGATCAGATCGGCTACCCGCTGGACCACTCCGTCGAGGTCGAGACCGGTCGACAGCAGTTCGATCACCCGGGACAACAGCTGGGTGTCGGAGTCGGCGTCGGCGAGACCGAGGCGCGACGGGGTCACTGGAACACTCCTTCGCGCAGTGCCGCGGCGACCGCGCTGGAACGATCCGGGACGTCGAGCTTGCGGTAGATCCCGCGGGCATGGGTCTTGACCGTCTCCTCGCTGACGGTGAGCCTGCCCGCGATGGCACGGTTGGACAGGCCGGCCACCATGAGCGCGAGCACCTCGCTCTCCCGCTGGGTGAGACCGAGATGAGCGCCCGGCCAGAACTCGCCTCCCCGCAGATGTGCCACCGACATCGCCACTTTGGCCGCCAGACTGGGATCGATCAAGATCTCGCCCCGGTGGATGCGTTGCAAGTGGTCGACGAGCTCGGCACCCCGCACCCGCTTGAGCAGGAAACCGGCCGCACCCAGCCGCAGTGCCTGGTAGAGGTATTGCTCATCGTCGTAGACGGTCAGGAAGACGACCTTGCAGTCCTGCCGTCGCTTGCGGATCTCCGCGCACAGGTCGAGGCCACTGGAGCCGCGCAACCGGACATCGAGCAAGGCAATGTCCGGTTCATGCTCGATCACGAGCTTCAGCGCGAGGTTCGGCTCGGTCGCTTCGCCGACGATGTCGACCTGGTCGGAATACGAACCGAGCATCGCGCGCAGCCCGTCGAGCACCATCTGGTGGTCATCGACGATGACGGCGCGTAGCGGGCCCTCGGTGCGCCTGCTCATGAGTGCAGCGTACGCACCACGCCAGGCGAGCCCGCCTACACCCACAGTGCGTAGATGTGGAACGGTTCGCAGCCGTGCGGAAGGACTCGAACTCCCGGTACGCGGAGCTGATCAGTCCGTGCACGGCGGGCAGGTCACCGGATACCGCGGACCTGACTCGGATGGTCTGCCGCGACGATTGGCCGGTGGTCAACTCGGCTACCTCCACTGGTACGCTGGTCGGAATGGTCTGCTGCCGGGGTGAGTAGCTGTGCCCGAGAGTCCTGAGAATGCGGCTCTCAACGCCGCAAGTGTTGAGAGTGGCCGAGAGCGCGTGGTGCGGGCGGCGTACGATCTGTTCAGTCGCCAGGGCACCCGCGCTGTCGGCGTGGACGCGGTGGTCAGTGCGGCCGGTGTCGCGAAGATGACGCTCTATCGGAACTTCGCGTCCAAGGATGACCTCATTCTCGCTTTTCTCCAACGCCGCGAGCGTATATGGACACGGGACTGGGTACAGGCCGAGTCCTGGCGTCGGGGCGATACTCCGGTCCAACGCCTGCTGGTCATCTTCGATATTTTCGGTGAATGGTTCGCGCGCCCGGACTTCGAGGGTTGCGCCTTTATCACCACACTGCTCGAGGTTACTGATCCGGAAAGTCCCGTCCGGAAGGCGAGTATCCAGCATCTGGCGAACATCCGCGATTATGTCCGCGACCTGGCTGCTTCCGCCGGGGTGGCGGACCCCGACCCCTTCGCCCGCCAGTGGCACATCCTCATGAAGGGGTCGATCGTCTCAGCCGCCGAGGGCGACATCGAGGCGGGCGACCGGGCCAGGGAACTCGGTGTACTGCTGCTCACCCGGCACGGGATCGCGGTTCCCTAGTGGGCTGACCACGAACGTTCACCGGGCTGAGGCTATCGAGTGGGATTCCTCGGTTACCCATCCCTCGGTTACCGGCCAGACGGGTAAACGCCATCTGGGGTCATGTCACCTCTGCTGCGCAGTGCCGAATCGGCCGGGGTCGTGCAGGTCGGCTGTAGCGCCGATGGTGCAGGCGATGCATATCGCGCCGGATGGGCTGGGCTCGAATTCGACCTGCGTAGTGAGGTTGATCTGTCCGCAGAGCGTCTCGTTGTAGCCGCGGGACACCGACAGCAGCGCGTCTGTTCGGTCGACGGCATGCAGGGTGCCCGTGGGGTCGCGGCCCCAGAGTACTGGGCTCGGATCGGGCTCGCCGCTCGCCTTGGGGCCGTGCGGTGCAGCGTCGGGGGTGAGGGGCTCGGTCAT
>DASXOV010000135.1:0-2515 GCA_036494005.1 Pseudonocardiaceae bacterium | reverse complement strand
CGCGGAGCCGCAGGGGATGCATTGCCTCGCGACGCGCTTCACAGCGGTAGCTGAGGTCCTGTTGATGCTCCACCTTGCTGAGGGTTTGCCGAATTCCCTTCCTGAGATTCCAGAAGCTGCAGTATTCGGCCAGGACATGCCTCGGTGGACGCTCGACCCGCCGGCCACTGAAGCCGTTGTAAGTATTCGGTGGTCCCGTGGAAGGGCATGGTGAAGGCCCGGCCGGTGGTGGCGGTCGGGTGAGGTGTCGGGTGGTTGGTGGGGTTACGGTGTGTGGCCGGGGTCTGTTGGTTCGGGTGGGGCCGGTGGTGGGTCGTTGTCTCGGCTGCCGGTGGTGTCGCCTGGTCCGGGGAGCCAGGGCAGGAATCGTTGCAGGGCTTCGCCTTCGGGGGGTTTCCCGCCGGCGAGGGCGCAGGCTTGCAGGTAGTCGGTGAGGTAGGTCAGGGGTTCCCGGTTGTTGCGTTCGGCGGTGGCGGTGATCGTCCAGACGGTCGCGGCGAGGTACGCGGCCCATTGGGCGTGGCTGCCGTAGTAGTTCTTCCTGCCGATCACCGGGTTGCGCAGCGCTCTTTCGGCCGGGTTGTTGTCCAGGCTGATGTCGGGGAAGTCGCGGTGGCGGATCAGGCCGTCCCACTCGCGGTCCAGGGTGGCCAGGACCTTCTTCGCCGCCGGGTGCAGGCTGTAGAGGGCTTGTTGTTGCTGGCGGGCGGTGTCCATGACCTGCAAAGCGGCGTCGAAGTCGGTGCTGGCCTGGGTGTGTTCGGCGGTGCCGGCCTGCGCGGCGGCCATCGCCCGGTGCGCCGTGTACAGGTCCGCGATCCGGCCGATCCATTGATCACGCCAGTACCGCAACTGCACGTGGGCGTCACCGGCGCGGATGAAATACCGGCGGATGTGCGCCCAGCACCACAACGGGTCGACGCCTTCGACCCGGCCGAGGGACTGGTACGCGACGTAGAAGTCGGTGGACAGCACCAGCCGCCTGCCCTCGGACAGTTTCTGTTCGCCGCGGTCGATACCGAAATGGGTGTCGAGCACGGACGCCGAACGGGTGGGGTCCATGGTGAACACCACGGTGTCGTCGGCGAGGAACACCCACAGCCACCACCGGTATCCGTCTTTACCGTCCGGGCGTTCATACACCCGCCACGTCGTCTCGTCGGCGTGCACGTGGACCGCGGCCGCGTTACGGGCCACGATCACCGTCCGTAGCGGCTCCAGCAAGGCGGCTATGTTCTGCAACGCCCCGGTCAGGGTGCCCTCGGACACCTGCAGGCCCTCCGCGGCCAGCATCCGCACGATCCGGTGCACCGGCATGCCCAACACGTACTTGTGGTACAGCAGCCGGGCCAGGAAACCCGCCGTGAACAGGCCCTTCGGAACCGGGTTCGGCGCCGGCGGCGCAGTCACCGTCCGCGTCCCCGCACAGTCACACCGGCGCCGGTACCGCAGCCGGCGATGCACGATCCGGATCAGCTTCACCCGCCAATCGACCTGATCGCTGGTCTCCGCGCACAGAAACTCGAACTCCAACCCGCAATCCGCACAGCACCGCAACCCGTCCGCGACGTCATGGACGACCTCTTCGGTCTCCAGATGCGAGTAATCCCGCCGGCCATGCCCACGACTACCCCGCTGCTGACCCCGCCCAGGCTTGGCTACACCCGAACCCGCAGGATCCGGCAGCCCGCCCACCTGCCCGGCGTCCCCGCCCGGCCAGTCCCCGCCCGGACCAGGACCCGGCCGAGACTTCTCCGACGACTGACCGAACAACATCCGGGACAACACCGCGACCTGCTCGGCCAACTCAGCCACCCGAGCCTCAGCCGCCTCAGCCCGAGCCTCAGCCGCCCCCAGGCGCTCCTGCCACGAGGCCACACCGACAGCAGCAGCATCACTCAGGACCGTGGCAGACACACCGCGTAGCAGACACCACAACCATCATCGATGCACGCACCACCCCGGCGTGTCCAAAACGATCATAAGACCGTCCACGCTACCCACGGGTTTACCGAACCCTTACGACCGATGAGCCCGGTCAGCGGATGTCCAGAGGCGACGGGGTGCACCCGCATCTGCCCGTACCGCTCCCTGTCAACAGCCCCGCCCGGCTCGCCGAGACGCACGTGGAGCCTCTGCCCGCTGCCGTCACCACTGACGCAGTAGATCGGACGATCTCTGAAGTGCAGCCAGAACCGGGAAACCTCACCGTTCGCAGCGTTGTCGAACCAATGTTGGTACACAGTCACCGCGTCAAGCGGTTGACCGCGCAGTGACGCCAGGACGGTTTCTGCCTCCGCCTTGAACCCGCTGCCTCGCCTGCCCGGGACGTCGCCCACTCCGCCATGAGCGCAGCGTAGACGTCCACAGGTGTTGGCTCGTAGGTCTCCTTGCCAGCACACTCCCAAATATCGACGATTCCTTACTTAACGATCCCGGGCTGGGGTATTAGAAGTAGTCCCCAATTTGTATGACCAAAAGGATCCCAGCAACTACTGCACCGATTATGGCGGCT
>DASXOV010000134.1:0-12118 GCA_036494005.1 Pseudonocardiaceae bacterium | reverse complement strand
AGCTCCGCTTGCCACGAGCACGAGCATGTCGTGGTGCGTGCGGCGAGTTGGAACACCTCTGGTTCGGATTGTGAAATTCTGTAAGGAAAACCCCTGAAGGAGTCCGAACCGTTATTCTTTGACATGTCCTTTTGTGACGGTTCCGGGACAATGGATGGCTCAGGGTCGTCCAGATCGGTTTGAAATCGGCGAACATCCAGTGCCGGCTTTATCCTGATGGGACACTTCGAGATCACGATTCCTTTTATTGGCGCCTTGCGCTCGGTAAGTCGAATACGCATGCGATGTAGTACGACAGCTCCCTCGGTCTTCGCCTGGAAGGTTAGCTCCGCGATACTCGTCTCTGCGTTGTATCCGCCGTGTTCGTACGCCCAGCGCGTGTTGAGCTGGTCGAATCCCGGCAGTGTCCGCACATCGAAATTCGCCGGGAACAACCATCGGCCGTCTGGGCAGGCGTCGTACGGTGCGACAAAGACGCTGAACGGGGATGGGTCGATCGCATCCTTCGCTTTGCCGTACAAGTCCTGGACGATCAAAGCCGAAACCGTGGTCAATACGAATATGGCGGCGGCGGCAATCTTGGTTCTCCTCCCCCTGGCAGAAGAATGTGTAGTAGGACCGCGTTCGTCTCGATCATTACCGTCGGTTTCGTACTGTTCTTTATCTCCCACGTGAACCCCCCCGGTTCTTGGCAGCGGCATCTCTCACGGGCCTCAGAGTATCCGAATGAGACATTCAGAAGGACTGCCCGCCAAGGCGTCGGGGGAGATCACGAGAGAGCCTTGGCCACGCGCTGATCTACGACAAAGCGAGGCCGCTGTCCCGCTGGACGATCGAGAACCCGGAGGACTCAGGTGCGCAACGGGTCCCAGGGCTATCCCATGGTCTTCGCGCCGTCCAGGGACTCGCGGATGATGTCGGCGTGACCGGCGTGCTGGGCGGTCTCGGCGATGATGTGCAGCAGCGCACGGCGGGCCGACCAGCGCGCGCCCGGTTCGAACCAGGGCGCCTCCGGTAGCGGGTGGGAGAGGCCGAGATCGGGCAGGGTGGCCACGGCCTCATCGGTGCGGCGCGCGACCCGCTCGTACTCGGAGAGCACACCGGCCAGCGTCTCGCCGGGCAGCATCCGGAACCGCGCCAGCCAGTCCTCGGCCACTGCCTCGGCGTTCCACTCCTCGGCGCCGTGGGCCATGGCGTCCGGGCCGCCGAGGATGAAGTCGACCCAGTTCGACTCGGCCGCGGCGACGTGCTTGATCAGCCCGCCCAGGCACAGTTCGCTGACCGTGGTGCGCTGCGCGGCCTGCTCGTCGGTCAGGTCGCGGACGGTGAAGCGCAGGAAGTCCCGGTGCTTGGCCAGCGTCTCCAGCAGGTCGGTCCGCTCGTCGGTGCTGATCGCCTCGGTGGTGGTGTCGCCGGTGGTCATGGTCTCCGCCTTTCCTGGTGGTCCGTTGAGAGGAACGCTACCGACCTCAAGTGCCAGTTTTTGACCTGAATTACGGGAGACTCACCACTATGGCGAACACGAGCTCTCGCACGTTGCGGCTGTTGTCGCTGCTGCAGACCCACCGGTACTGGCCGGGGACGGAGCTGGCGGATCGGCTCGAGGTCTCGGTTCGTACACTCCGGCGCGACATCGACCGGCTGCGAGAGCTGGGCTATCCGGTGACGGCGCAGCGCGGCGTCGACGGCGGCTACCAGCTCGCCGCGGGTGCCGCGCTACCGCCGTTGGTTCTCGACGACGAGGAGGCCGTCGCCCTCGCCGTCGGGTTGCAGGCCGCCACCCAGGGCGCGGTCGCCGGCCTCGCTGAGGCGTCGGTGCGCGCGCTCACCAAGGTCGTGCAGGTGATGCCGCCGCGGCTGCAGCGCCGGGTCGAGGTGCTGCGCGCGATGACGGTGCCCGTGGCGTGGGGCACCTCCGGCCCGAGTATCGACCCGGGCGTCCTCACCGCGGTCGCTCAGGCCTGCCGAGACACCGAACGCCTCGAGTTCGGGTACACCTCGGCCGTAGGCGAGCACACCGATCGGCACGTCGAGCCGCTCCGGTTGGTGACGCTCGGTCGCCGCTGGTACCTCGTCGCCTACGACCTCACCCGCCACGACTGGCGCAGCTTCCGGCTGGACCGCCTCGACCGGCCGCGCAGCACCGGGGTGCGGTTCCGCCCCCGTGAGCTGCCCGCCGAGGATGCCGCGGCGTTCGTGCACGCCCGGATCGACCACCTCCCGGCCTCGTACGCCGTCGAGGTCCTGGTCCATGCCCCGGCGGCGGCGGTCCGCGACCGCATCGGCCGGTGGGCGACCCTCGAGGACGTCGACGGTGGACGGTGCCTGCTGCGGATGAGGGCGGACTCGCTGGACTGGCCGGCGATGGCGCTGGGCGCCGTCGGTGCGGATTTCACCGTGCTCGCCCCGCCCGAGCTGCTTGATCACGTCCAGGATTGGGCCCGCCGATTCAGCCGAGCCACCGCTGGTGACCCGCCAGCGGTCAGAGCGAGGCGATGAGCCGCTCCACCCGCTCGTCGACCGAGCGGAACGGGTCCTTGCACAGCACGGTGCGTTGCGCCTGGTCGTTGAGTTTGAGGTGCACCCAGTCGACGGTGAAATCGCGGCCCGCGGCCTGGGCGGCGGCGATGAAGTCCCCGCGCAGTTTCGCCCGGGTGGTCGCGGGGGGAGTGTCCTTGGCCGCCTCGATCTCGCCGTCATCGGTCACCCGGTCGACCAGCGCCTTGCGCTGCAGCAGGTCGAACAGTCCCCGCCCGCGGCGGATGTCGTGATACGCCAGGTCCAGCTGGGCGACCCGCGGGCTGGACAGATCCATCCGGTGTTTCGCGCGGTAGCGCTCGACCAGCCGATGCTTGATCGCCCAGTCGATCTCCCGGTCGATCATGCTGAGGTCCTGTCGTTCAACGGCGTCCAGCGTGCGGCCCCACAGTTCGAGCACCCGATCGGTGAGCGGGTCGGAGCCGCGGCGGGCCACGTGCTCCGCCGCCCGGCTGAAGTACTCCCGCTGGATGTCGAGCGCGGAGGCCTCCCGCCCACCCGCGAGTCGGACACCGCGCCGGCCGGTGAGGTCGTGGCTGATCTCCCGGATCGCGCGGATCGGATTGTCCAGGGTGAAGTCACGGAACGCGACGCCCTCTTCCACCATCTCCAGCACCAGATTGGCGGTACCCACCTTGAGCAGGGTGGTGACCTCGGACATGTTGGAGTCGCCCACGATCACGTGCAGCCGCCGGTACCGTTCGGCGTCGGCATGTGGCTCGTCCCGGGTGTTGATGATCGGGCGGGACCGGGTGGTCGCTGACGAGACGCCCTCCCAGATGTGCTCCGCCCGCTGTGACAGGCAATACACCGCGCCTCGAGGTGTCTGCAGTACCTTGCCCGCTCCGCAGACCAACTGCCGGGTGACCAGGAACGGGAGCAGCACATCGGCGATGCGGGAGAACTCCCCCGCCCGAGCCACCAGGTAGTTCTCGTGGCAGCCGTAGGAGTTGCCCGCGGAGTCGGTGTTGTTCTTGAACAAGAAGATGTCCCCGCCGATGCCCTCGTCGCCCAGCCGCCGCTCGGCGTCGACCAGCAGATCCTCCAAGATCCGCTCACCGGCCTTATCGTGGGTTACGAGCTGGGCGAGGTCGTCACACTCCGCGGTGGCGTACTCCGGATGGGACCCCACATCGAGGTACAGGCGAGAGCCGTTGCGCAGGAAAACGTTCGACGAGCGACCCCAGGAGACCACCCGGCGGAACAGGTAACGGGCCACCTCGTCCGGCGAGAGCCGACGCTGGCCATGGAAGGTGCACGTGACTCCGAACTCGGTCTCAATGCCGAAAATCCGCCGTTGCATGCCCTCCAGCCTAGGCTGCCGGGACCGTCGTGCAGGCCGTCCGTACGGGCTCACTTAGTCTTGTCCTGTGCTGGATCGGTTGCGCCGCGTGGCGCATGACGTCAACTGGGCCGACCGTGAGCTGGTGCGACGCAGTGCGGCGATCCCCGACTCACCTGCCGACAACGGACTCAAGGCGCTCACCACGGCTGCCAATCACAGCGTGCTGTGGTTCGCCGTCGCGGTGTTGCTCGCCAGCCGCAAGGGTGCCGCCCGGCGCGCCGCCCTGCGCGGCGTACTGGCCATCGGAGGAGCCAGCTTCACCGCGAACCTGCTGGCCAAACCGGTGATGCCACGACGGCGCCCAGCATATGAGGACGTCCCGGCGGCGCGCAGGCTGGCTGTTCGTGACCGCCCTGACTCGTCGTCGTTCCCCTCCGGCCACGCCGCGTCGGCGGCTGCGTTCGCCACCGCGGTGACGATGGAGAACCCGGCCCTGGGGGTGGCGGTGGCGCCGGTGGCGGCGGCGGTGGCGTACTCGCGGGTGCACACCGGGGTGCACTGGCCCTCGGATGTGGCCGCCGGGGTGCTGCTGGGCACCGGCGTCGCGCTGGCGACTCGGCGGTGGTGGCCGTTACGGATCGAAGAAGCCGTGGAGACCAGGTACCCCGCCCGTGTCGACGCGCTGCCCGACGGGGCGGGGCTGGTCATCCTGGTCAATCCCAACTCGGGCATCGACGGCGATGACCCCGGGGACGAACTGGCGGCGGCCCTGCCCGCCGCCCGGCTGGTGTTCACCAAGCCGGACACCGACCTGACCAAGCAGGTGGAGGCCGAGTTGAATTCCTCGGCCCAGCCGGTGCGGGCACTGGGGGTGGCCGGTGGGGACGGGACGGTGGCTGCGGTCGCGGCGGTTGCTGCTGATCGCGGCCTCCCGCTGGTGGTGATACCGGCGGGCACGCTCAACCACTTCGCCCGCGACCTCGGTGTGGCCGGGTTGTCCGACGCCGTCGAAGCGCTGCGCACCGGTACGGCGGTGGCGGTGGACCTGGGTGCCGTGCAGGTCGACGACACCGCGCCGCGGTATTTCCTCAACACGGCCAGCCTCGGGGGGTACCCGGACCTGGTGCAGTTGCGGAAACGCTGGGAGTCGCGCTGGGGTAAGTGGCCGGCCGGCGCCGCCGCGCTGATCCAGGTACTGCGAGAGGCGCATCCGCTGACCGCGCACATCGACGGGACTGCGCGCAAGGTGTGGCTGGTGTTCGTCGGCAACGGTATTTACCGCCCCCGCGGTTTCGCCCCCGCCGCGCGGCACCACTTCGACTCGGGGCTGCTCGATGATCGCTTCGTACGGGCCGACGTGCCACTGTCCCGGACGCGGTTCCTCATCGGGGCGGTGGCTGGAGCGTTGCAGCGAAGCCGCACCTATGTGCAGCAGGAACGCAGTGAAATGCGGATTGAGATCGTGGGGCAGCCGGTGGCACTGGCCACCGATGGCGAGGTGGTCGCGGAGGGCCACCGGTTCCACTTCTGGACCCGGCCCGCTGCACTGAGGGTCTATCGCCCGTTCCCTGGCTCTGGCCCGCAGTCCGGCTCCCCTGAGTCCTGACGGCGCCGTGATCGGGGCCTGTCGCCGTCAGTCCCGACAGCAGTCAGGTCTGGGTATCGCCTGAGGTCTCGCCCCCCTGGGCTTCGGAGTTCGAGGCTTCGGAGTTCGAGGCTTCGGCGTTCGATGATTCAGCGGCGTTCGAAGGCTCAGCGCTGGAGCTCTCGCCGCCGGGCAGCAGCGCGGTGAGCGCGGTCCCGGTGATACGGCGGAACGCGCGCCGCGGACGGAACCGGTCCAGTACCGCGACCTCGAGCTGGCCGACTCCGAGAGTCCGCTTGGCCGCGCCGTTACCGGAAGCGGAGCTCAATGCATCCACAGCGGCGGCGACGGCTTCGGCGGTGTTCATGTCCTGGCGGTAGGACCCCTTGAGCGCGGTGGAGATGGCTTCGGCCTGGCCACCCATCACCACGAAGTCCGGATCGTCAGCGATGGAGCCGTCGTAGGTCAGGTGGTAGAGCTGGTCGGTGTCCGGGCTGGCACCCACTTCCGCGACGCAGAGTTCTACCTCGAACGGCTTCTGCTGCTCGGAGAAGATCGTCCCCAGGGTCTGTGCGTAGGCATTGGCCAGGCCCCGGCCGGTCACGTCACGACGGTCATAGGCGTAGCCGCGCACCTCGGCGTGCCGGATTCCGGCCTGCCTGAGGTTTTCGTACTCGTTGTAGCGGCCTACGGCTGCGAAGCCGATCCGGTCGTAGATCTCCGAGACCTTGTGCAGCGCGGTGGACAGGTTCTCCGCGACGAACAGCACCCCCTGCGAGTAGCTCAGCACCACCACACCGCGACCCCGGGCGATGCCCTTGCGGGCGAGCTCCGAGCGGTCGCGCATGATCTGCTCGACCGAGGCGTAGAACGGCATGGTCACGGCGGGAACTCCTGTGAGAGACGACGGATTCCGTCAGGAATCCGGACTGGTTCGGGGTCGGTGTTCGTTCGGCTGTTGCCGGCCGGCCGCACCGGAGTCAGCCGCCGGGCTTCTGCTTACGGCCCTCCAGCACGGCCTCGGCGACCTGGCCGGCTTGCTGGTCGGGCAGCCGGACGGCCCCGTCGGCGGCGGTCACGGTGATCACGACCGGGTAGATCCCCCGCACGATATCCGGTCCCGCGGTCGCGGTGTCGTCGTCGGCGGCGTCGTAGAGGGCTTCCATGGCCACCCGGACCGCCGCGTTCTGGTCCAGGCTGGAGTCGTGCATCTTCTTGAGCGCGGTACGGGCGAACATCGAGCCTGAGCCGATAGCGGCATAACCCGCCGATTCCTCGTATCGCCCGCCCGCGACGTCGTAGGAGATGATCCGACCGGCCTGGTCCGGGTTGGTGGCGTCCGTGTCATAGCCGACGAACAGCGGCAGCGCCGCGAGACCGCGCATGGCGCCCTCGAGGTTGCCCCGGACCATCGCGGCCAGCTTGTTCGCCTTGCCGTCCAGGCTCAGCGGAACGCCTTCGATCTTCTCGTAGTGCTGCAGCTCGACAGTGAACAGCCGCACCATCTCCACGCCGATACCGGCGGCACCCGCGATACCGACCGCGGTGTAGTCGTCAACGACGAACACCTTCTCCATATCGCGCTGGGCGATCATGTTTCCACTGGTGGCCCGGCGGTCCCCGGCGATGAGCACACCACCGCGGAACACGGCCGCGACGATCGTGGTGCCATGCGGAGGCACCTCAGGCAGTACACCGCCGGAGTTGCCGAGCCCTTGGCGCCCGGGCAACAGGTCGGGTGCGGTCGTCGCGAGGAACTCACTGAACGAAGAACTTCCCACCGTGAAGTACGACGCCGGCAGGGCTGCGCCCGGGTAGCGTCCGACCGAGGACTGGTCCATCGGTTGTGATCTTCTCCTAGTCTCCCGCTGCCACAGCTGCCGTTGTCAGGAGCAGGATGCACGTGCCACCCGGTCGGCCGGTCACTGGCCCCCCTTCTGCACGTACGCCCGCACGAAGTCCTCGGCGTTCTCCTCCAGGACGTCGTCGATCTCGTCGAGGATCGCGTCCACGTCCTCACCGAGCTTCTCCCTGCGCTCCTGACCGGCCGGCGCGGCTCCCGAGCCCTCTTCGTCGCCGTCGCCGCCGCCCTGGCGCTGCACCTTCTCCTGGGACATTCCGCCTCCCGGATTCAAGCCACCTTGACCAAACAGTACCCAGCAATCCCGGCCGCCGCCCTCAGACTGGCCGGGTGATCAGCCCCGGGTGATCGCCTCCACCAGTTCCACGGCCGTCGCCGACGCGTCCAGCAGTTCACCCACGTGCATCCGGGTGCCCCGCAGCGGCTCCAGGGTGGGGATGCGGACGAGGGACTCCCGGCCCAGGTCGAAGATCACCGAGTCCCAGGAGGCAGCGGCCACCTCGGTGGGATAACGCTCCAGGCAGCGACCGCGGAAGTAGGCTCTCGTGTCCTCAGGAGGCGCGGTGACCGCCGCGCGCACCTCCTCCTCGGTGACCAGCCGCTTCATCGAGCCACGGGCCACCAGACGGTTGTAGAGGCCCTTGTCCAGCCGCACGTCGGAATACTGGAGGTCCACCAGTTGCAGCCGTGGTGAGGACCAGTTCAGCCCGTCCCGGGCCCGGTAGCCCTCCAGCAGTTGCAGCTTGGCAGGCCAGTCCAGCCGGTCGGCGCACTCCATCGGGTCCCTGGCCAGCGCATCGAGTACCTCGCCCCAGGTACTGAGCACGTGCTCGGCGCCATCGGCCATCGCCTCGCACCCCTCGCGGGCGTAGAACCGCGCGACCCGCTCGTGGTAGGCCCGTTGCAGATCCAGACCGGTGAACTGGCGCCCGCCGGAGACCTCGACGGTCCCGCGCAGCGACGGGTCACGGCTGATTGTGTGGACCGCACGTACCGGGTCGGGCAGCCGTAGATCCTCGAAGCGCTCCCCGGCCTCGATCAGGTCCAGGACCAGCGCCGTGGTACCGAGCTTGAGATAGGTGGAGTACTCGGCGAGGTTGGCGTCGCCGATGATGACGTGCAGCCGCCGGTACTTGTCGGCGTCGGCATGCGGCTCGTCGCGGGTATTGATGATGCCGCGCTTGAGGGTGGTCTCCAGTCCGACCTCGACCTCGATGTAGTCCGACCGTTGCGAGAGCTGGAAACCGGCGTGCTCGCCGGCCGGGCCGATGCCCACCCGCCCGGAGCCGCAGACGACCTGGCGGGACGCGAAGAACGGGGTCAGTCCGGCGATCACCGCCGTGAACGGGGTGGATCGCGCCATCAGGTAGTTCTCGTGGGTGCCGTACGAGGCGCCCTTGCCGTCGACGTTGTTCTTGTACAGGTGAAAGGGCGGTTGATCGGGCACCGTACGGGCCCGCATCGCCGCTTCCTCCATGATCCGCTCACCGGCCTTGTCCCAGATCACGGCGTCCCTGGGGTTGGTGACCTCGGGGGCGGAGAACTCCGGGTGCGCATGGTCGACGTAGAGCCGCGCGCCGTTGGTCAGGATGACGTTGGCGGCCCCGAGGTCATCCAGTTCGGGATCCGGCTGGGACAGTCCCGGCCCGCCGAGGTCGAACCCGCGGGCGTCTCGTAGCGGGGACTCCACCTCGTAGTCCCATCGGGCGCGCTTGGCTCGGGGCAGATCCGCTGCCGCCGCGTAGGCCAGCACGACCTGGGTCGATGTCAGGACGGGGTTGGCGGAGGCGTCACCGGGCACCGCGATGCCGTACTCCACCTCGGTTCCCATGATCCGGCGCATACTCGCAGCGTACGTGCGCGAGGCGTCCGAGTCCTCAGCTGTCCGGGCGTGGATCAGGCCCGGCCGGGCACTTCGGCGTTGACGCTGCGGCGCCAGGTGACCCGGCTGGCCGCCGGCCCGGGGGCGATGACCAGCGGCCGACCGGCCCCACCGCACGACGTCCTCCTCGGTCACTGATCCGGAGCCCCGTCGATCACCACGGTGGGATAGGGAGGTATCCCCTGCCGGTCACACAACTGCTCGTACCTCGCCCGACCGCTCGCCGTGACCACGACCGGCCGCAGGCCACACGAAATCCGGCCGAGTTCGCCAAAGGTCACATGCCTCACCTCGATCAGCGAGGTCAGGCCGTCAGCGATGAACGGCAACACCGGGTGCTCATTCTCCATGTACTGCTCCCCCACTTTCTTGACCTGGGAATACGGGCGGTGCCCACCGCTCAAGCCGCGCTGCGCCGGCTGCCCACGGTCCGCTCGCGGCGCTGTGCCCTTCTGCTGCGCCGTTTGGAGACCGACCTCGCCGCACTCCCCCCGACCAGGCGCCCGGCCTCCGTCCGCGCGCTGCAAGACCAGCTTCGCGCCACCCACGCTGCCTGAGCAGCTGGTTAGCTGGGCTCACTCCCTGTGGTCGGCAACGGCCAAGATGTTTCGTCCGGGGTGTCGATCCAGAGGTGTTGGCGCTGAGGAGTAACGGTGAGGCCGAGCCGGGGCCAGTCGGGCTGGTTGTGGTCGAGCCATACCTGATGTGCGCGTTCGACGTGTTCCCACAGGGCCACTGGACCACCTTCGACGACGTCGTGCCGGCCGTCGTGGCTCGTGAGGCTCACCGCAGCCCAGGACCCATCGGGGGTGGAGACGAGACTGGCGGTCGGCTGCCGGGTATCGGGGTCGAGTTGCATCCCTATCTGGACGCCTGGAGGTAGGCCCTGCAGCTGAGCGAGCAGCCACACGACCCGGTTGCTGTACCAAGGATTGGGTGGGGTGATCGTGGTGCGCAGCCTGGCCTGTTCAGCCCTGGGTTGCCGAATCTTGGGTGCTTGGTCAGAGTGGTGGCGCATGGTCATAAAGGAGGCCCACCGGGTGATGAAATGCCCTTCCATCCGGTCGGGAAAGCGATACAGCAGGATGAGGTTGCCTGCTTCGCTGGCTACTTTGAGGTCAACCAGAGCCTTGCCGGCGGGGGCCAGTTGTTCGGCCCAGGTCCAGGGCACCGTGGGCACGGAGCAGGTCGCGATGATCCGGTCGTACGGCGCATGTTGCGGGAGCCCCCCTGCCCCGTCGGCGGTGACCAGCGTCGGCCGCACCCCGATTGCGCCGAGCCGGTAGCGGGCTCCTTCGATGAGGTCGTCGTCGATGTCCACGGAGTACACGTGGTGGTCGCCGAGCCGGTGAGCGAGCAGCGCTGTGTTGTACCCGGCGCCGGTACCGATATCGAGCACCTTGTGTCCGTCGTGGACATCAAGGTTTTCCAGCATGCGAACCACGAGATCGGGTTTGGTGCTGCTGGAGACCGATTCCTGATGTGTTCCTCGATCGGCCAGCGCGGTGACCAAGGTCGTGGGTGAGTAGATCAGATCCAGCCCCTCTGGGGACGTCACGTCCACCGGCTTCCAGGCTCCCGTGTTGTCCTGCCGGTAGGCGGCAGGCACGAGTACGTGGCGCGCGACAGCGGCGACAGCATCCTTCCATGCGGGATCGCGCAGATCTCCCCGTTCGGTGAGCAAGTTGGCCAGGCGCTGAGCCCGTGGAGCCCATTCCGTATCGAGTGAGGTGGTCACTGCTCTCCCTTCGCGAGAACATCGGCCAGATACCCGGTCAATGGCACGCCGGTCTTGGCTTCGAGCCAGCCATACTGGCCGCCTGCATTGATTTCAAGGAATATCCATTCAGTGTCCGGCGTAACAACAAAATCCAACGCTGCATACACAAGGTTAAAACTGCGCATCAGCGCATGGACCCCGCGAGTCACGTGGTCGGGTGGTTCGATGAGATCATAGGTCAGGGCAGCGTAATCAGAACGCCAATCGATGTGCGAGGCGGCGCTCCCCGACGTGATTTTGACCGCAGTGAGCTGATCGGCGATGACGATAATGCGCACCTCGAATAGCTTGGGAACCCAGCGTTGCACCATGTTGGCAGTCACTTCGAGTCCGCGCAGATCGTCGAGGTCGTCGCTTTCCAGTACGCGGGTCCAGGAAAATTTGCGACGGCCTTGTTCTGAGATCGTGTTGGCGCTCATCAGCTTCGTAATAGTCTGCCCACGTGCGGCAAAGGAACGCACCGTGCCAGGTTCATTTGTGATCACCGTGTCCGGCACCGAGAGGCCGCACTCGCGCGCACGGACGAGTTGCACCGGCTTATACGCACTATCCGCGAGGCGGCCCGGGTGGTTTACCCACAAGGCGGGCAGGCTGGCGAGCATTCCGCCCAGCCCGTACTTGGCCTCCCGGTTGCAGTGCTGACGCTCGACCGCGGAGAGTTCTGCAGGCATGTTGTATGCCTCGGGACTGCGATACGACACGGCGTGGATCTCGTCGAGTTCCACGATATGAGCCGGCGTGCGCTGCTGCCCGGACCAGCGGTCTCCGCGCAGTGCAGCCGATAGGGCTAGCTGCGCGGGGAACCACGCAGTGTTCACCCGGCAGACCACCGCCCCGCGTTCGTGAAGCGCAGTGACCATGTGGTCGGCGTTAGCGTCGAGGTCAGCGGCGAGGATCAGTACCGTCATGCCGGTGAAAAGGGGGAGTCCGGCGCGAAGTCATAGGTGAAGTCTTCCGACGGCCCTTCGTCGCCATCGTTGGAAGTGACTTTGTTCGCGGTAGGGCCGCCCATCCGTGTGTCATTCAACGGTGTTCCATTAAGGTCAACGGCTACCTGGCGTTCGTGATCGTATCGCCACGAGGTAATCCGCTGCCCTGCGCCGGGCAAAGTCTTCATCCCGCGTAGTCCCCAGGGACGCACCGCGCCGGAGGATGGTGAGTCGGTGTTCTCTGGCGTACCCATCGGG